>JBGYXG010000027.1:0-3080 GCA_041842465.1 Candidatus Limimorpha sp.
ACCCAGATGAAAGGCTGTTTTCTACCATAGCATCTCCTTTCGGAACAAGGCAAAGCACGTGCATTGCTCTCATCCGAAGAGATTGTTGCTGAATGATTTGTAGTCAATAGAACGGGCGGAACGATGCTCGAAAGGGATAACAACCCTTGCCATTTCGCTTTTTCAATGAGCGATACCATTATTCTTGTTATCGACAGATTGAGCTTCATGACCGTATCCTTTCAAAAAGGGTTTTTACGATGCAATAATACGCATTATTTTTCCTTTTGTCAAGTATTTTTGCCGTTTTTTTATCAAAAAAATTCAATTTATTCACAATCTCAATGTCGTGCAAATCAAGGGACTGCTCCTCTTTCAGCTGCCCGAAGGAAAGGTGCACGCCGACGGTCTTGAAGCCTATGCCTTCCGCCGCCTCGCTGATGCCTAAAAGGCTCACCCTCTCGCGGCTGATGTGGCACTTCTGCCGCAGGCTCTCCAAGGTGTAGTGCCGCCCGTAGTGCTGCGCCACCATGCGCAGGCAGGCAGGACCGCAGTCCATCGAATCGTGCTGGGGGAAGAAGGGGAAAGATGACATGGCTTCTTGTTATTTTCTTTTCTTCACATTTTCCTCGTTCTCCATCAGGGATTCGAAAGTCTCTGAATTGTTGATTTTCCTGTCGCCAGCAGTGAAAACATATCTTACGGAAAGGCGGGCAATTGGGAAATGAGTTTCACTCCAATTCATTTCGTAATAGTCCATGGCTTTATGGATTTCCTTGTCTTTCAAAGGCAAAAACAGATTCGCAAAAGACAACTGAACCATCAGATTGTTGGAAAAGTCTTTGCTGATTGAAATTTCATCCATCAACGGACTTTGATAGGCGTAACCATTGTAATATCGTTGCATGCCTGAATAACTCAAATAGGCTTCCAGAGTCATGTCCCAAGGTAGTCCCATTTCCAATCCCGCGTTGAGGCTGTATTCCCAACCGTTGAAGTTATTATCTTCAAACATCGTATAGCCGAAATCAAATCCGACCGTCGGAAAAAGGGAACCGCCAATCAATACCGTGGCGCTGAACATTCCGCCTATTTTCCTCGAACTTGTGATGTTGCCGTATTTCGTATAAGTCACCGAGCCTTCAATACCTTTTGTTTCGCCAATTATACCGTTCCGAAATGACATATAAGGTCCGGTGAGAATATTTGTCATGCTTTTTCTATAAGCATATTGAAGCGTTATGTTTTGCGTGTTGCAGGGCAGAAGTTCTGGATTTCCAGCTGAATACGACAACGAATCCGTGCTGTTATATACAAATGGAGCCAAAAAATGGTATGATGGATACGAGAGCAAAGTCTTGTAATTCAGCCTAATGGAATGATTGTTGCTGAATTTGTATAAAACGGACGCATTGGGAAGATAGTTCCACTGATGGCGGCTTAAAGTGTCGTAAATTTTGAACTTCAAATTCTCACAACGCAAACCCGCCATCATTGACAATTTTTCACTGAAGCGATAAGTAATTTGAGCAAACCCAGCAATTCGCTCGTCGTTATAATTGAAATACTGCTTTTGCAGACTGTCGTCGTAATGGTAGTTGATTTTTCTATAAAAGGTTTGGACACCAATTGCTGTTTTCAGTTTTTCAGTAATCGGCAAGTCGTATTTCAGTTTGGCATTGAGCGTCGTCTGTCTGTTGAAAACAATGCGGGACATATTCACGTTTTCAACGCTTTCGTGGGGATATGCGAATACGGAAGAATAAGTGTTCCAGGCGTTTCGCTTCATGGTGTAAAGATTGGAATTCAACGAAAGCTCGTGACCATTATTGTTGAATCTGTGCCGATAATACAAGGTGTAATTCTGCTCTGGTGTTTCGGACTTCTGAAAATTGTTCTCTGTCTGGTTGTAAATCGTGTCGCCATTTATCCGATATAATGAAAGCAACCTGAATGACGACTCAGATTTGTCAAAAGAATAGCTGCCTGTGAAATTAAGAAAGTCGTTTTTGCCGATGCGATAATTGAAGCCATATCTGACTTTGTGTGTTAGCTGAGGCGGCGATTTCAAGAATTTGATTGCCGAGAAAGTCTCGTAAATGTTGTCTTGGTCAAATGTTTTATAATAGGTACTGTCGAAGATGAACATTTTTGGTTGAAGGACAAATCTTGTCAATTGATAATCGGCAAAAAGTCTGAATTTTGAAAACTCGAAATCGGCGGTGAGTTTGGCCAAATCATGGTTGTCGGGGAAGGTGGCCCTTGTGAACGCAACGACTCGCAGACCTTTTTTGCGTTCCTCTTTCAGAACGAGATTCACAACGTTTGCCACATCCGAATCATATTCCACCGAAGGGTTGGAGATGACCTCGATGCTCTCGATGTCTTCGGGCGTTATCGAGGTGAGGCTTCTTGTGCTGTAGGCACCATCAATGAGAACCAGAACATTGTCGCTGCCATTCACTTGTATTGTTTCGTCGAAAGTTTTTACTGTTATTCCCGGAATTGTCTTCATGGCCTCAAGCGCGGTGACAGAGTTGCGCAATGTGAAATCGTCGATTTTGTAAACCATCTTGTCGATTTCCTCTCTCATCGTGATTCTTTCACCGGTCACGACCGCTTCCTCAAGTGTTTTGGCATCGGCAACAAGATTTATTCTGTAATAAACTTGGCTTTCGTTTGCATTGATGGATAACTTTTTTGTCTTATATCCTAAACAAGAGACCTCGATGACATAAGTGTTTCTTGGCACTTTGGCCATTTTGAAAAAACCCGTGGTGTCGGTTATCGTTCCGTTCTGAATGCTCCCAGCAGTATCGAGCAGCCGGATGGAGACGAAAGGAATTCCTTTGTTGTCAATCGAATCCAAAACCCGCCCCGTTATTTCTGATTTTCTTTGGGCAAAAGAAACCATTGGTATAATTGCTATTAGTAGAACAATGATGGTTTTATTATTGAACATCATAATTACACAGATTGAAACGATTAATGACAAATTCATAATTGGATATTGGCGGACACAAAAAACAATATATGCACTTATTACATGGGGTGATTTTATCCCGTGTCAAAAACCAATTGTGGCTTTTACCATTGTTTAA
>JBGYXG010000028.1:0-6955 GCA_041842465.1 Candidatus Limimorpha sp.
ATTAAATTAGCATTTTTCTCGTTATATATGTCTGATTATAATTAGAAAAGACAAAGACTTGGAATTGACCATTATAAATCAAGTGTCTACATTTTCAATTCCGGTAAACTATTTATCGCTTCCGACTTTAGCTTATCCACTGCACGGGTGTATTTCTCGGTGTGCTTCAATCCACTATGCCCTAAAAGACTTGCAACGGTTTTAATATTTGCACCATTATTGAGAATATTCACGGCAAAGCTGTGGCGAGCACAATGCCAACTGATGTGTTTATTAATGCCTGCGCGCTTTACCCATCGTTTTACAGATTTGCTGCAACTTTCATAAGAAGGTAAATTGAATATCGAGGAATCCAAGTCTTCAGGTGCATCACCAATCAATGACAATAATCCATCGTTCAGGGGAATGACAACGCCACTATGCGCCGAATGTCCTTTGGTCTTATTCTGCTCAAACTTCAATAGGTGATTGGTATAATCAATGTTTTTGTAGGTCAAGTCTTTTACATCGCAGAAGCGCAGCCCGCAATATAGACAAAGGATAAAGGCTCGCCTGACATTCGGATTTTCATTATCATAATGGCATTGAATCAGTGATTGAATCTCATCCATTGACAACACATCTTTGCGCAAAATCTGTTCATCTGCTTTGCAAACTACTCCCTTACACGGGTCTTTCAACATCACTTCGTGGTCGATAGCATAACGCACCACTTTCTTGAAACGCTGGTAGATGCTCTTTGCACCTTCGCCAACACTTCGTGATTGCAGATACTCCACAAATCGTTCCATCATTTCTTTGGTTATCAGATCGGGCTTGATGCTAAACTCATAGAGAGGATAGTACTCTTTCAGAAAGTCCTTAAAACGATTCAAGGCAATCTTAATCATTCGCAGGTCTTTCTTCGTGTAACTATCTATGTAAGCCTGATAATAGTCCAAGAAATTGATATTTCTATCCTTCTTCAAGCGATAGCCAAGCATGCTCTCCTTAAACTGCTGTTCACGCTCTGCACGGATCTTGGCAGCCAGTTCAAGCGTTTCTTTGTTCTGCTGCCGTTCCACAGGGGTACGAGGTTTGGCTATCAAATACAACTGCAAATTCTCTTTTCGCCTATTGTGCTTGATGTGCACTTTAGGTTTGCCGATCATCTTACCTGTTTCATATAAAACAGGGTTGCCGTTTTCGTCCAACACAGGTGTTTCTTCTCTACCGAGATAATACTCCAGATACAGACTTATCCGACCATTAGACAGCACATTTTGCTCCAATTTCGGGTTTTCCTTTGCTTTATTTTCTAATTTTGCCATAATTGATAGTTATGTACCTAAATGCGTATCAAACCGAGTAAAATCATTAACTCATTTATTTTCAGATGTTTTCTTATTTTGCAAAGATACTAAAAATTCCCGAATATCAAAGTGTACTAAAAGTGTACTATTTAACCAAAAACAGGCGAAAATAAGCAAAATAGCCAAATATAAGAAAATCATAAAGTATTGATTATCAATTAAATATATTCTTTTAATTTCTCTTGTTTTCACGGCATTGTACCGGCTCTGGGTACTAAAAACGCCCTTTTAACCGTGAGTTATCAGGGCGTTTTTTTAGTTATTTTCCTTTTATGCTGTCAAACAGGTTTTCTGCCGTTATGTCGCGCATAAGTGTGAAGCCAAACCACTTTTTCCCCAAGTCTTTGATGGAAGCTCCAATATGATACACTTCTTTGTCGATGAGCAAGAACCGGTCGTGTGCCTTGTTGAAAACCCTCACATTAATTGTCGGGTATTGTGCATTATGCCGGTCAATGTCTAATTGTAGCTGTTTGCTGATTTGTCGGGTGCAGATGGTTGCGGACACTCCGTTGTTTCGTTTGTCAAGTAAAGAAAGCACAGTGTCATCCACATAATTGTCAAAGAGAATGATGGATTTTTGAGCTTTCCGAATCAAATCGGAAGCAAAACAATAGGCATCGAACACTTGTCCGTCATAGAAAATTCCCTGTTGCGGCTGAGTATTAGCATTTAATCTTTTGAAGACCTCGTCAATGCGCTTGTCCGTCTCAATTTGATGGTATTCTATGTTGGATAAACGTTGAAAGATTTGGGCGTTGTTAGCCAGAAGGTGACGCATGGCGGTAAAGGCGCGCATGATGCGGATGTTCACCTCTATGGCTGTTGGTGATCGCAACACGCCGCTAAGCATGGCGATTCCTTGTTCCGTAAAGGCATAAGGAAGGTACCTGTCGCCTCCCCAACTTGAGATGCCTTTTTGGCATTTCAAGATATCAAGATCTTCCTTTGTCAACTGAAACATAAAATCAGAAGGAAACCTTTCGATGTTTCTTTTCACCTGTCTATTCAATTGACCAGTCTCCGCTCCGTATAACATGGCCAAATCACGATCAATCATCACCTGGACACCTCTGATGTTCAGTATCAGTTGGGCAAGGTCTGTTTGCATCGCAACAGCTTGGGCTGTTACGTCAGACAAAGGGTCGCAATTTGCGGCGGGTTGCTTCTCGGCGTTCTCATTAATCTTCTTAGTCATGTTGTTACTTTGATGGCTGTTTCTAAAGTTTCAGCAACTGTAATATATGCAAAAATAGAAATAATCCTTTATCCCCGATGTACCACACGCATATACGCCTTGCATATAGCTTCAACAGCCCCGTCCTAAGCGTTTTTTTCCACTGCATGTGCTGTTTTTTCTTATCAATTCAAACGAATACCGTACTTTTGTACAACATTTAATCATCTCATTATGAAAATAAGCAAGGGTAATATTATGGAAGAGGTCAAGCGTTATGTAATCATCACGTTTGCGTTGTTTATGATGGCGTTCGGATGGACGGCTTTTCTCATCCCAAGCCAGATTCTTGGCGGAGGAGTCGGCGGTATGGCGACCTTGATATTTTGGTCAACGGGGATATCGACTGGTATTTCCGTATTCGTGATAAATGCCATCCTCGTTTTGATTGCCATCAAGATTCTTGGCTTCGGTTTCGGCATAAAAACCGTATATTCCATTATCGTGTTGTCGATGTTTTTCTCGTTGTTGCAGCATTATATCACCGAACCGATGATGTCGGGAGCCATGCAGCCTTTTGTCGAAGAAAAATTGCTGTCGGCCATATTGGGCGGCGGCTTGGCGGGTTTGGCCATAGGAATAGCTTTCACACAAGGAGGCAGCACGGGTGGCACCGATATTGTCGCCATGATTGTCAACAAGTACCGTAACATTTCCCAAGGACGCATCATTTTGTTCTGCGACATCGTGATTATCGGATGTTCCTATTTTGTTATAGAAAACGACAAGGTACAGACTATTATCTACGGTTTTTTGGTGATGAGCGTATGCAGCTATTGCATTGACCTCGTTTTGACGGGAAACAAACAATCGGTGCAGGTGTTTATCTTTTCATCGGAACCGCAGAAAATCGCCGATCGCATCGGGAATGAGATGCAGCGTGGCGTGTCGTTTATCAAAGGGAAGGGATGGTTTACAAAGCAGGAATCTGACATTCTGATGGTGGTGGCGCACAAACGCGAGTCGCAGCGCATTTTTCAGATTGTAAAGGAGGAAGACCCCAAGGCTTTCATGACCATGAACACCGTGATGGGCGCTTACGGCAAGGGTTTCGAGCAAATCAGGCGTTGATTTTATTGATTCGGAGTTGTGTTTTTGAATCAATGCTCCATCTTCACCAGTTTTTTGATATGCTCCCTATTGTTTGCCGTTAGGATTAGATAATAAACGCCATCCGGTAGTGACCGGAGGTTTATTTTTGTTCCTTTCCAAGCGCCGTTTATCTTTTGTCCGGTGATGGTGCGGATTTCTATATCCTGTAGGCCATCGCTTTCGATGGTAACTTCATTTTCTGTAGGATTGGGATAGACTTTGATCTGCGAAACACTTTCTTCAACACCATTAACAGGTATCATCGCCGACTTGTAAACGAAGCCGTCTTCAGCGGCAATGTAGAAAACCGTGTCCACACCATCAACAGCATACAAATCCCTGCATTGCACCATACCGTTGTTCTCACAGTCAGGAATCCCTTGTTTGATCCATTCGCAATGCTCCCAACTGTCTTTCATGATATACGGATTAGTATCCGTTGACCCTTTCATTAAAGTCATGCCCATAAGAATGCAACCGTAGGTGTCGGAAGTGAATTTGGCATGACTTACATTCTCTATGCCAGAGTAATCATGCATCGGACATTCAATGTTTAAATAGGAAATGGTCTCAAAACCGTCATCGGTCACAAGCAGGTTATACATGCCTTCGCTGAAATAGCCATACACTTCTACATGGTCTTTGTTGAAGAAATGCGTGACAACCGTATAAAAGTCATTATACCCAACATTGCGGACTTCCCTCCAGGTCGTTCCCGAATCGGTCGTTTTATATACATGGATACTTGTTTGAAATGAAGAATCAGTTTCAATCACAACAAGGTATCCTGTCTCGTCCTCGAAGAACAACTCGCAATGGGTAACCCTTCCCAATTCGAACGGGGTCGGGATGAAACTCTGTCCTCCATCAGTGGTTTTCCAAAGAATGGAATTGCTGGTGAAAACATAGAAAGTTTCCTCATCAACCACAAAAAGGTCATTTTTTCGCGCAAAGTCAGGCCATTGCAAATGGACAAACTCCGTGTTGGGGAGTTCCTGCCAGGTCTCGCCGCCATCGGTGGTTTTCACGATAACGCCTTTGTGGTTGTCGCTGTTCCACCAGCATGAATCGCCACAGGCATAACCCACCTGAGCATCGGCAAATGCCACATGAATCATGTCATAGCCTTCTTTCTCAAACTTGACCGTCCATGTATTGCCACCGTCAACGGTCTTCAGGATTTTGCCGTTTTCGCCACAGGCAACCGCTTCGTTTTTGTTAAGGCAGTCCACACCAAAAAGATTCTCGGTAACGCCCGTCGGGATTTCCAACCAGCCTTTCACAAGCTGGGCTTGCATTGTGCCGCAAACAAGCATCGCGGCAAGGATAATTGATAATTTCTTCATGGCTTATTCTGTTTTAATGATTTGTTGTTTGCAAAGTTACATAATTCTTCATTCCTTCATCACTTTCCGTGTAAGGCATACTTCAGCATTGCAGATTTTCAGCATATACATTCCTTTAGGCAGGTCGCCCATCTCCAACCAACTGCTTTTGCCGCTAAAGGTCTTGTTGGCCACCACCTGGCCATTCATGTTGACGAGTTCCATTTCCGTGGCCTCGGCCTCGTTGGGCAGCACCACGCAAACCGTGTTGTTTGTGGGGTTGGGATAGATTTCCGCCGAAGCCTCCTGCTGTATTGGCATTTCAGGAACGCTTAACGTACTATAGTCCACGGTATCCGTAATGTGGAGCAACCAATAATCCTTCAAATGGTGTGGAAACTCGGGATTGCTCAATTGTGCACAATTCGTGCAGTTCACATCACCACTTGAACCGCTCGGAGGGCAGATCAAATTCCCAAGAACGATATATTCCCTGTCGTTATGCTTGATGACATCCGTAATACTGGTTGAGCCAGCACCTCCAGCCGAGCCCAAGCAGCGTTCCCACAACAGATTGCCGTTGGCATCGATTCGGAATATCCATCCCACACCCTCGTTCCATTCATCCAAACTGATATGACTGGCACTCGCCACGTCACCGTTCCTGGAATGGGTGTTTCCGAAAACGATAAAGCCGCCATCTTCTGTCCGAAACGTTTTCTGCAAGAAATCATTGTCAGAGCCTCCGTAACACTTGCTCCAAATGATATTGCGGTTATTGTCCACTTTCCAAAGCCAAATGTCAGAAGTGTATGGACCGTTGGGAGAGTTGTTCAGCGTGCCATAGTGCCATCCGCTGCCTTCCAAATCACCGCTGTAGCAATTGGCCTGACCTCCAAACAAATACCCGTCATCCAATTCCACGACATCGATAAAGCCACTGTTCTCCTGCCTTTCAGGGGCTGTGTTCGCGCATCCGTAGCATTCATGCCACTCTATTTCGCCCGCTTGGCTTAACTTGACCAAGGTGGCATTGGACACTATTTCAGGACAAGGTATATTACCCACCCCATAGGATTCGTTTTGCATACACACATAATAACCGCCGTCCGAAGCCTGTTGGACAGTGAGAACACTTTCATAAAGGGCTTGAGAACCAAGAGTCAGTTCCCATTCCAAGTTGCCGTTTCTGTCATGCTTGATAAGCCAACCATCGTAGCCGCCAAAGATATGGCCGACATCGCCGCCTGCGTCAGTATAGTCGCCGGAATTGATAATGCCGCCGTCGCTGGTGTACAAGCGGCCTGTTCCATACATGTGCCCATATTCGTTGCCATAGCAAACGCGCCACAACTCATTACCATTGGAATCAATCTTAATGGTAGTAAGATTCCTTGCCCCATAGCAATTCCATTGGCCTACCAAAAAGTACTCGCCATCCGCGTTTTCATCCTTGAAAATCTTCACAAACTGTCCCATAATGTCGAAGCACCAACCATCCAAGAATTCATAATTGTCCTTGCTGATTTTTGCCACCCAAGTCCTTTGATGATTCCCATCGCATTGGACATGCCCTGTTCCAATGGAAGAAGGTTCCATCAGGCCAGCGACCAAGAAGAAATCCTCTTCTTCAACTATTGAATAGGCTATGTCGTCGCCATACCCGCCAAAGCATTGTTGCTTGTCGATACGGATTTGAGAATAACATAAATCATTGAAAGCCAACAAAACCAACAATAGCAAAGTTCGATTTGTAAGTTTTTTCATTTTTACCTTAAATTATGGGAAGGGCATTCGCCCTTCCCACGTATCATTCTTATTTTGCAATAACTAATTTACCCGTTTGTAAAAGTGAACCACATCTTACGGAATAAATATAAACACCATTGGCTAAGTCACGCAAGTCCAATACCCGCTGACCTTGTTTCCCATTCAGTTCTACTGTTTGA
>JBGYXG010000029.1:0-13022 GCA_041842465.1 Candidatus Limimorpha sp.
GAGCCTCTTTTGTGTCACTAATACTCTTCACATTCGAGTTTTTTACAGTGAATTATAGTTTTTATTCCATTGATTATCAGATGTGTTATAACTTTTTCTGCTGCATATGCCCTTTTTGCGATATTATTCCACTAATTTTGCAGCCGAAAAATAAAAGAGGTGACACCTCTGCAACAACCAAATATTGAGGAAGAAAATGGCAAAGAATCTCGTTATCGTCGAGTCTCCGGCAAAGGCAAAGACCATAGAAGGTTTTCTGGGCAAGGACTTCACCGTAAAGTCCAGTTATGGACATGTCAGGGACTTGAACAAAAACAATTTAAGTGTAAACATCGACAAGGACTTTGAGCCGGAATATGAAATCAGCGACGACAAAAAGGCGTTGGTGGCCGAGTTGACCAAGCTGTCTAAAAATTCCGAAACAGTATGGCTGGCTTCCGATGAAGACCGCGAAGGAGAATCCATTTCATGGCATTTGTACGAGGCTTTGGGGCTGAAGGACAAGGAGACAAAGCGCATCGTGTTTCACGAAATCACCAAGACCGCTATCTTGAATGCCATCGAAAACCCGCGCGGCATCGACATGAACCTCGTTGCGGCACAACAGGCCCGCCGCGTCCTCGACCGTTTGGTTGGTTATGAACTGTCGCCGTTGTTGTGCAAGAAAGTCAAGCCTTCGCTTTCGGCGGGTCGTGTGCAGTCGGTGGCCGTACGCCTCATCGTTGAGCGCGAAGAAGAGGTGAACAATTTTGTGCAAACCCACTCTTTCCGTGTCACAGCACAGTTTCCCGTTGCTTCCGAAGGTCAGGATTACACATTGGTGGTCGAATTGTCCACCCGTTTTGATAGCGAAGAGGAAGCGCGCAACTTCCTGACGGCCTGCATCGGTGCCTCGTTTAAGGTTGATGCGGTGGAGAAAAAGCCTGCATCGAAGACTCCGGCACCACCTTTCACCACGTCCACCTTGCAGCAGGAAGCCGCCCGCAAACTCGGCTTTTCGGTGTCGAACACCATGCGCATCGCTCAGCAACTTTACGAATCGGGAAGAATCACCTATATGCGTACCGACTCGGTCAACCTTTCCAAGCTCGCCTTGGGCATGGCCAAGAAAGAAGTAACGGAAAATTATGGCGGCGAATACGTGAAGACCCGTCAATACACCACGCGCACCAAAGGCGCTCAGGAAGCCCACGAAGCCATTCGTCCTACCGATCTCAGCGCACACACCATCAAGGGAACAAACGATGAACGCCGTTTATACGAGCTAATATGGAAACGCACCATCGCCTCACAGATGGCCGACGCCCAGCTCGAACGCACCACCATTAATATTGGTGTCTCGAACTCTGACAAACAGTTTGTCGCATCGGGTGAAGTCGTTCTTTTCGATGGCTTCCTCAAAGTGTATCGCGAAAGCTACGATGACGACCATGCAGAGGATAAGTCCGACATATTGCCGCCTCTTGCCGTCGGCACGCTGCTCGACCTTGACAAAATGGAAGCCCAGCAGCGTTATACCCATCACCCTTTGCGTTATACCGAAGCCAGTTTGGTCAAGAAGATGGAAGAACTCGGTATCGGTCGCCCCTCGACCTATGCCCCTACCATCTCCACCATTCAAAAGCGCGACTATGTGGTGAAGGGCGATGTCCCAGGCACGCTGCTCGACGTGAAGACCATCACCCTGAAAAACGGCAAACTGAAAGAAAAACAAGGCACTGAAAAATACGGTTCTGAAAAAGGAAAACTGTTGCCAACCGATGTCGGCGCATTGGTCAACAAATTCTTGTTGCAGTATTTTGACGACGTGCTCGACTATAATTTTACGGCTAACGTGGAAAAGGAGTTCGACAAGATTGCCGCCGGTTCTTGTCAATGGAACGACATGATCAAACGTTTCTACAACAGTTTTCACAAACAGATTGTTTCTACCACCGAAAATTCGGGCAAATTCAGCGGTGAACGGCTGCTGGGGGTCGATCCCGTATCGGGCAAGAACGTTTTTGTAAAAGTCGGGCGGTTTGGTCCGCTGGCACAGATTGGCGACACCGAATCGGAAGAAAAACCGCGTTTTGCCGGTTTGCACAAAAACCAGCACATCGAGACGGTAACCTTGGAAGAAGTGCTGAAACTGTTCGATTTTCCACGTTCGCTTGGCGAATGGCAAGGCCATGAAATCACCGTAGCCATTGGACGGTTCGGACCTTATGTCAAGTACGACAACGCCTTTTACAGTCTTGCAAAAACCGATGACCCGGCATCTATCGAGATGGAGCGCGCCATCGAAATCATCAACGAGAAACACGAAAAGGATGCGCAGAACACCATCCGCGTATTCGATAACGATGCCGAAATGAAAGTCATGAACGGTCGTTTCGGACCTTATATTTCCTACAAGAAGACCAACTACAAACTTCCTAAGTCGGTGGATGCAAAGGCACTTACTTATGAGGACTGCATTAAATTAGTGCAGGAAATCAAACCTGCCGCAAAACGAAGAAGTTCCTCAAAAGCAAAGAAAGCCTAAGTTTTCATGGAACAGAAAGTAAGGTAGGGGAAACGCCCTACCTTATTTTGTATGCTCGGCATGAGCATTGTCTAACGGGAGCAAGTCCCGGGTGGGCCCAAATAGCGGGAATCACACAGCCAAGAGCAAGGGTGTCCGCCGTGAGGTGAAATCTCCCAAGGAGATTGTGAAAGCCTATTACCAACACATGGTTGACGGCGACTTTGAAAAGGCGTTTTCCTACACCAATGCGTCAGAAGAAGAGGCAAAAACGTATCTTGAAAAAATGAAATCCTTTAAAGTGAAAATCAAGAGTTTCGATATTATTTCCGAAACTATCGATGGCGATACGGCAGAAGTGGAAGTCAAGTACGTTAGCACCAGTAGTTTGATGGAGGACGAAAGCGAATCCCAAGAAACCATCAAACTTATTAAAGAAGAAGGATGCTGGGTGATTGATGAGAAATAGAAGGACAGGTTTCTTTTTCCATTGGAAGCATATCATTAAGGCGGCTCTTTTGAGCTGCCTTATGGTTATTTCCACTTTCTGTAAAAAGGAAGACTCGTTGCGTGAAGTCCCCCAAAACATCCGATTACGCACAGGTGACCTTTTGCTACGGCGCGGACGTAGTGCCGAAAGCAGAGTCATTGTTACTGCCGATAACAGCACGATGTATTCGCACATTGGCATGTTGATCTGGTACGACCATCAGTGGTGCGTTATCCGCACCTCTCCCGGTGAAAATGAGAACAATGAACCTGATCGCCAGAAGATAGAACGTTATGATTTGTTCTTCCGTACGGACAGAGCCTCCCGCGGGCAGGTGCTGCGTATGCCTATTGCAGAAGAAGACACGTTGAAACTCTACAACTACAGCCTGTTTGTCAATTCCTACAATCCGCTCTTCGATAATGCGTTTGATGCCTGCGACACAACGCAGTACTACTGTTCGGAACTCATTTGTCATATTTACCAATCCGCACCTGGCATCGATCCGACCCAAGGTATCCGGCATAAGTTTCCTTTTTTTCATCCGCTCATTTACATCTCCGATATTTCCCATTATCCCAGAATTGAAGAAATATACAAGTTTGACTGAGCAGGGTTGACCGCTTCGCATACTCAATATTTTTACTTCTCAAATCCTTTTTCCCATCTTCGTGAAAAAAAACTATCTTTGCAAGATGATTTAATATGAATTTAAAAAGTCTAATTCCATGGAGAAAAAAGAATTACTGAAAGACGTTGTCGAACATATCGACATTAAGAGCTACGATTCGACAGCGCTTATCAACGCCATGCGCAAGATGTCGTTCACTTCGCGCGACACTGCGCGTGCCGCCGACATTTTGATGATGATGTGCGAGGAAAAGACCTGTACCAACATGCTGACCATTGCCGGATCGACTTCTGCAGCGGGCTGTATGCAGGTTTACGTTGACATGGTGCGTAACAAGATGATCGACGTGGTGGTGTCCACCGGTGCTTCCATCATCGACATGGATTTGTTTGAAGCCTTAGGGTTCAAGCATTATATTGGCGAAAAGGAAAACGTCATTCCCGATACCACGCTTCGTGAACTTTACATCGACAGGATTTACGACACGTACATCGATGAAGAAGAGCTTCAGGCTTGCGACCACGCCACCTATGAGTTGTCGAACATGCTGGAAGCCCGTCCCTATTCGTCGCGCGAGTTCATTTGGAACCTTGGCAAATGGCTGCACGAAGGTCGTGCCGTCAAGAAAGACAGCCTGATACAGACCTGTTACGAGTGCGGCGTGCCGATTTTCTGCCCCGCTTTCAGCGATTCGTCGGCTGGCTTCGGCATTGGCAAACACCAGTGGGAACGCAGCAAAAAAGGCGAGAAGTATTTGTCCATCGACTCGGTGCGCGACTTTATCGAACTGACCGAAATCAAGATGCAGGCTCCCGAAACGGGCTTGTTCATGGTGGGAGGCGGAACCCCGAAAAACTTTGCACAGGATACCGTAGTCTGCGCCGAAATTCTTGGCTACGATGTGCCCATGCACAAATACGCCATCCAAATCACCGTGGCCGACGTGCGCGACGGCGCCTGTTCGTCATCCACACTGTTGGAAGCCGGATCATGGGGCAAAGTGAGCGAAAAGCTGCAACAGATGGTCTATGCCGAAGGCACAACGGTCATCCCGCTTATCGCTTCGTACGTCTATCATAACGGTCCGTGGAAAGAACGCGAATACAAGAATTGGCAAAAGATTTATCAAAAGTAATCTGAAACGGTAAAAACCGTTTTTGCCCAATCTCCATCGACAGAGGACATGCCAAAGCGTGTTCTCTGTTTTTGGTTTCTACGACATACAAAAGAGAACAGCGACATTATCGAGGTTTTTCTCAAAATAATGACGTTTGAAAAGCATGAATTTACTATTTTAGCAACTCATTCAGCGAAATTGCATACCTATGGAAATCAGCATGTTTCTTGAACCGGTTCCGGTGAACTGCTTGGACGAAACCCAGTATCAAGGCAAAAACACCCTTGGCAGCACCATTGACATCTATCGTGAAAAGGACGAGTTCCCCGAATTGGAAAACGTGCAGCTCGCCCTGCTCGGAATCAAAGAGGACCGGGGTTCAACCGATAATAAAGGATGTTCCGACGGTACCGACGAAGTGCGTCAGGCCTTGTATCCGCTTTTCAACCATTGGAAAGACCTGAAAATCGCCGATATTGGCGACATCTATCCTGGGAATAGGATTTCCGACACTTATTATGCCGTCAATCAAGTGCTTTCCGAACTGATGAAGCACCATATCGTGCCCATTGTCATTGGAGGCAGTCAGGACATGACCTATCCCATGTTTCAGGTTTACGAGGCATTAGGTAAATTGGTCAATATCACTGCCATAGATCCAGTTTTCGACCTTGGCAATGATGACGACACCCTCAACTCAAGCACCTACTTGAGCCGCATCATTCTGCACGAACCGAACTTCCTGTTCAACTTCACCAACATCGGCTACCAGACCTATTATGTGGATAACGACAGCATAGAGTTGATGAAACAGTTGCTTTTCGACGTGTACCGCTTGGGCAATATCAAGTCAAACATCGAGTTGAGCGAACCGCTGATTCGCAACGCCAACATCGTGAGCTTCGACATGCGCGCCATCCGTGCCGCCGATGCGCCGGGGGTGAGAAATGCTTCGCCGAACGGCTTCGATGGCGAGGAAGCCTGCCGCATGACACGTTACGCCGGTCTCAACTCCAAGCTGTCGTCGATTGGATTTTTTGAATACAACCCGCATTTCGATGAGAACAACCGTACCGCAAGCCTCATGGCGGAGATGATTTGGTATTTCATAGAAGGTTTTTCGAACCGGCAGGACGACTTCCCAAGCCTTGAAAGCAGCAATTTCCGCCACTACAATGTGCAGCTTGCCGACGGCAAGGAAACCATCCTATTCCTTTGCCACAAAATCACGGGGCGCTGGTGGATTGACCTTTCGTTTATGCGTGCCGAAGACCCGCGCTACGAACGCCATCATTTTATTCCATGTTCCAAGGAAGACTACGACCAAGCCATGCGCGACGAACTGCCCGACAAATGGTGGCAGTTTTATCAAAAGCTGATGTAAGCGCCACAGGTAGTGCATGAAAGGAAGTCCGGAGAAACTTTTTGAAAAAAAGTTGTTTATTTCTTGCAGAATTGTTTTTTTTTTCGTTATTTTGTCGCAGACGAAACATAATTCATTATTAATCAATGATATCAACGACATGAAAAAAGCATTCTTTACCTTAATCATTGTACTGCTTGGCATGACGATGCAAGCGCAAATCAAAGTCCACAGCGATGGACACGTTAGCATCTCCACCTTAAGTGGGGCTTGGAATGTTGGCACCCAGTTTTATCCAGGAGAAACCCAGTTCAACTCTCTCAATACCGAAGACTGGAACTGGGTGACCATAGCCTCTCCCAACGCAATAAAAGCCAAATGCTGGATTGTCTCATATCCTGGCAACAAGTACGACCACCGTTTCTTTGTGACGGCTGACGGGTACCTTTTCAAGCGCGGAAGCTGGAGGGCTTCCGATGCGAGTCTGCAGAGCTCGAGCGAGGCGATCAGCGGAGCGGGAGCAGTGCTCGATCAGATTACCGGTATCTGGTACTTTCCCGCCGAAGAGGGCAAAACCTCTAAGGGAGGGATGGAGGACAGACATGTCGGCATGAGGGCACAGGAAGTGCAAAAAGTGCTGCCCGAAGCCGTAACTGCCGATGAAAACGGAAAACTCTATGTCGATTACGAAGCGCTCACCGTGTTTCTTATCGAAGCCCTAAAAGAACAAAGGAGAGAGACAGAAATCCTCCGCACGGCATTGGAAGAAAACGGTTTGCTGAAACCAAATAAATGATAGGGTCATGAAAAAAATGGTTTCTTTATGCTGTCTGCTGGCAATCATTATTAATGCCAGGGCGCAGGTCACATCGGATTCAAATTGGGAGGTTTTGTTTGAAGATAATTTTACAGAGAATAGATATTGGAATCCGACAACGTGGTTTAGCGTACCGGATTTAGAATGGAAAGCCTATACAGGCTATCAAATCACCCACGGTGCACATGAATGTCAGATCTATCAATATGATAAATGCCAGTTTGACGTTTCAAATGGATTTTTGAAACTCGTTTCGGAATATGATTGGAACCATATGATTCCTAATCATGAATACGCATTGCCCGATGTGTTGCATGGAAATTATCCGAACATATATGGAGAAAACAACTCTCTGTACTTTTTCTCTGGTGCGATGGATGTCAGACAGATGAGATTCAGCTATGGATATTTCGAGATACGCTGCAAACTCCCTATTCATAATGGCTCGTTTCCCGCTTTCTGGCTTTTTGGAAATGGTCCCAATACTTATGAGGAAATAGACATCTTCGAATATTCTTACGGAGACAGCGAGGAAGACTTTTACAGAGGCTACTCCTCTGGCATTTGGCATAATCCTAATAGCACGAATTATGAGTATGATGCAACTCATCCAGAATTAGGATGTGCAAGCAAATATGCGGTAAGTCATCACCACATAGCAGTATCGGAACCTGATTTGCGGGAATATCACACCTACGGCTGCGAGTGGATGCCCGATGTGGTCAGATGGTATCGTGACGGGCAAGTGGTATCGGAGTATTTTGACATAAACCATATTCCACAATATTCCAAGACCCTTAAAGTGAATTACGCATTGCAGCAAGAAAAAGCATTAAACGATGATTTCGAACCAGACGGATGGTCAGGTTCAGATGTTATGGAGGTGGACTATGTGAAAGTTTACAGACTTAGAACCGATTGCAGTACAGACGAGTGCATCACTACAAGTTCGCAAATTGAGAATTTTGACAATAGGATGAAGCGCTCTATCGTGATAGGTTCTTCCAACGGTTCAATACTAGTACCATTGGGATCTAACATAACTATGCATGCCGCAGAACATATCTCAATTGTTGGTGAATTTGAAGTGCCGCAAGGATCTTCGTTCACCCTGACCACTCACTCATGCCCCGAGTAACTTAATGGCGATGAAGCGGAATAACAGATTGAAAACTAAAACAAAAACAAAACAAAAACAACAAACGCTATGAAAACAAAACAGACATTACTGCTGGTCCTGCTTTTTTCTTTGGGTCTTGCCTACGCTCAAGAGGACGGGTTTTTCTATGTCAATGAGATTGAGGGAAATGTGATTTATCCGACCAATCTTCCTTCCACTGACTGGTACAAACAACTTGATTTTGATGGTGACGGTGTGTACGATGTGACTTTTGGGTGGAATCAATACAAAAAGATACATCTTTCTGCAGGTTCCATTTATGATTGGTGGATGTATATCTATTGTTATTCTTGGAAAGAAGGGGATACGATTGCCTCTACAAATTCATCGAGTTATTGGTGTCCGCCGCAACAGACTCCTGGTGAAGATCCGGATATCACCTTTCCGGCAGGTTTTTCAAGAGATTCGCTCTATGCGGCGTTCAGAAAACCTGTTGGTGACAGCAGCTATGTGTATGCATGGGTGAGGTTCTCCATCGACGCTGGCGAATTGATAAACTGTGATTGGCCCAACAGCGTCTGTACCATTCACGACTATGCTTATTGCAGCATCCCCAACTATCCGCTGCGCATTGGCCAGACCTGCCTCAATTGGAATGTTGGGGATAATGCTCCTGTCGCCCCTATCGCTATCTACCCCAATCCGACTGACGGCGTGGTGCGGGTGAAAGGCAAGGGCTTCGCCACGGCGGAGCTGTTCAGCATGGCCGGTCAAAGGATGGCTGTAAAGACCAAGCCGGTCGAAGACGGGCTGTCCATCGACCTCGGTGGTCTTCCGGCAGGCGTTTACTTTGTCGGCATCACCGACACCGAGGGTCGCAAGAGCGTGCACAAGGTGGTGAGGAAGTAGGTTGCACTGCCCGACAAATGGCGGCAGTCTCATCAAAAGCTGATGTAAGCGCCACAGACAGTGCACGAGAGGAAGCCCTGAGAAACTTTTGGCAAAAAAAGTGGTTTTTTCTTGCAGAATTGTTTTTTTTCTGTTATTTTTGCGGCATACGAATCATAATTCATTATTAATCAATAATATCAACGACATGAAAAACACGAAAAAAACACTATGTCTCCTGCTGTTTCTGACAGCAGCTTGTACCATGAAGGCCCAGACCTCAGGGGGAAGGCTTCCTTTACACCGATTTTGAGCCTGACTTGGTGATAAAGGAGGGGGGTGGCCTAGCGATACCATAAAAATGGATTTCGACAGGGATGGAAGCCCGGATATCCTCGCTTATTTCACCTCTTACAGCCTTGATCGGTTTGCTTTTATCAAACCGGCAAAAAGCAACTGGGAAAAAGCTTTCGCTGAAGGGGTGGACAGCCTGACGGTTCCCCATCCCGACATCCCAACCTTCGGGTGGTCAAACCTTGGCGGTGTCATGGCGCCGATTAACACCCCCATTCCGAACGGAACCGACCGTCGAGCCGTCAGGTGCAAGGTCGGCGATGATTTCTATTACGGCTGGATGCGGCTTTACAGCCTTTTCAATATCAGTAAAGGAACCCTGTATATTGTCCTCGACAAAATGCTCTTCTGCACCATTCCCAACTATCCCTTGGTGTGGGGCCAGACAACCGCAATAGGAGACCATATAGACATGCCATTCTCCATCTGCCCCAATCCGACTGACGGCGTGGTGCGGGTGAAAGGCAAGGGCTTCGCCACGGCGGAGCTGTTCAGCATGGCCGGTCAAAGGATGGCCGTAAAGACCAAGCCGGTCGAAGACGGGCTGTCCATCGACCTCGGCGGTCTTCCGGCAGGCGTTTACTTTGTAGGCGTCACAGATACGGAGGGTCGCAAAAGCGTGCACAAGGTGGTGAGGGAGTAGGTTGCACTGCCTGACAAATGGCGGCAGTTTTATCAAAAGCTGATGTAAGTGCACAGGCGGTTCTTGTACTTATCGCTTCACCCTGTAGGGGTTGCTGGTGATAAAGCTGCTCCAGTCGGCTTTTTTGGCGGCTTTGGCTTTTTGCGCGGCATGTTTCGTGTAGTTTACGTCTTTGCCGCGGTCGATCCAATGGCACACCGCTGCCGCCAGCGCATCGGTGGCATCCAAAAACTCCGGCATTTCCTGAAAATGTATGATATGTTGTAACATTTTGGCAACCTGCTGTTTAGAAGAACTACCATTGCCTGTGATGGTTTGTTTGATGGTACGCGGAGCATATTCAAAAATGGGAATGTCACGGTACAATGCCGCAGCCATAGCCACACCTTGGGCGCGTCCCAATTTCAGCATGGACTGCACGTTTTTCCCGTAAAATGGTGCTTCAATGGCCAGTTCGTCAGGCTTGTATTCGCTAATGATTTCTAAAACACGCTCGAATATTTTTTTCAGCTTCAAGGCCTGGTTGTCGAGACGGCCTAACTTCAGCACGCCCATGCGCAAAATTTCAACCTGTTTGCCTTGCTGACGAATGACGGCGTAGCCCATCACGATGGTACCGGGGTCAATACCCAAGATGATTTTTTCAGATTCCATACGGCAAAAATACGTTTTTCGTGTAAAAATGGTAACAGAATGACGGGCTGCAAACAAGTTAAAAAAACACGTTACGCGCCGCCAACACAGTCAATGCCATTATTTTATCGAGGATGACGGGGCTTTCAAACATGGCACGCACTTCTGCGGCTGTTTCTGGGAAATCGTCCAATAGCGACAGGTTTTTGGAATAGTATTCATTGAAGAATGTGCGCATGGCAGAGTCGGTGTCATACCAGTATTGGTAAGGATTCATCGAAGATCGCGCACTCACACTCGATGGGGTCAACCCCATGCCATGCAAGGCCTTGTGACTGATACGTAATGCCTTATGCAAGCCGCGTTGACCGAAATCGACCGATTTCTCGAAAAACGTCTTCGGAAGGCGTTTTCGGCTGGTGGGGACGGTCAGCGCATCGGGATAGTAGCGCTCTACCCATTTCCAATACAAACGATGGTTGCGGCGATAGTCCAAAGGCAGGTTGTAGCAAAAGCTCATGAAATCAACATCGATAAACGGCGAAAGGGCAAAGGTGTAGTTTTTACGGACAAACCACGACGACATGGCGCCAAGGAAACCCCGGGTATAAAGACTGTAAAGGTCTTGGTTTTCAAAGTATTCTGGGTTTACATCGTAACGGCTGTCCAAAGGAAGCCGGTTCGAGCAGCGCACGGCACTGGGATTGACGGCATTGGAAGCGGTTTTTACAAAGGTGCCAATGGCAATATCGCCCAATTGCCCGGTTTGTTCGGCGCCAAACGCATTGAAATCAATTTCCGACAACAACCTTTCTCCTCCGGTGATGCCGCAGTACAGGTAGGTGCCGAAGTCCATGCGGGTGAGCTTCTCAAGGTCAAAGATAAATTCATGCAGATCCAATGTTCCAAAAATCAGCTTGTTACCAAGATGTTGAATGGCTCTTTTGGCCAAGCGTTCTTCTTCACTGCCTGTTTGGCTGTAGCTGATATTGGTGATGTTGTCGTAACCGAGGGCTTTGGCGACCACATTAACCATGCGCGAGTCCATGCCGGCGCTCATGTCGGCCAGATGTTGCCTGTAGCCGTACTCCGAATCCTTGTCGAAACACCGTTTGACAGCTTGTCGGAAAAGCCCATCGATTTGTTCCACAGCCTCCTCTTCGCTGACGGTAAGGTCTCTTGATTGAAAGCGGTGATAGGCAACTTCGCTCCAACAGCCATTATTCAGATACATGGCCTTTCCGGGCAGAAGCCGATGCACCTCTTGGATGAAAGTGGACGCATCGATTTGAAAACCAAAGGTAAGCATCCAGTGGGCGGCTTGAACGCCAAACGTTGCCGGCAGTCCGTTTTCTTTCAGAAATTGCGACAGCAAATAAAAATTGGAAGAAAAAACACTAAGGTCTCCACGTTGGTAGCAAAACACGGCGGAGTCTCCCGTCTGATTGGTGAAAACCACGGCTTTGTGCGTGTTTTTTTCAACGAACAGGCCTGTGAAAGGTCCTCTGAAAGCCTGAAAAAAATCATCGGGATTTTTTTCATGCATTTTCACGACAAGATGAGCAAGATCATCTGTTTGGTACAGGTTGAAAAGCTCTTTCCTATTCAAGATGAGGCCGTCAATGACCATGATAAAGCGGTCATTGTGAACCATCAGCCTATCTTTCGGGAAACGGCAATGCCCCGTTTCAAACACAGAAAGGTTATCATCGGCAATCCTCAGTTCGCCAAGAGAAAACCGGTAACGGTTTTGTGGTCCGAAATAAGCGATCCAGTCGTTCATGCGTGTCATATTACGCAACAAAGGTATTGAAAAAAGAGAGCCGATACCCTAAAAAACATCACCCATCCGAATTGGACGGGTGATGTAAGGTACAATGGAGATGGGTTTTATTTTCTGAATATTTTTCCCAATCCTCCAAGGATGTCGGGCGCACTGTCGCCGTCTTTGTCGGAGAGTACCGAACCCGGCAGACCGCCGGAATTGCCGCCAAGCAGTGTGCCTAACAAGGAACCCATGCCGCTTGCTCCAGTGTTGGTGGTTTGTTTGGCATGTCCGAGCAAAGCCATCAGGCTGGGAGCTATCGATGCAAGGATGTTGCCAACCTGTAGATTGGAAAAGTCGCTCTTCTGAGCCGGATTCGAAAGGATAGAGGACTGGTTGCCACCTAAGAGATGACTCACAATCTTCGATCCGTCGGTGAGGTCGGCGCTTTTCAACATGGTAGCCACATTATCGACGTTTCCGGCATGGTGCGAAAGAGCATCATTCAAAGAAGCGGCACCATTCTCGGTGGCGACATTCTTTTGCATGCCTTGCAACAGCAACGGAAGGGCATTGCCGATCACCGACGATACTTGATTGGGCCGAAGGTTGAATTTTTTACTGATTTCATTCACGGAGTTATTGTCCGAAAGAGCACTTAAGATGTTGCTAATGTCCATATTTGATTTGAATTA
>JBGYXG010000030.1:0-46599 GCA_041842465.1 Candidatus Limimorpha sp.
CAGTCCGCCGTCAACCCGGCCAACAACTATGTCACTGTGAATGTGACGAGTATCGGTCAGTTCGACGATGAAGTCAACCTGTACCCGAACCCGACAAGCGGCAACGTGACCATCCAGGCTACCGGCATGAACCGCATCACTGTGGTGAGCGCCCTCGGCCAGGTTGTCTATGACGCTGAAATCGAAAACGACATGACCACGTTGAACATGGGTCAGTTCACCTCCGGTGTTTACATGGTGCGCATTGCCACCGCTACCGGCGTGAGCGTGAAACGTGTCACGGTTGTGAAGTAAATGAAAGTCTGAACGCTCAGAGCGAGGCGGGGGAGGCCCTGCCTCCCGCTGACGCGGAAGATAACGCAAAAGAAACAGCTCCCTATTCGGGGGCTGTTTTTTTGTGCCTTGTCGTGCTGTTGAGACGCCGGTAACGACCTATGAACTGACCTTCCTCATCAGCAATCCGTCATTCTGGATCCGATCCGGAATCCCCTTAAAGGAAACCTTCGCTGCCGCGCGATTGTATCGCATGGTAATAAAACTCCAAGGACCACACGATGCAATCGCGCGGCAGCGGAAAATAAGCCCTTCATGAATAGCCGTGTGGCGTGTTATCCTCGTCAGGAGATTCCAAATCAAGTTTGGAATGACCCACGGATGACGGAAGTGTTGTCGTACTTCAATAAGCCGTTTCAAAACGGGAAGTTGATAAGGTTTGGAATGAATCAGAAAGGATGATGGAAGCGGCATTTGGAACACCCTCCCAAAAGAGGAGCAATAATCTGCTGATAATCCCACTTGCTCCTAATAATTCTTGTTAAAACGACGGCCCCAGTGGTAGGATAAATAGAAAGTGAAGAAAAGACGTTGCTTTGGTTTTTTTGAAAGGTTTTTCGGGTCAGCCATCAGGGGAAGTCCGGTGGGAAAGCATTCAAGAACTACTCCTGTTTCGATGGCTTGCGCCCGCGTTTTCTGATGACTGAAGTCGAAGAGCAAGCCGCCCTTGAGGTATCCTCCCGGAGCAATGTGCAATGCGTTGAGACCTTCTTTGAAAGGCGCCCTGCCGATAATCTCAATCCATGAGGCTACCGAGTCAAAAGGCTGATAGGCTTCTACTTTCTTGAAAGTGCCATCTCCGATGGGCTGCATCACTTTCACAGAATAATAGTAGGGTTTCATGATGGCGAGCGAAACTCCTGCCGCATAGTGCCATCTTAGCTCCACGCCACCCCAATAAGGCTTGCCGAAAATGCGCCGTTGCTGCCCGAATCCACCACGGATAACAAGCACTTCGTTCAGCTTGCCATAAACATAAGGCCGTGCGCCAAACTGCACGCTGCTGAGCATTCTGATTTGCTTGGGAGACCGTAGGGTGTACAGCCCGAACTCCCATTCCGTCAGTTTATAGATGCTTTTGATGCGCCCGATTTGAAAGCCAAGCCCTAATCCTCGGGTGTGGAGGGTGGCGCTGAGGCTGTTCTGATGGCTGTAGAGGATGCGCTCTTCAATAGGTTTAGTATCGTCGCTGCCTGTGGCTATTTCTTGCGCCTTCAATAAAAAGGGGCAAAAAACAACCCAAGCGGTCAGCAGACCGATGCTAATGCTTTTCCTCATGACTGACAGGTTTGTCGCCTTCTTATCCCGATGGATCCGTTCAATAACGGGTTTCCTTCTGGTATTTGCGCATGTCGCCGTAGGCAGCGCATGAGCGATTCGATCCGCAGGAGGCTAGCATGATGCTGGTAATGAAGGCAATCAGTAAAGCTATGGCGATTTTCTTTTTCATCCGAATCAAAATTCTTAGGTTGAATGGTGTTTATTTCAAGGGCAAAAGTACGACCTTTTCTGAAAAAACGCCATCTTTGCATGAAAATTGTCGTGAATTATGGAAATAAAGAAACCCGCCATTGAGGCATCATGGTACCGAGTGTTGCAGCCGGAGTTTGAATCGGATTATTTTGCCAACCTGAAATCGTTTTTGGTGGATGAAAAGCGGAAGTATGTCGTTTATCCTCCCGGAAGCCTGATATTCAACGCGTTTAACCTGACTCCATTTGACAAGGTGAAGGTGGTCATCTTAGGACAAGACCCTTATCACGGTCCGTACCAGGCGCATGGATTGTCGTTTTCTGTGCCCGACGGCGTTGATTTTCCACCAAGCCTGCGCAACATTATGAAGGAACTGCAGGATGATTTGGGCATTTCGGTATCGCAGAGCGGTAATTTGGAGCGATGGGCGCGTGAGGGCGTGTTGCTGCTCAATGCATCGCTGACGGTACGTGCGGGGCAAGCTGCTTCACATGCCGGACACGGCTGGGAACGCTTTACCGATGCGGCCATTCAGGCACTTTCGGCAGAGCGCGAACACATCGTCTTTATCCTTTGGGGTAATTATGCCATTGCAAAATCAGCCTTGATAGATGCATCCAAACATCTGATTCTAAAATCGGTGCACCCGTCGCCATTGTCGGCAAACCGTGGCTTTTTCGGCTGTCATCATTTTTCAAAGGCCAACGATTTTCTTCAGCAGCATGGCATTGCGCCTATCGACTGGAGACTTTCGTGACCGTAAGTATGGTAAGTAACTGTTTATAATAAAACTACGGAAAAACTGACACAGGATTTTTTGATCATGACAACTTTTACATAAGGGTAAAAGATGACCGCCTTGGCAGAAGCTGTCATGGTCACAAGTCGTAGTCAAAGTCTTATATGTAAACTAAAATTGTTCATTTACTTATTGTAAAACAGAGTATTCAATAGTATTTCACATGAAAGAATTGGTTTTTGCTACGAACAACAAGCACAAGTTGGAGGAAATACGCGAAATCATGGCGGATAAGTACCTGATTCGCAGTCTCGACGACATCGGTTTTCACGAAGAGATCGTGGAAGATGCCGACACCATACAGGGCAATGCGATGATCAAGGCGAATTGTATTACGATGCGTTTCGGCATGAATTGTTTTGCCGATGATACGGGTTTGGAAGTGGAGGCGTTGGATGGTGCGCCCGGCGTGTATTCGGCCCGTTACGCGGGCGAGCATTGCAGCTATCAGGACAATGTGGACAAGATGTTGGCAGCCATGAGAGGTAAAAAGAACAGGAAGGCGGTTTTCCGCACGGTAATTGCCCTGAACCTTGATGGTAAATCCTACCTTTTCGAAGGGCGTTGCGAAGGTGCAATCATCGAAACACCTCGTGGTGAGGCAGGTTTCGGCTACGACCCGATTTTTTTGCCCGATGGCTTTGAGCAGACTTTTGCCGAAATGTCGTCGGAACAAAAAAACGCCATCAGTCACCGTGGAAGGGCCATGCAGCAACTGATTCGCTTTTTGTCGGAAGAAGGCTTGTAGGTTTACGTTTTGCTGCCGCGCGATTGTATTGCGTGATTGAATCTTATGCCATACGATGCAATCGCGCGGTAGCGCGAAAATAAGAGCCTTGTTTACAGCCGTTCCTGAATCATCTGCATGGCTTTGGGCAAGCCGTCGGCATTGCGTCCGCCTGCGGTGCACAGCGTTTTTTGTCCGCCGCCGCCGCCTTGGATTTCCTTAGCCGCTTCGCGAATGATTTTGGTGGCGTCGAGACCTTTGGCGTCGGCAAAAGCTTCGGGCAGCAGCAGCCCTAAGGCCGGTTTCCCTTCAAATAGAGCGCCGAGTATGGCGATGCAGTCCTTGTTGATGGCTTTTAGGGCCAAGGCCGTGTTTTTCAATTGGTCGCCATTGCAGTTGAGCGTGGCGGCGACAAGGCGATAGCCCTCGTGGTCAGTGGCCTTTTCTAACAGTTTTTCGGCCGTTGTTTGGGCTTTTTCCTGTAGCAGGTGTTCCACTTCCTTTTTCAGACCTTGGTTTTGTTCGGATAAGGTTTCTATGCTTTTTACGATGTCGGCGGGCGACTTCACGATTTCCTTGATGCGGTTCAGTTGGTCGATATGATCGTCTAAATACTGTTCAACGGCTTCACCGGTAATGGCTTCAATACGGCGGATGCCTGCGGCAATGGCGCCTTCCGAAACGATTTTGAAACTCCCGATATGACCTGTTGCAGCGGTATGTGTGCCACCGCAAAGTTCAGTGGAGAAATCCGCACCAAACCTGACAACGCGCACTTTGTCTCCGTATTTTTCGCCAAACAGCGCAATGGCGCCCATAGCCTTCGCTTCGTCGACGGGGACGTCTTCAAAGGTGACCGTGGCGATGTTTTCTCTTATTTTGTGATTGACAATGTGTTCCACCTTGCGGATTTCCTCATTGCTCATCTTGGCGAAATGGCTAAAATCGAAGCGCAGGCGTTCGTCATCGACCAACGATCCCTTTTGCTCGACATGTGCACCGAGCACTTGTCGCAGAGCGGCATGCATGAGGTGTGTAGCGCTGTGGTTGTTGGCAATGCGCTGTCGGCGTTCCTTGTCGAATTGTGCGGTGAAGTCTGCTTCGGGCGTTTGCGGAAGCTGGTTGGAGATGTGGATGGTCAGGTTGTTTTCCTTGGTGGTGTTGAGGATGCGAATGGTTTCGTTTTCCGAGCGTAAAACGCCGGAATCGCCCACCTGACCGCCCATTTCCGCATAAAAGGGAGTGCGGTCGAGGACAATCTCATAATGGGTCTGTTTCTTTGTCTTTACCTCTCTGTAACGCAGAATCTGGCAAGGGGTCTCGCTTTGGTCGTAACCTAAGAAGTCGGTGGGTTGTTCACTTGCTTTGACGATGACCCAGTCGCCGTTGGCCTTTTCGGCGGCCTTGCGAGAGCGGTTTTTCTGTTCTTCGAGCTTTTCCTGGAAGCCTTTCATGTCCACTTCAAGCCCTTTTTCCTGTGCCATGAGCTGGGTGAGGTCGATGGGGAAGCCGTAGGTGTCGAACAATTCAAAGGCAAAGCCGCCATCAATGGTATGAATGCCTTGGTTTTGCTCAATGTAGGCTTCAAAGCGTCTGATACCCTGTGCGAGGGTGCGCAGGAAAGCCGATTCTTCTTCGCAAATGACCTTGCCGACAAGCTCTTGCTGGGTCTTGATTTCGGGGAAGTTGTGCTGCATCTGTTCGACAAGGATGGGGAGGAGTTTGTAAACGAAAGGTGCTTCAAAATGCAGGAAAGTGAAGCCGTAACGAATGGCACGGCGCAACACGCGGCGGATGACGTAGCCTGCGCCGTTGTTCGACGGCAGTTGTCCGTCGCTGATAGCGAAGCTCACGGCACGGCAGTGGTCGGCGATGACACGCATGGCTATATCGCTCTTTTCGTCCTTTCCGTAGGCAATGCATGACATCTTGGCCAATTCTTGGATCAGCGGCTGGAACACGTCGGTGTCGTAGTTTGAGGTTTTGCCTTGCAGCACACGGCACAAGCGCTCAAACCCCATGCCTGTATCGACATGCTTTTCGGGAAGTTCTACAAGACTTCCGTTGGCCAACCTGTTGTATTGAATGAAAACAAGGTTCCAGATTTCAATGACTTCGGGGTCGTCTTTGTTGACGAGTTCGCGTCCGGAAATTTGAGCGCGGCGCTGGGTGTCGCGCAGGTCGATATGGATTTCGGAGCAGGGGCCGCAGGGACCGGTTTCGCCCATTTCCCAAAAGTTGTCTTTCTTGTTGCCGTAAATGATACGCGACTCGTCGATGTGCGCTTTCCAAAAATCGTAGGCTTCCATGTCGGGACCTTGATGGTCGCTCTCATCGCCGCCAAAAACAGTGACATAGAGTTTGTCCTTGTCGATTTTTACCACTTCGGTAAGGTATTCCCAGGCAAAAGCAATAGCTTCCTTTTTGAAATAGTCACCAAACGACCAGTTGCCCAGCATCTCGAACATGGTGTGATGGTAGGTGTCATGCCCAACCTCTTCCAAATCATTGTGTTTGCCGGATACACGCAGGCATTTCTGCGTATCGCTGACCCGTTTTGCCTTGGCAGGCTGGTTGCCCAGAAAAACATCCTTAAATTGGTTCATGCCTGCGTTGGTGAACATGAGGGTGGGGTCGTTCTTCATCACGATGGGAGCAGAGGGAACGATCAGATGTTCTTTTGAACGGAAAAACTCTAAAAAGCTGTTTCTAATGTCGTATGCGTTCATTTATAGTGAGTTATTTGAATACAAATTCGAGAAAATTGTCATAAAGAGATGCAAAATTACGGGATTTTTGTAATTTTGCGCAATTCTTTGTGAAATACAGCGTTATTTCATGAAATATATGTCAGATTAATGCCGAAGCAAAAGTACATTTTCAACACAAAGACCCTAAAGTACGAAAAATACAAGCTGCCAGCCCGCTTGCGCTTGGGAAGGGTGTTGGCTTTTTTGGTGTCTTGTGCTGCTGCAGCCTTTTTGTTTCTCGTGTTGCTCTATCACTTTTTCGGATCACCCCGTGAGAGGATGCAGGCACGCGAAATCGAGTATATGAAGTTGCAGTACGAGATCTTGAACGACAAGATGAACGACATGAATCGTTTGCTTGCTGATATTGAGCATCGTGACGACGATATTTATAGGGTCATTTTCGAGGCGGAGCCGATTCAATCCTCGGTGCGCAAAGGCGGATTTGGCGGTACCGACCGTTACGAAGGTCTTTATGGTTATAAAAACTCCGATCTTGTGGTGGCAACGTCGCGCAAGTTGGATATTATTGCCAGCCAGCTTTACGTACAGTCCAAGTCCTATGACGAAGTGTTTGAAATGGCACGCAACAAGTCGCAGATGCTGAGTGCCATACCGGCCATCATTCCCGTAAAAGAAACCGATGTCAAATATATCTCGTCCTATTTTGGCTATCGTATCGACCCGATATACAAAGTGACCAAGTTCCATACGGGAATAGACCTCTCGGCACCACGAGGCACCTTTGTGTATGCATCGGGAGACGGCAGTGTGGTTGATACCGATATCCGAAATACCGGTTATGGTAACATGATCACAATTGACCATGGCTTTGGATATCAAACTCGGTATGCCCACCTGAATAAGTTTGCGGTGCGTAAAGGTCAGAAAGTAAAGCGAGGACAACTTGTCGGATATGTGGGAAATACCGGGAAAGCCACAGGTTGCCATCTTCATTACGAAGTGCTGAAAAATGGTGTCCTCATCGATCCCATCCATTTCTTCTTCAATGATCTTACCCCGGATCAATACGATCAGATTCTTACCCAGTCGATGCAACCTTCACAATCTATGGACTGATATGGACGAGAAACTGACGGGAAAATATTATTACAGCATAGGAGAAGTGGCCAAGATGTTCGAGGTGAATACCTCGATGATCCGTTATTGGGAAAAAGAGTTTGATGTGCTCCGGCCGCGCAAAAACAAAAAGGGGAACCGCATGTTTACCGAACGTGATGTGCGCTACCTCCACATCATCTACCATCTGACCAAGGTGAAAGGCTATACCCTTGCAGGTGCCAAGATGGCGCTGAAGAGCAAGTTTGACGATTATGAGGAACGCATTGTGCTGCTTGAAACCTTTGACAAGGTGCGTACTTTCCTGCAAGACCTCGACAATGAACTGGCCGAGAAACAGAAAGCACTGAAAGAAAAAGGCGAATAAGCCCTAAAAATACCGCTGTCCCACTAAATAGTTTCGCACATAATCAGCCACCCCGTCCTCAAGCGAGGTGAAAGGCTGATCATATCCGGCACGGCGTAGCTTGTCCATGTCGGCTTCGGTAAAATACTGGTATTTTTCACGAATGTCCAACGGCGTGTCGATAAAGACGATGTCAGATTTCAGATTCAGGGATTTGAACGTGTTGTCAGCGAGGTCGTAGAACGACCGTGCTTTTCCTGTTCCCACGTTGTAGAGGCCGCTCTCAGGTTGCTGTCGCATGAGCCAAAGGATGATCTTAGCCACATCTTTCACATAGACAAAGTCGCGCAGCTGCCAGCCATCCTTGAAGTCGGGGCGGTGCGAGCGAAACAGTTTTACTTGCCCCGTTTCGTTGATTTGACGGAAAGCATGGAGAATCACAGAGGCCATACGTCCTTTGTGGTATTCGTTAGGACCATACACGTTGAAAAACTTCAGTCCCGCCCAAAAAGGAGGGCAGTCTTCTTGTTTCAGTATCCATTTGTCGATTTCGTTCTTCGAACGTCCGTAGGCGTTCAGCGGCTGCAAATCGTTAACGATGTCGTGGCGGTCGGTGTAGCCGTGTTCGCCCGATCCGTAAGTGGCTGCTGACGAGGCGTATATCAGAGGAATGCGATAGGCGGTGCAAAGTCTCCAAATCGACAGGGTGTAGTCGATGTTGAGGGCTTGAAACACCTGATAGTCCGTTTCGGTCGTGTCGGTGCGGGCGCCAAGATGAATGACGCATTCAACTTCATCGTGGTGTTGGTCGAGCCATTTGGGAAAGGAAGCGCGTTCGATGCGGGCTTTGCAACGGATGTGCTCGTGGTTGTTTGTTTTGCCGGGTTTGCTAAAGTCATCGACCAAAATAAGGTCGTTGCGACCTTCCTGGTTGAGGGTCTTGGCCACTACACTGGCGATGAACCCTGCTGCTCCTGTGACGATAATCATGTGATATGCTTATGAGAATAATAAATTCTGAGATGTGGAATGTGTCATTCTATTTGCTGATCATTCCTGTTTTTCATATAGATTCTCCATTTATTTATGACTGAGGCCATGTCTTCGGCCAGTTCGGAGGTGAATGTCATGGCTTTGCCGGAGGCCGGGTGGATGAATCCCAATTCTTTGGCATGCAAGGCGTGGCGCGGCATGAGCTTGAAGCAATTCTCGATAAACTGCTTGTATTTCGAGAACGTGGTGCCTTTCAGGATGCTGTCGCCGCCATACATGGCATCATTGAACAAAGGATGTCCGATGTGCTGCGAATGGACGCGGATTTGGTGGGTGCGTCCGGTTTCCAAGCGGTATTCGTTCAGGGTGACGTAACTGAAACGTTCCAGTACCTTCCAGTGGGTCACCGCTTCTTTGCCGTGGTCGCCATCGGGATAGACGGTCATCTTGCGGCGGTCGTAGGCGCTTCGCCCTATATGTCCTGTGATGGTACCTTCTTCGCTGTCGAAATCTCCCCAAACCAAGGCTTGGTAGCGGCGGTGTATCGTGTGGTTGAAGAACTGTCTCGCTAAAACAGCTTGTGCCGTTTCGTTCTTCGTGACAATCATCAGCCCCGTAGTGTCCTTGTCAATGCGGTGCACCAAATAGCCGAAGCCGTTCTCTACCTGCTGGTGGGTTTGTGCAAAATGGTAGGCCAGTCCGTGCAATAGCGTTCCTTCGAAGTTGCCGTGTCCAGGGTGCACCACCAATCCCGCCTGCTTGTTGATGATGATGACATCGTCGTCCTCGTAAACGATGTGAAGCGGTATTTCCTGCGGATGGATCTCGACTTCGCGCGGCGGATAGCTGAAAACAATAGAAATCTGGTCGTTTGGCTTTACCTTGTAGTTCTGCTTGACGACTTTTTCATTGACAAGGATGTTGCCCGCCTTGGCCGCTTGCTGAATACGGTTGCGCGAGATGTTCTGAATATGGTTGGTCAGAAAGGTGTCGATGCGTTCGGGGGTCTGCCCTTTGTCAACGGCAATGTGAAAATGCTCATAAAGCTCACTGCTTTCTTCCTCGGCATTTTCGTTTTCAAAGAAGTCATCCTTGTCTCGGCTCATTTGCTGACCATGAATTTTTTAGCGAGAACCTTTCCATCGTCGGTGGTGATATTGATGAAATACAATCCGTCGGTGAACTCAGAAACGGAAATTTCGGTTTGATATTCCAAATGCTGTAGCAAGCGTCCTGTCAAGTCGTAAAGGTCAATGGAAGCCAAGCGGTTGCTGCCTATTCCGCCAAGATGTAACGTGCTGCTGGCAGGGTTGGGAAACAGTTGAAGAGCGGTTTCTTCGGTGTCAGTATCCTTGAGACCGATATAGTAGGATTTCCCGACCACGGGACGGATGCAGAGCGAGCCGGGTAACTGGCTTTGGAGCCAAGATCCATTTGAATTGTAGAAGTTATAGGCGCTGTTATCGGTGGATTTGTCGAAACCGATATTGATGATCTCCGCGCCTTGTTGCTCGATGCCGACATAAATCGTGCCGCTGGCGATAACCGCTTGGTTGTTCAGCGGATAATACACGTATTCAAAGATATGGTCGCTCCATCTTACTTTCTGGTTGTTGAGGCGCGTGATTTCCTTTCCGGGATGGCCGTTGTTGTCTTTCCAAATCACAATGTCGAAATAGTCGTCGTTGGCATCTCTCAACGTGTGGTTGAACAGCAGCTGAACGCCGGCAATGGTGTCGGGCGTGGTCAGGTCGAACTTAACGGCAAAGCAACTGCCTGCCGGCTCAACGCCGTAGCCTTGCTCGGGAATGCCGTCGTCGTAAGCGAAATAGTTGTAGAAACCTTGGTGGTAAACCAACGAATCGACCAAAGGCGGATTGCAACTTGTGTCGCTCACATAGTGGCGGATGAGATAGGAAGTCGTGTCGCGGTCGGTAAGTATGGAGAAGGTTTGGGCAACGAAAGGACAAGCCAAAGCAGCCTGTTCGCCTGAACAAGTCAGAAAACCGGCTTCTTGATAGGGTGGAGCTTCGCAAGCGGCGTGGCCGTATGTATAGGATTGACCGCCACCTACTTGATCCACTCGGTAGAAGTAGTTGATATTGCGGGGCTGACAGTCCAAATTGGCGATGTGGAGTTGGATCTGCTCATTGAGTGCCATTGTGGAATTGCTGCGGTAATGCTTGTAAGGCATGGACTTGTAACGTTTCAGAAACGACGGCGCTTGACCGGAGAAACAGACCAAGGGATGTCCGGTGTCGAGCAAAGAACGACCGATGTTGAGATACACGAGGTCGATGTTCCAGTTGTCCTCGTTGCCGCGTCCGTTAGCCTGCGAACTGTTGACGATGCTGGCGTAGTTGGAGAAACGGATGAAGAAATTGGGCGAGAAATAGCGCAGGTTGGTGACGGGAATCATCACTTGGCGGAAGTAGTTTCCATTGTTTTCTTCCATAAACGATTGCAGTTCTTGCCCCGGGGTGCTCCACACGTGGTACCAGGTGGTGTCGGTGACTGTGTAGAAGATGGAATCACAGGGCATGGAGGTGACGGCGGATGAACCGGATGTCAGCGTGTCTCTGACGATGACAAAGAAATGTGGCAGACAGTTGCCAAAAGCCCAGACGGTATCACCGGGGAATAAAGTGTCCGTTTGAACCTGTTGCAGGATTTCATCGGCGGAATAATTGACGTAATCTAAGCCGAAAAACGCCTTATGCTGTTCGGTGATGCCGAACTCCAGCACAAGCGAATCGCCAGCCTCGGGGGCATTGCCCAAGCCTTGCGGCTGGTAGTAAAAACTCAGATAGACCGAGTCGGCGGGGGTGATGGCGCATGGCTCCGGCCCAAAGACGGAGTCGAGACGGATCCGGACAGAGGTAAGGTGCTCAGCAATGAAAGGGTTGCTGATGGCAAAGTCATAAACGGCACCGATCTCGTCAAGAACATCGAGAGTGGCGGCGTTGCGGCTGGGAGGGAGCAACGGGAAACCATCGTTGACAAAAGCTCCTCGGTCCGACCATTTCGTTGAGTCGGGATAGACACGAGAGGTGCTGAAATCTTCAAAAAAAGGCAAGGTTTGCACTTGTTCAACACTCGCCCTGGCATTGGATGGGCGGGAGGGCAGCCTAAGCCCAGATAAAAATTCCTGAGCCGTTACTAGTTGAAAACTAAGGCAAAAGCCGATCAGTAGTATGATTTTAGAATTCGTCTTCATATTCGTAGTCTGAGGTTTCTATTTCTTCATTATCCAATGTAGGTATGGTGTCGGTAGTAATGTCGGCAATGGTGTCGATCCAGCTGTTGGCGATAGAGTCCTGAAGGAGCAAATTGGCTTTTTCTTTGTCGAAATCCAATTTTCTTTCCGAGCGGTACCATACATTGACAGCGGTGCCCGGCGCCACGTAGTGACTGCTTGGCCCAGGTTGCATTTTCGCAACACGCAAGTATTGTATGCTGTCATTATCATCAAGGGTTTCCTCACCGATATTCAAGCCTGAAAGATTGAGCAAACGCTGAACATCGGAAGCGTATGTGCCGATAAGGTTGGGCACTTTCATCTTTTTTTGATCTGTCCCGATGCCTACCTCAAGCGTGATTCTGTCGCCTTTGGTCAACTCGGTGCCGGGTTCAATGACATTGCCGTTGAAGAGTTGTTTGCAGACGGCGTTGCGGGCAAAATAATCCACATAAACGAGCTTGTCCACGAGTAATCCGCTGGATTCAAGCAGTACCAACGACTGGCGAAGCGACAGGTTGTTCAGATTAGGCATGGCGGTTTTTTCAGGTGCTTGCGCCACGATGATGCAATAAACGTTGCGTCCTTTCTTGATTTTGGAACCGGCAAACGGGTCTTGCTGGACAATGGCGCCCGGGGTTTGATGTTTGGGATAAACACTGTCAATAATGATGAAGTTGAAATCCTTTGAGTGCGCCCTTTTTACCTCGTTCATATTCTGTCCAATAAAGTCAGGCATGACGTAGGTTTTATCATGACGAGTATAACTGCCTAATATCCTGAATATTATCCATAAAAAGATAAAAAAAGACAAGATGACAATAGCCAGATGCAGATAGAATTTTTTCTCTTTTAGAAACTGAAAACGTCCCATTCTTAATAGTTTAGCCGCATGATTTGATAACTTGATTTCATCACATTTTATTGCATGTGTTTCAAAAGGACAAAATTAGTTATTTTTGCGATTGAAAAACCAATAATTTTGCCGTTCTTTTAAAGACGACCAATAAATACTGAATATGAAGAATGTTGCAATAGTTTGTGGCGGTGACTCAGGCGAGTTTGAGATTTCCGTCAAAAGTGCCGGGGTGGTCAAGAAACATCTAAACTCTGAGAAATATCGTGCTTATGTCGTGGTGGTTTCGTCCAAGGAGGGCTGGTACGGCCTGTTGGATGACGGTTCCCGTGTCGATGTCGATAAAAACGACTTTTCCATCATGGTGGATGGCCGTAAAGTGGTGTTCGATGTGGCTTTTAATGCGGTGCATGGTGTGCCGGGCGAAAACGGTCCCCTGTCGGGGTATCTTGAATTGTTGGGCATCCCTTGTACCTCTTCCGACCAGACGACCTGTGCGCTGACTTTCCATAAGGATTTCTGTAAGCGTGTGGTGGCTTCGTACGGTGTCAGGGTGTCGCCTTGGGTGCTCGTCAATGCAGAGGAGCGTTACGATGCCGAGGCCATCATTGCCCAACTCGGATTGCCGCTTTTTGTGAAACCCACCTGCAACGGCTCCAGCGTAGGTGTGTCGAAAGTGAAAACCAAACAGGATTTTGAGCCTGCCATGGCCGTTGCCCGAGGCGCGGGTGGACAGGTGATGTGCGAAAAGTTTGTGAAAGGAAGAGAGTTTGGCTGTGGCGCCATGCGTGCACAAGGAAAGCTCACCGTGTTCCCCTTGACGGAAATCGTGAGTAAGAACGAGTTTTTCGATTACGAAGCGAAATATACGGCAGGGAGATCCGACGAAATCACACCGGCTCAGCTTGATGAGCATATTGCCAATGAAATCAGGGAAACGACGGCTTTGTTGTACGACAAGTTGGAGTGCCGTGGCTTTGTACGTATGGATTATATCGTGAGTGACGAAGGCGTTTTCTTTATCGAAGCCAACATCGTTCCGGGCATGTCGGAGGCCAGTATTATTCCCAAACAGGCGCAGTGTATGGGCATTTCGCTTGAGCAACTGTTTGAGTCGGCTATTGCAGAAGCATTGTAATATCCATGTTGCGCACGGTGCATAATTGGCTGCACCACGATAGTTCGGTACGACCGGTATGTCCCGATTCGAAATAGTATAAAAAACGGCATAACAGGTAACTGCTGTGCCGTTTTTTGTGTGTCATCAAATGATAGGAATCAAACGGTGAGGATGTCTTTCGACTTCAACTCGGTCAGCTCGTCAATCTTTTTGATGTATTTATCGGTCAGTTTCTGAATCTCTTCTTGAAGCAGTTTGGATTCGTCTTCCGAAATGGTGTCTTTTTCCAATTTCTTCGCCTCGTCGTTGGCATTGCGGCGGATGTTGCGTACACCGACCTTGGCTTCTTCGGCAGCATTTTTGGTGCGTCTCACCAAATCGCGGCGGCGTTCTTCGGTCAATGGCGGCACGGCGACACGGAGCAACTCTCCGTTATTGATAGGGTTGAAACCGAGATTGGCATTGAGAATGGCCTTTGCAATACTGCCAATGGAGTTTTTATCGAAAGGTTGAACAACGATCAGGCGGGCATCAGGGCAACTGATATTGGCCGTTTGTTCAATCGGAACGATGGCTCCGTAATATTCTACCATAACACCGTTGAGCATGGCAGGACTGGCCTTTCCGGCCCGAATGCCCTGAAATTCCACTTCAAGGTGACGGATGGTGTTACCCATGCTTTCAGTGGCTTCGTCAAGAACAAATTGAGAATCTTCTGTCATAGTTTTATCTTTTGGGCAACAAAGATATGCTATTTTTCCTTTTTTATGACCGATTGCCGAGAAAAAAACTTGTAATGCCATAAGACCTCTTCCTCTGAGGCAAATTGCACAAGAAAAAAATGATGCAGAGATTACCGCAATGGCGTATATAATCCTGTCAAGTCAGGATTTTTCTTCGTCATGTAATAGCTGTATTTTTCGACGTCAAACAGTCCTAAGCCTCTGTTCCAGATGTAGGTTTTAATGACAATGTCCTGTGGTGCGACTTTGCTTTCTTCAAAGTGAAAACCATTGGCGATGCTGTGTCTGCCGGGAGGAAAGCATCCATCGTCTCCTCTGGAGCTTCTCCAAAACAACAGCGAATCGCTCTCCCTATCGTGTAATTCGATGACCAAAATGCAATCGTTTACCGTGTCGTAACAGTTAAAATCGACAATAATGCCAAAAATATCCGTTTCGGCGGGAATAGAGTCGCCTCCTATGTAATGGGATTGTCCCCATTCTTGCCGTTCGTAGCGGAAGCTGCTCCTGCTGATGGATTTAAGGGCAGGGTGACTTCCTTTGATGGGTGACTTGCTCAATGTCAGGTATTTGGAAGTGAACCATGTGTGTTCATTGATTAGGTTAGGATAGGCAGCTACCGCAGTGATTTCCCAAGCTACATCCACCCAGTCGGTCCATCCGAAGCCTAACATGACAGTTGAATCGCTTTCTAACCAGTTTCGGAAATCTGAGATGGAATTGTTTAAGTCGAACAAACTGCGACGGGTGATACCGGTCTTAGCCTGATAAAACTCGGGCACTTTCTTGGCTTCGCTATGGGTGGCGAAACGCATGTCGCTGTAGGTAGCATTGTCTCGTTCCATTTCAACGGCAATTTGGTCAAAACCCTGGTGGTACATCAGGTCAAAGTGCTTCCGGTCGATAATCAGCGAATTGATTCCAACGAACAATAGGACAGCCACCAAGATTGCCGTTTGTACGATGCTGGTAGTGTTGTTCTTGTAGAGCGAAAAGGCCGAAATGATAATGAACGGATAGCAGAAAATCAGCGTGCTTTGCTGGAGGATAGGCTCTCTAAGCAGGGAATAGGCAAAGGCAATCCCGAAAACAAAGGCAAACCAAACGAAAGGAATCCATTTCATGGGCGATTTGCGTTTGTTTCGCTTGGCGAGAATCAATGGCAACAAGATGAGAATGCCGATGCCGAACATGAACAGCGAGGAATAGTTCATCGTGTATTGGATGAAATCCCCAAGGAAACTACCGGTAGGCTTGCCCAGCCAGCCGCCGATGCTTCCGCTTACAATCAGTTGCTGATAGAAAATAGGAATGTTGGGACTGTAAAGTAGTATGGCGCCTAATCCACTGAGCCAGTATAGCTTACGTCTTTCTTTCGGTAAAAAGAAGAGTCCGGTAAGAAAAATCAATCCGGCCTGTGCCGTAGAAAAGCTGTGCATGATGGCGGCCAGCCACGAGGCGACGGCAAACCAAACGCAGGTGCCGATAGAAGGTTTTCTCGGGTCGAAAACGATTTTGTACCAGAAATAGGCTTGCAGCAATACGAAGAACAGTCCGGGGGCATAAGGGCGCGCCACCTGACTGTAGAACAGTGTGAACTGGCTGACGGCAAAAAAAGCAGCGGCAAATAGGCCTGTCTTGCTGTTGAACCATTGCCGCCCGATCTTGTAAATCAGAAAGATGGAACCGACTCCGGCCAAAACAAAAGGCAGCTTTACCCAGAAATGGCTCCAACCGAACAGCTTCACCCAAAAGTACAGGAAAAACTGTACGCCTGCCGGGTGTGGATCCACGATGATGCCTTGGGTGAACAAGTCGTGCAGATTGTCGTACGAAGTACGGAACAGGGCACTGAACTCATCATGCATGAAAGGAATCTGGTTGAGTCTCCACAGTCGCAGCACAGCGGCAACAAGCATGATGCCGGCCAATATGATGTAGTCGGCTTTGATACTGGTCTTGTTGCGGCTTGCACGCAAGTGGTTGGAGCGTTTTCGGGCGGCTTTCATGATGCGATTATCTGGGGTTATTTCGTGACGAGGGTTCCGATGTTTTCACCATTCAAAACCCGCATGAGATTGCCCTTGGTATTCATGTCGAAGACGTACATGGGCATGTCGTTCACTTTGCAAAGCGTGAAAGCGGTCATGTCCATCACCTTGAGGTTGCGGTTGTAGGCTTCGTCGTAGGTGATGTGGTCGAACTTGGTGGCAGTAGGGTCTTTCTCGGGGTCGGCGGTGTAGATGCCGTCAACACGGGTGCCTTTTAGAATGATGTCGGCCTTGATTTCGACGGCACGCAGGGCGGAACCCGTATCGGTGGTGAAAAACGGATTGCCGGTGCCGGCAGCCATCACTACGATTTGACCTTCTTCAAGAAAACGGATGGCTTTTGCACTGCTCATGGTGTCGGCAATGCGGTCGATGAACAGTCCGGAAAGCAACACGGCTTTAGCGCCCTTCCCAATGAGAGCCTGCTGCATGGCCATGCTGTTTATTACGGTCGCCAACATGCCCATGTAGTCGCCTTGAATACGGTCGAACCCTTGGCTGGCACCTTGTATGCCGCGGAAAATATTGCCGCCTCCAATGACGATGCCGATTTGGACACCTTTTTGGGCGATTTCAACAATCTGTTCGGCGTATTCGTTCAAGCGATCGGGGTCGATGCCAAACTGCTGCTCTCCCATAAGGGCTTCGCCGCTGAGCTTTAATAATATCCTGTTGTATTTCATACGGTATTGTTTGTGTTCTTTTGAAATGACAAAGGTATTGAATAATTGGATAGTCCGGCGAAAAATCGGTGTTTTTCAAGAAGGAACAATCTAATAATAAGAATGAAAAATCTGCAGAAAGTCTTATCGTGTGTCCGCGAAGTTCGAAAAGTTTATGTTTGTGGACACTATTAATAAATAATTCTGTCCATGAAATGCTTTTATTGTTTATTAATAGACATATTTTTTACTAAAAAGTGTCCACGAAATTGAAAAATAATACTTTCATGGACAATTATTCATTTGGAAAATGTCTATTGATATGGAAAATTTATATCTTTGTGGTGTAAAAACCAAGTATCATGCAAGAAATAATAGGCAGAAAACCAGAACGAAAGAAGCTGGACAAACTTTATGAGTCTGGTCGGCCAGAATTTGTGGCGGTCTATGGACGGCGGCGAGTGGGAAAAACATTTCTTGTCCGCGAGCATTTTTGGGGACGCTTCACCTTTTATCATACAGCCATTTCTCCGGCTGATTTTCAAGACAAGAGGTCGGATTTGAAAAAGGTGCAGTTACGGGCTTTTTGTACCAGTATCCAGCATTATGGCGGTGATTGGGATGAGACTCCTAAAGATTGGTTTGAGGCGTTTGGCTGTCTTCGGTCTTTGTTGGAACAGAGCGATAAAAAGGGGCGTAAGTTGGTATTCATCGATGAACTTCCATGGATGGATTCCGATCAATCCGGTTTTGTTTCGGCTCTTGAGCATTTCTGGAACAGTTGGGGCGCCGGTCAGCCGGATTTGATGCTCATTGTGTGTGGCTCTGCGGCCTCATGGATGAACGACAAGATTATCAACAACACGGGCGGGCTCTATGGACGCCTCACGTGTGAAATGCATCTGTCGCCTTTTAATTTGGGGGAGTGCGAACGGTTTTACCAATCGCGAGGCATTAGCATGGACCGCTATGACCAAGTGCAGTGTTACATGGTGTTGGGCGGCATTCCGTATTATCTCAATTACCTCAAACCGGAATACAGCCTTTCTGAGAATATTGACAACTTGTTTTTTGCAAAAAATGGCAGACTTCGAAAGGAGTTTGAGCGGTTGTATGACTCTTTGTTTTCCCATTCCGTCAAATACAAGGAAATTGTCAGACTGCTGAGTGCTAAGCGAAGTGGTTTCACGCGCAAAGAGATTGCAGAGCAGACTTCCATTTCATATAATGGAAGGCTTTCAAAAATTCTTAAGGCTTTGGAAAATAGTGATTTTGTAGTTAGCTATACCTATTTTGGAGGCAGTGTGCGGCAAGTTTATTACAAGTTAGTCGATCGGCTTTCCCTTTTTTATCTGAATTTTATCGATGGACGAAAGTCTGTCAGACAAGGCTTTTGGACAAGGAACCTTCGTTCCTCAGAACTGAATGTTTGGCGCGGATTGGCTTTCGAAGATGTGTGCCTGATTCATCACCTGCAAATCAAAAGAGCCTTGGGGTTTGGAGCCGTGGATGCAGTTGTGGCTCCTTGGCGCAGCAAAAATGGTGCAGCGCAAGTGGTTTTGCTATTTGACAGGGGCGATCGGGTCGTCAGTCTCTGTGAGATGAAGTTCGTGGCTGACGAGTTTTCCATTGACAACGAGTGTGATGCTGGTCTTCGGCGAAAGGTGGAACGTTTTGTTGATGACACCGTTTGCAAAAAATCCGTTCACTTGTCATTGGTGACCACTTACGGACTTGTCAAGAATAAGTATGCAGGGCGCATACAGTCTGTCGTTACAATGGATGATTTGTTTACGGATGAGTGAGAGGTTCACGAAATTAGGTGATAAATCATTTCATGGACGTTGGTTGTTTTATTAGTTGTCCACGAAAATAAAAAATATACATTTCGTGGACACTTTTTTATTAAATATATGTCCGTTAAATACGGAAAACTTATTTCAGGGACATATTAATGTTTAATTTTTGTCTATGAAAAGAATCAGATAAAAAACTGCCCGACATTGCCAGGCAGTATCAAGATAAAATCAGAGTAGGTTAATTGTTTTCTCCTTCCATTCGTCCATGGCAGTTTTTATACTTTTTGCCGCTCCCGCAGGGGCAGGGATCGTTGCGTCCCACTTTCTTTTCCACGCGAATGGGTTGGGTGATTTGTCGTTGTTGCGTGTCGCTGTGGGCTTGGGAAAGCAGGTCGTTGCGCTCTTCCTTGAGCTTGGAACGGTCAATGCCGCGGGCACGATGCTCTTTCACTGAATCAGCATCTTGAACAGGGATGTCGGCACGCATCAGGAACGAAATCACTTCTTCATTGATTTTTTCAATCATGTTCTTGAACAGGTTGAACGATTCAAGTTTGTAGATGACCAACGGGTCCTTCTGTTCATACGTGGCGTTTTGCACCGATTCTTTCAAATCGTCCAACTCGCGCAGGTGTTCTTTCCAGGCATTGTCGATCAGACCGAGGGTGATGCTTTTTTCAATGCTTAGCGACACCTCTCTTGCGCCGTTATCCACGGCACGTTTCAGGTTGACGATAACGTTCATGCCGCGTTTGCCGTCGGTAATCGGGATGGCGATGTTTTCGAATCTCGTTTGGCGCTCAAACACGTTTTTGATGACAGGCATGGTCTTGTCGCCGATAATACGTGATTTGTCGCGGTAATGTGCCAATGCGGAGTCAAAGAGCTGGTCGGAGAGTTCTTCGACTTTTTCGTTCTTGAATTGGTTTTTGTCGAAAGGCAAATCGATACCGAGATTCGACAAGGCTTCCATCTGCATGCCTTCGTAGTCGTTTGCGCCTTTGAAATCTGCAATCAGATTTTCGCCCAAATCGTACATCATGTTGTTGATATCTACGGATAGGCGTTCGCCAAACAAAGCGTGGTGGCGTTTGCTGTAGATGACTTCACGTTGCGAGTTCATCACGTCGTCATACTCCAACAGGTGCTTACGCACGCCGAAGTGGTTCTCTTCCACTTTCTTCTGTGCTTTTTCAATCTGTTTGGTAATCATCGAATGTTGGATGACTTCGCCTTCTTGCAGACCGATGCGGTCCATGATGCCAGCAATGCGCTCGGATCCGAACATGCGCATTAGGTTGTCTTCCAAAGAGACGAAGAACTGCGAGCTTCCTGGGTCGCCTTGACGTCCGGAACGGCCACGAAGCTGTCTATCAACACGTCGCGACTCGTGACGCTCGGTACCAATAATAGCCAAGCCACCGGCTTCTTTCACGCCGGGTCCGAGCTTAATGTCGGTACCACGTCCTGCCATGTTGGTGGCGATGGTGACGGTGCCGGCCAAACCGGCTTCTTTCACGATTTGTGCTTCCTTGAAGTGCAGCTTGGCATTCAGCACATTGTGCGGGATGTTGCGCCGAGTCAGCATACGGCTCAACAGCTCCGAGATTTCAACCGAGGTAGTGCCTACCAGCACGGGGCGTCCAGCGTCCACCAAATGTTGAACTTCGTCGATTACAGCGTTATATTTCTCGCGTTTGGTCTTGTAAACCATGTCCTCGTGGTCGATGCGTGCGATAGGACGGTTGGTCGGGATGACAACGACATCGAGTTTGTAGATGTCCCAGAACTCACCGGCTTCGGTTTCTGCCGTACCGGTCATGCCGGCCAGCTTGTGGTACATGCGGAAGTAGTTCTGCAAGGTGATGGTGGCGTAAGTCTGCGTGGCAGCTTCCACTTTCACGTTTTCCTTGGCTTCGACAGCTTGGTGCAGCCCGTCGGACCATCGGCGGCCTTCCATGATACGTCCTGTCTGTTCGTCCACGATCTTGATCTTGTTGTCCATGATGACATAATCCACGTCTTTTTCGAACAGTGTATAGGCTTTCAGTAGTTGGCGAACGGTATGCAGGCGTTCCGACTTTTCGGAGAAATCGCGCAGCAGCTCGGCTTTGCGCAATACCTTTTCATCGTTGGTAAGATTGGACTTTTCCATCTCGGCGATCTCTGAACCGATGTCGGGCAGGATGAAGAAGTCGGGGGTGTTGTAGGCCTTGGTCAGGGAGTCGATGCCTTTTTCTGTGAGGTCAACGGTGTTCAGTTTCTCATCGATGACGAAATACAGTTCATCGTCGATGAAGGGCATGTTTTCGTTGCGGTTTTGCATGTAAAAGCCTTCGGTCTTTTGCAAGAGGCTCTTCATGCCTTCTTCGCTCAAGAACTTGATAAGGGCGTTGCTCTTCGGCAATCCGCGGAACGCACGAAACATCAGGTCGGCACCGTGTTTCTTTTCCTCATCGGAGGCATTGGGGTTGGTCAGGATGGACTTGGCTTCGGCCAATATGCCGGTGACCAAACGTTTTTGCGCCTCGTAAAGTTTTACAACGTCAGGCTTCAGCACATCGAACTCTTGGTCTTCGCCGCGTGGAGTCGGACCGGAGATGATCAGCGGTGTTCGTGCATCGTCAATCAGCACGGAGTCCACCTCGTCAACGATGGCGTAATGGTGTTTGCGTTGAACAAGTTCGTCAGGGTTTCCTGTCATGTTGTCACGCAGGTAGTCGAAGCCGAACTCGTTGTTGGTGCCGTAGGTGATGTCGGCAAGATAGGCTTTGCGGCGTTCGGTGGAGTTGGGTTCATGTTTGTCGATGCAGTCCACCGTCAGCCCAAGAAACTCGTACATGGCTCCCATCCATTCCGAGTCACGTTTGGCCAAGTAGTCGTTTACGGTAACGACATGAACGCCTTTTCCGGCGAGGGCGTTCAGATAGACGGGAAGCGTAGCCACCAAGGTCTTTCCTTCACCAGTGGCCATTTCTGCGATTTTGCCTTGATGCAGCACGATACCGCCGATGATTTGCACGTCGTAATGCACCATGTCCCAGGTTACCTTGTTGCCTCCTGCCATCCAGCTGTTTTTATAGTAGGCCTTGTCGCCTTCAATCGTAACATGTTCACGCTTCGATGCCAGTTCGCGGTCGAGGTCGGTGGCGGTTACTTCCACGGTTTCGTGCTCGCAGAAATACTTTGCGGCGGCTTTTACCACGGAAAAGGCTTGTGGAAGCAGTTCGTTCAATGCTTCTTCGATCTTGTCGAGTTCGTGTTTCTCCAACTTGTCAACTTGATCGTAGATTTTTTCCTTTTCATCCGGATCCATGTCGGGATCGCAGTCCACTTTAGCCCTCAGGGCTTCGATTTCAGCGCGTTCCGAAGCGGTTTTGTTAATGATGTATTCCTTGAATTCAACGGTTTTGTGTCGCAAAGCGTCGATGTCGAGCTTTACGATGTCTTCGTATGCTTTCAGGGTGCGTTGTAGTATGGGCTGCAACTCCTTGTTGTCACGCGACGCTTTGTCACCGAACAGTTTCTTTAGAAATCCCATTTGTTTCCTTATTTAAGTTAGTGTGTTTCAGTCGTGCAGAATCGACGACCGCGACTTTTTCAGCAAATATTGTGCAAAGGTAGAGAAAAAATCCTTTCTCCGTCAAAATGTCAGAATGTGTGTTTAATATCTTCGATGAGATGAAAAAAAGGAAGAAACGCATGGTTATTTCCAGTAGGTCTTCCTGACAAATACATCCAGACCTTGGTCGGGGGAGGGGGCGGGAGCCGCGCCGATTTTCGTGCTTGGCAGAATGAGCACGTATTCCGGAAACATTTTTACATCGTAAGCCTCGAGCAGCAGGATGTTGTTGCCCAAGTTGAGTAAAGGCCAGTCGTATTTTTTTTCGGAGAATTGCTTTTTATAGAAGTCCATCTTGTCTTTGGTGGCGATGGTGACGATTTGCACGGAATCGTGCCATTGTTTGTGCAGTTCGTTCAACGCCTTGAACTGTCGTTCGCTTACCACCGAAGCATCATCGACGAATTGAAGCAGCACGCGGCGGTCGTTGTACTGGCTTAGCTTTATAGCGGCCCCGGAAGAGTTTTTCAATTCAAAGTCAGTGGCGGGTGCGCCGCTTTTGAACCGGTTGAATTTTTCCATGGCGTTGCTGATTATGCGTTTGTGTTCGCTGTATTTGCTGTCTTCCTGAATGGCGATGAGATGGGCGACAACCCTTTTGCGGCTGCCGGCATCCTGATAGTACATTTTTTGTAAGTTGTAGATGGCAATCAGCTCGGCTAACCGGGGATTGCGTGCCAAAAGCGGATCGGTAGCGAGATAGTTCTTGAATTCTATTGATCCGGTCAGAAAAGCGGTTTGAAGTTTTTCAACGTCGTATTGCGGCCTCCAGAAATAATTGGAGAACATCTCTTTGAAAAGGTCGATGTAGGCGGGTTGCGTGTAAAGCACGGGTGTATTGTCGAAATAAGCCTCCGAAACCTTCTTGCCGCCGTCGGAATAGATGGCGTTTTTTATGGCTGCAATTTTATATTCGTTATAGTCCTTTACATATTGCGACTTGATGTTGGGCAGCGTTTTTGCAATGGTAGTGCGGATGGAATCAATATAACGTGATTGCCGTCCCCGATAAATCTGATTGAAATGGTTGAGCAAATAACCATTGATGATTTTTTCGGAATAGGTCAGCTGGCGATAGATGTCCTTGTCGTTGGCCTTGCGGACGCGCAGGGCCGGCATTTCTTTGTCGAAGTACGACACGGCTTCATCTTGCTGGGGAATGAAAATCTCAACGTCATAGGTGGAGTTGGGGGAGAGATAAAGATCCACGTTCTCAAGATCGACGTAAATCCGGGCGGGAAGGATTTGGTCGATATTGACTTCAAGGATGAATTGCCCTTTTTCGTTGGCCCGCATCTGACAGGACTGCGCTTCTTTCCAATTGAATAGGTCGTCATAAACAAACAGGCGGACTAAGGCGTTGGGCTTGTTGACCCTTCCCGTGATGGTGACGTTTTGTGCGTTGGCTGTGAAAGCAATCAATAAAAAAATGGATAGCCATGCCATCCTGATCATGTGGTTTTTCATGCTTATGTAACGCACTGCCTTTTGAATTATTGCAAGAATCTTCGGGGCTTTTTGACCGATGAGCATTACAGAAGTCGATGGGGGGCAAAGCCTCTCATCTTGTTGATAATCCTGTAATTGGTTTAGAAAGGAACCGGTCTTGTCAAGGGATTTGGTCTAACTTCACTTCTTCTGGAATGAACTTTGAGACGTCGCCTCCGTTTTTGAAGATGTCTTTCACCACGCTCGACGAGATGCCGACCAACTCGCTCTCGGTGAGCAGAAAGATGGTCTCGAGTTCGGGATGCAGCCGTTTGTTGGCGTGACCGATCATGTTTTCATACTCGAAGTCGCCTCCACCGCGTAGCCCCCTGATGATGAAGGTCGCTCCGACCTTTTTGCAGAAGTCGGCGGTTAGTCCTTCGTAGCTTTCCACAATGACATCCGGATAGTCGGCAAACACTTTCCTGGCCCATTTCAGACGGCTTTCTAACGGGAACATAGTGCTTTTTTCACTGTTGATACCTACTGCGACATAGACTTTGTCGAATATTGGCAATGCTCTGAGTACTATTGATTTATGACCTAACGTGATGGGGTCGAAAGAGCCCGGAAAGATGGCGATACGCTTCATTTTTTCTGCGATTTTGTCCGCTTAGGCGGTGCTATTGTGGCGCAAAAGTAGTGTTTTTTAGAATAGAGCTGTGCAACATTGCCTGATGTGGAATATTTGGAAGCTGTTTTTGAAAGAAGAACCATGTCATGCCATTATCAAGAAAATGGTTGTGCTGAACCGGTAAGTTTCTCTTAGAGAATTATTTAGAATCCAAATGACTTCAAACAATCTCGAAATCCTCCGAAGCAGCTTCTTGGGTTTGATATGGAGGCATCGAGTCCATGAACTTTCGGATGTCCTTTTCAAGTACATCGCGGATGGAGCGGAAAGTGTTTCTGAAAAACGGGTCAAGTTCTTCTTTCCCAATGAGTTTTACGCTTTCGATGTTTTCCTCGGTTTGCGGTTTAAGATGGCAATGGCTGTCGGTGCGCATGGCAAACCAATATGTCGGCTTTAACCGCCATTCGCCCTGCCAATCGTAGCAATGCCATGTGGTGGGTAGCTTTTGTACGATATGGAACGATTCTATTCCTGTTTCTTCACAAACTTCACGCAGAGCGGTTTTCTCGTGCGTTTCGTGGTCTTCAACATGTCCTTTTGGCAGGTCGGGAATGCCGTTTCGCACGATGCAAACGAGTTTTGATTCAGAAAAGACAACGCCGCCCGCCGCAGGCGCCAAACGAAAGGTGCGGGCAAGTGCCGAGGTTAGCACCGTGCTGCTGATGTGTTCGACATAGGTGTCTGCAATGGAGGGGTTGGTCAACCAGTTGTTCAGAAATTTTTGAAAAAATTCAACCTCGTAAGCGTCAGATTGAGGGCGTGTTGCAAAAAAATCGATCTGCTCTTCATTGATGCTTGGGAAAATAAGGGCTTTGTTTTCGTGAAAAATAGCGTACATTTGTAGCCGATTTGGATTGTAAAACTGCTACAAAAATACTTCATTTTATGAAATACGACGATTCTGCATTGACATTGGCATTGCATCTGCTGCAAACAAAAGCTGTGAAGCTCAGTCCTAATGCGCCTTTTACATGGGCTTCTGGATTGAAAAGCCCTATTTATTGCGACAACAGGGTCACTTTGTCATATCCTGCGGTGCGGACCTATATCCGTCAGGAGTTTGTCCGATTGCTGATGAACAAGTATTCCAAACCCGATGTCATTGCAGGGGTGGCCACCGGAGGTATTGCGCAAGGCGCACTCGTAGCTCAAGAGCTTGGACTTCCCTTTGTGTATGTTCGTTCCGAAAAAAAAGCACACGGTCTGCAAAACCAAATCGAGGGTGTTATTGAATCCGGTCAGTCTGTGGTGGTCATTGAAGACCTTGTCTCTACCGGCAAATCGAGCCTGAATGCCGTAGATGCTCTGCGCGAGGTGGGGGCTGATGTCAAAGGCATGTTGGCCATCTTTACGTATCAAATGGCGAAGGCGGAACAGAATTTCGAGGATAAAAACTGCCGGCTCTATACCTTGACCAATTATGAAACATTGATACACAAGGCTATAGAGGAACGTTACATTACCGATGGCGACCAGCATTCCCTTATGGAGTGGAGGCGGGATCCACAGGCGTGGAGTGACAATACCATCAAGGAATTGAATCTTTAATACGATGCGTTTTCAAAGCGTTTGGACACCTGCAATGGGCAGTGCGGGGCAGTTGTTTGCCGTGCTGAGCCATGCCGACAATCTGAAGGAGCTGATGCCGGAACGGGTGCTCGGCTGGCGTGGCGATGCGGATTCGTGCACGTTTACCATACAAGGCATGACGGAACTTTCGCTTCAAGTGACCGAAAGGGTGCCGAATGAAAAGATCCGCCTTGTTCCCGTTGGTAAACAGGCTTTTCCTTTTGATTTGCAAATCGCTATCCGCGAAACGCCTCAAGCTGGAGAAGTGCGTTTTGAAATCAATGCCGAACTGAATCCTTTTTTTGAGATGATGGCCAAACGCCCCTTGCAGCATCTTGTTGATGCCATGGCGGCCAAAGTGCCGTTTTTGTCGCTGCACGTATAGGAATCTTGTTGATCGATCTGCTTGGTTTTTTTTGACGAGACAACTGCTTTTTTGTTTCAAAACAAAAATCGTATCTGTTTGATTTCATATAGGTGTAGCACGTTGCAATCATCATGCAGCATCAAACGGCCAAAGGAGTCAATGCCTTCTAAAAACAAGCGTAGCGGCTTGCCGTTCACTTCGTAGCTACCCCATTCCTTGTATCGGAACAAACGTTCCAAATATTTTTTCTGAAGCACTTCGTGCGAATTTGAATCTTTTAATAGCATTACCTCTTCGCCAATTGCTTTGACCAAATCGCGCAGCAAGAGGTTTCTGTCCCATTCTTTTCCGGTAATCTCGCAAAGCGAAATTGGACGAGTCGTCCAATTGTTGAAAAGCAACTGGTTCACATTCAGCCCGATTCCAACGATGGATTTTCCCATCTTGTCGCCGCATATCGTGCTGTTGATGAGGATGCCTCCTAATTTTCTTCCATCGTAAAGGATGTCGTTCGGCCATTTGACCTGTAGCTTTTCATTAGGGACATGTTGTTCGAGGATACTCAAAATCCCCATGGGCACTGCTTGTGACAGCAGAAACTGATCCGATGCTTTCAAGAAGCCCATATCGAATGCGAGAGAAAAGGTGAGGTTTTGGCCTTTTTCACTTTCCCAGACATTTTCCCCCATGCCTTTCCCTTGGGTTTGAAAATCGGTCCAAACCACGTATCCGTCAATGTTCTGTCCTTCTGCTTGCAGTCTTTGCAGATAGGCATTGGTTGAATCGATGCAGTTGAGATGAATCCAGTGGCTCATGTTGGTTTGAAGGCAAAAAATCAAGCCGACCTTCTCAAGGGAGAGGGTCGGCTTGAGGATGTTTTATTGGTTATTGAAGTACGATGTTCCGTCTGGTTTGTTTTCCGTTGGCGGATTTGACAAGAATCAGATACAATCCTTTTTCAAGGTCGGATAAGTTCAATTCGCTGTTTCCAACAATCGAACATGTTTTGACAAGCTGTCCTGTGACATTGTAAACGTGTACAGTGCTTTCTTCTTTAGCCGCAATTGTGACGATACCTTGTGAAGGATTGGGGTAGATGTCCACATCAGGTGTTTCTGAGTTTTCGTTTGCCGAGACGTTTTGCTTGTAAGTAAACTCTTTGGTCTCTTTGTCACGGAAGTCTTTTCCAAAGAAAAGAGTTGTCGAACCGGCTTTCAATCCATAAAGCCCCGATGTGTTGTTCAGACCGTTGTTTCCGGAATCAAAAATGGTAAATTCGTAACAGTCGTTGGTTTGAAGTTGAAAATCATGTTTATAAGTATGGTTGGGCTGGTCGTATGGTCCTCCGGAAAGTACAACTTCTCCATCGCTTGAGCTGCGAATTTCCCATCTTGTTTCTTGAGGATCTTTATCTGTTCGAATAGTGAGGTTGAAAGATTTTCCGATTACCTCAGGGGCAGCCGAAAAATCAAAACTCGTGGTGTTGTTTATCGGTGCATCGTCATTTACACCGTTAACGCTTGTGATTTTCACGGTCATGGTGTTTTCAGCGGAGTAGTCGAAGCTGACTTCTCCAAGCTCAATCTCCGTGGCTTGTAAGCTCGTTAAGTTTCCTGTCCATTCCACGGTCTTTACGACTTGGTCGTTGACAAGGACTTCGATGGCGGCAGATGTAACCGTATTGCTTCCGAAATTGTTCATGGTGACCTTTGGGGTCATTGTGCCACTGCAAACGAATGCTTTTCCGTGATCAAAATTGCTGATGGATGCTTCGTTGGAATAATAGGGCGTAAAGTTTTCGGAAGATTTGCAGGCTTGGTAAACATCTTTGGTGCTGTAATCCTGAACCCATGCAATGGCAGAGATTTGGTTGATGTCGTAAAAGTTGGCCACAGCCCAGCGAAAACTATAAGCGAAATACCCACCGGCTTCGAGGTTGGGGATGGGTTGCCCGTTGGCAGAGGGAAGGAGTTTTTTCATGACGCTGTAAAAATCCCTTTCTCCATTGGAACCGGGTGCTGAATTAAAATGGATTTCCTTTTCAATGATACCGACAAAAACCCGAAGCGTTTCACTGTTGATAGCTTCGGAAGCCTTTCCCATGACAATGACGGTAACCGTGTCTTGTGTCGCATTGAGCGAATGCTTGAGGGTCATTTCCAATGGACTTTGAACAGCAGTCCAAGTGTTGATCATGTTTTGGCTGATTTGGTTAGGCATTCCGGAGAAGGTGTTGCCGTTTACTTGAACATTAGGGACTCCATTAACGCCATAATAGGCGACCCTGGCGCCATTGTCCGTTTTGTTGTGAAGGTACATGGGGTCATTGCCTGCGGGCCAATTGACATGGTATTTAATGGCTGCAATACGGTCGGAATTATTTTCAATAAGGGCGTCTAATGCCGGGTTGTAGGCGGCACACGGACCGCACCCTGTGTTGGTAAAGCATTCGAAGAGCAACATCCTTTGATGCTGTGCGTGTCCCATGCTGAATGCCAAAACGAGACCCAAGAGTAAAGTAAGTCTTTTCATGGTGGTGGTTTTAATTGTTATGAATCTGATTGACTAATGTGTGGCAAAAATAGTTTTTTTTCTCTTTTTGGGGTGGTTTTTTCGCATATTTCGTTTTTTATTTATACATTTGCGGCATAGATATTGCAGTCAAAATACTGTAAATTTATCGAATCAATTAATTACTAATAAAAATCTATCTATGAAAAGAATAGTACTTTTTTTTGTTGCGATGGCTGCTGTGAGTTTTGCTTCGGCGCAGTCGTTTAGTGTCATTAGGGACGGCGAAGTGTTGCCATCAGGTGAAAGAATTACGGTTACAACCATTGATTCTGTGTTTCAAGAAATGTTGGTGGAATTTAGTGTGAAGAACAATAGCGATCATCAATTGGATTTGATTCTTTCCCGTGAAGATATTCAAGTTGTTGATAGCATCATGATGATGAGTTTTTTCTGCTGGGATAACTGTTATCCGGCCACTGTGAATGTCAGCAATCCGGAGAGCTATCAGCCGGGAGAAACCAAAGATGGAAAGTCTTTCCACTATTCTCCAAATTATGAAGTACAAGACCAATGGATTCCGGGAACTGCCATTTACAAGTACTCAATTTTTGACAGAGCCAACCCGTCGGAAGCCTTTACAGTTGAGGTTTGGTTCGCTTATAATGCCACGTCGCTTAATGAGCCTATAGCCAAGAGTTCGTTTGGTGCTGCGTTCCCCAACCCTGCTGTTTCGACGGTTAGTTTCCAATGTGATGTTTCGGAGAACGTTAATGCTTCCTTGTTGATCTATAACCTATTGGGTCAAAAGGTGAAAGCAAAGACCATCAACAAACAAGGTAAAATCGATGTTGCTGTGGACGACATGCAGGAAGGCGTCTATTTCTGCAATTTCGTGGTCAACGGACAGGTCGTCAAGACTGAAAAGTTCATCGTCAAGCATTAATAGCACCATCAGTTCATGTTACAGAAAAGCACGGCATGCCGTGCTTTTTTTGTTTTCTGTTGCCAATGCTCCCTTATCAACGCCTTGTTTCCTGATACAGAAAAAGAGGTGAGGTCATAATAAAAATAGGTGCAGGAAGTTGTTTGACTTTTGTTGGCAGTAGGGGGGTGGCGTGTTTCAAGACGGTCATGCCTGTTTTTTAGCTTTCGTATTGCGGAGGAGACGTTTCTTTTGTGTGTAGTAACCAAGCACCATTATGACAGCGGTAAGAAACGGTTGTTTTTGTCGGTGGCGCATAAAAAAAGCCGCTCGCAAGCGGCTTTCATGAGATGTAAATATCCAGAATATCCCTTATTTGGCAAAACTGATGGCACGTGTTTCGCGGATAACGGTGATTTTGATTTGTCCAGGATAGGTCATTTCGTTTTGAATCTGTTTCGACAAATCGTAGGCAATGCTGTCGGCATCGGCGTCTGACACCTTGTCGGCACCAACGATGACGCGCAGCTCGCGTCCGGCTTGTATGGCGTAGGTCTTTACCACGCCTTGATACGACATGGCCATTTCTTCGAGTTTGTTCAAGCGTTGGATGTAAGCCTCTACGACTTCGCGACGTGCGCCGGGACGTGCACCAGAGATGGCGTCGCACACCTGGACGATAGGTGCTATGAGCGATTCCATTTCGAGTTCGTCGTGGTGGGCGCCGATGGCGTTGCAAACATCGGGCTTTTCCTTGAATTTTTCGGCGACCTTCATTCCGAGAATGGCATGTGGCAGTTCCTCTTCGTTTTCAGCTACTTTGCCAATGTCATGAAGCAAGCCGGCGCGTTTGGCTGTCTTTGGATTCAATCCCAATTCGGCGGCCATGGTCGAGCAGAGTTTTGCCACTTCGATGGAGTGTTGCAGCAGGTTCTGACCGTATGACGAACGGTATTTCATACGGCCAATCATTCTGATAAGTTCGGAACTGATGTTTTGGACTCCCAAATCGATAACCGTGCGTTTGCCCGTTTCGATGATTTCCTGTTCCACTTGTTTTTCCACCTTATGCACCACTTCTTCGATGCGTGCCGGGTGGATGCGTCCATCGGTGACTAACTTCTGCAACGACAGGCGTGCGATTTCGCGGCGGACGGGGTCAAAGCCCGAAAGCAAAATGGCATCGGGGCTGTCGTCGATGATGATTTCCACTCCGGTAAGCGATTCCAAGGCGCGGATGTTGCGGCCTTCACGACCGATAATGCGTCCCTTGATTTCGTCGCTTTCGATATTGAAAACACTGACCGTATTTTCGATGGCAGTTTCGGCGGCGGTGCGTTGGATGGTTTCCAGCACGACTTTCTTTGCCGTTTGATTGGCGTTCATCTTGGCTTCCTCGATGATTTCCTTTACCTGCACCATGGCCTCCGACTTAGCGTCTTCCCGAATGACCTCCATGAGCTGTTCCTTGGCTTCCTTGACGGAAAGTCCGGAAATGGTCTCGAGTTTCTTGGCTTCTTCTTCGTAGATGCGGTCGAGATCGGCTTTGCGTTTGGTGAGTGCCTCCTGCTGGTTGTTCAGGTTCTGCTGCAGGCTTTGCAACTCTTTGCTCTTGCGTTGCACCTCTTCGCTTTTCTGACTGGTTTGCTGCTGAATCTGATTGATGCGGTTCTCCATTTTCTGGATTTCGCGTTTGCGGTCGTTGCAGGCTTTTTCGTGTTCGTCTTTCATCTGAAGGAACTTCTCTTTGGCTTGAAGGATGCGGTCCTTCTTGATGACCTCTGCTTTTTCCTTGGCTTCGGCAAGAAAGTCGTTGGCTTCTTTGGTGACGGCTTTTTTCAGTAATGTTGATGTGATCAAATAGCCCACAGCGACGCCCGCAACAAGGGCGACGGTAGGGATGACAATGTTGTAGATTGTGAGTAATAGCATAAAAACTCTTCCTTTGGCTTTAAAGCTCGGTTTGGAAAGAGATAAAAGAAACTGTCTGCCTTCGGGATAAGCGTAAACCCCGATATAATACGCTTATGGCCACCGTGTTGCGCAAACGTCCAATGGCACCGAAGTGCACCTCCGAAGAGGTTGAGGCCTGTTTTTGCAAGCACGAGTAAACCGGTTTTGTGTTGTGTACTGTTGAGTTTACCTGATGCGTCAGGCAGACAGAATCAAATTTTCAAAGAACGTAGGCCTTACAAGATATGCTTGTCAAGGATTTGAACGCTCATCAAGCAGAGTGTTCAGTTCGACCAATTTACGTTTCAGATGCTGATCGCTGAAAGCAAGTTCCGATTCGTATTTCAATGAGGTGGTGGCGAACTGCAAGGCTATCAGCGCAAGCTGATCCTGCATGTCTTTGAACGAATAGTGCCGTGAGAAACTTCTCATCCGTTCATTAATCAAGGCAGACGCCTTCCTCAGTTGTTCTTCGTCAGCACGGGCGATCTTCAGGGGATACCTCCTGTCGGCAATCTCTATGTTGATAGTGATTTCGTCCATGTCGCTGACTTTTTATCTGAATTACTCTTTGCTGTTCAATATCGAAACGCATTGATCGACTTCCTTTATCATCGCTCTGATAAGCCTTCTCCCTTCGTTTATTTCTCTTTCGTTACCAAGTGCGTTAACAATAGTACTTTTATTTATTTTATCTTTCAACTCCAGGTTTGCTTGAACCAAGGTCGCGTTCTCCATGCGCAATGCTTCGTTTTCGCTCGCCAATCTGAAATTCTCTTCGGCAAGCTGCTTTTCCGCATCAAGAAGTTTCCGCAACTTCACCTCTATTTCGGTCAATATGATGCTTAAATCAGCCATTCGCTTTCAGTCTTTGGAATTGTGCTACAAAAGTATATATTTTTATCCAATCATGCAACTGTTTTTTTCATTTGCCCGTTTTTTTATTGCGGGTGCTCCTTTTTTCGTGCATGATTCTTGGGATACAAGTCTGCCGGTTTCCGATTGTTTTTGTATTTTTATATGCTCTTATATGCTCAAATGCACTGTCTATGAATAATAAGTATTTGATTTTTATGATTTTATCTGTTTTGATAATGTCGTGCCGGTCGAAAGAAACCGCGTTTGTGTTTGTTGAATCTACCGATACGCATGGACATTTTGTCGATTTTGCACGAGATGCGACTTTGATTCGGCAATTGCGTGATAGCCTCGGCGAGCGGATGATTTTGCTTGATAATGGCGACAATCTGCAAGGAACGACGTTTCAGTATTATTCGAACCACGACACGAGTCAACCCAACATTACGGCTCAGTTCCTGAACTTTTTTCCTTACGATGTGGCGGGAGTCGGCAATCACGACATCGAGGCCGGACGGAAAGTCTTTGACCGAGTCTATGGCGAGACCAAGGTGCCTGTGGTCTGTGCCAATGTTATCGACGAAGCTACTGGAAAGCCGTATTTCAAGCCTTATGTGGTGCTTGAGCGTGCCGGATACCGAATTGCGGTGTTGGGGCTGCTGACACCTTATGTGGTGACATGGGTTCCTGAACGTTTGCGCCCCGGTTTGCGTTTTGAGCCTGTCGAGACGGCTGCGGCGCAATGGGTCAAAGTCATTCGTGAAACCGAAAACCCCGACCTGTTGGTGGGACTGTTTCATTCCGGATGGGAGTCGGAGCCGCTTTCCGAAGCCGATGCCGCACGGTTGGGGCGTGAAAATGCCGCGAAATGGGTGGCGGAGCATGTTCCGGGATTCGATCTCGTCTTTTTGGGCCACGATCATAGGCATAGAACCGACATCGTTGTCAACGACGAGGGTGACACGGTGGGTGTTTTGGATGCGGGTTGTCGTGGCGAGGGTTTGGCGTTGGCCGCTGTAACGATGCGGAATGGCAAAAAAGCATATTCAAAGGTGGATTGGGTCAATACGGAGCAACAAGTCCCTGATCCTGAATTTCAAGCCATGGTACAGCCTTATCTCGATGCCGTTGACTCCTACCAGAACCGTGTTGTTGCGGAGCTTCCCGTTGACATTAGTAGCGATGATGCTTACAAAGGTCCTTGCTTGTGGGTCGATGCCATACACCGCTGCCAGCTCGATGTCGTCCGTCAAGAAGGGGTGCGTGCCGACATTTCCATTGCAGCACCGCTGGGTTCGGGAAAAAATCTCAAAGCCGGACTGTTGACGGTGAAGGACTTTTTCACTTGGTATCCGTTTGAGAACTCGCTTGCTGTCCTTTCCATGACGGGAGAGGAGGTCCGGCGATTCCTTGAATATGCCTTCGAGCAGAAAGATCCGATTTTCAACTTCGATTCGGGTGCGGGCATATTGTATGAAGTGAATGAAAGCAAGCCGTTCGGCGAACGGGTCCGTATCAAAAGCATGGCGGATGGAACGCCTTTTAGTGCAGACAGCGTTTATCATGTCGTGATGAACTCTTATCGCTCCATGGGTGGCGGTAACCACCTTTCGCAAGGCGTGGGATGGGATCGTGCTGATATTCAAAGTCATGTCGTTTGGGAAAGCGAAAGCGACCTGCGATCTTTGTTTATCGACTGGGCGGCGCAGCAGGGTAGCCTCGAGGCGGCGACTTTGTATCAATGGAAACGGGTGGGAAAGTGAGAGGATGAGCTGATTGGTGGATGAGAAAAAGGCAATGTGGAAAAATACAACGGAAACAATTGAAGTCATGAAAGAAGAGTTCTTGTGTTATATTTGGGAAAACAGGCTGCTGAAAGGAAGGCTTGCCACGACTGACGGTGTTGAAATCGAGATTGTCAACGCCGGGTATCGCAATTCCAATTCGGGACCTGATTTTCTGGAGGCTCAGATTCGTATCGGAGCCACGCTTTGGGCGGGTAATGTCGAAATCCACGTCAAGACTTCAGATTGGAATCGCCACCAGCATCAGCAGGACAAGGCCTACGGCAATGTGGTGCTGCATGTGGTTTGCGAACATGATTCCGCTACTCCCGATTTGCCGACCCTTGTGCTGAATGGTCATTTTGACGAATCGCTTTATGATGATTATCAGAATTTTATCAATACAAAATGGTGGATTCCGTGTGAAAAATCAGTAGCGGCCGTGCAGCCGTTTACATGGCTGTCGTGGCTCGACCGTATGGTGGCCGAACGTCTTGAAAGGAAGGCGGTTTCTGTTGTCAAATTATTGAATGCCAATAAGAACGATTGGGAAGATGCCTTTTACAAGCTGATGCTGCACTATCTTGGGTTGAAAGTCAATAATGAAGCCTTTGAATACCTTTCAAGTATTCTTTCGTATAGGACTTTGCAAAAGCATTCCGACAACTTGTTACAGGTAGAGGCGATGCTGTTTGGTTGTGCCGGGCTGCTTGACTGTGACTTTACGGATGAGTATCCGTTGCTTTTGCAGCGAGAGTTTGCCGCGATGAAAGCCAAGTTCGGATTGCTGACCATGCCCGCCGAGCGTTGGAAGTTCATGCGGATGCGTCCGGGCAATTTCCCCACCTTGCGCCTGTCGCAAATTGCACAGATCGTGCATCGCAGCGGCAACTTGTTTTCAAAAATCAAGGAGGCGGAAAGTGTCGAAACACTTCGTGCATTGTTCGATGTGCCGGCATCGGGCTATTGGAACACGCATTATCGTTTTGAGAGCGTTTCGCGAAGCCATCCCAAACATTTGGGAGAGACTACGTCCGATGTGTTGATTGTCAACGCTATAGTGCCGTTGCTGTTCTGTTATGGCCGACAGCACGGCGACCCTTCCATTTGTGAAAGGGCAATCGGCTTTCTTGAAAACACGCCGGCAGAAGACAATGCCGTCACGCGGCATTATGCCGCTTGTGGTGTGGCCGCCCACAATGCCATGCAGTCACAAGCCATGCTGCACCTTTTTGAACGCTATTGCAAACGGCGGCAATGTCTGAAATGCAGAATTGGCAGTCTTTTGATAAAGAATGGCTGACGTCAGGTCGCTCTTTGCCGTCAGTCTCGGTCAAAAATAGACTTATAGCTCATTTTGCAGGCTGATACGTCATCGGACTGCCAATAAACACTAATGGTTTCCGCGATTGAAACATTTCAGCTCTAAAATCGAGTTTTGAAACCGCTCTATGGGTCAAAATGCAGGCTGCAACAAGATCGGATGGCCGATAGTTTCTATATTTGCGCCCAGTTGAAAATCTTAATATTTGGCTTTATGAATAAAAAAAGTGGCCTTCGTGCCATTCGCCCATAACGAAGAAAAACGGCAAGAGAAACGGTGTCCAACTATACAAATGCCAGCCGTGTGGACGCCAGTTCAGAGCCGGTGCTGAAGTGTCAGCCAAAGAGGTGTGGACGATGTACCAAGATGGCAAGCAGACGGTCGCAAAGATAGCACGCAAGACGGATTTGAGTCCGTCAACAATCAAACGTGTACTGAGGGACATAGCCATCAGGTGGGAGCAGCCAGATTTGACCGGCAGAAGCGGCTTCGTCCATCTGGATGTGACCTATTGGGGACACAACAGGGGTGTCTTCCTGGCACTGGATGACGAAAGTTGCCGCCCGCTCTACCTTGCTTTTATCCATCACGAGACCATCGCCGACCATGAGAAGGCCGTGAAGACCATCGCGGATCTCGGTTATGTCACCAAGGGAATCGTCATCGACGGGATGCGGAGCCTGTCCGACAACTTCTCATCGTATAGGATCCAAATGTGCCAGTACCACATGCTCCGCATTGTGAAACGGTATCTCACCAAGAGCCCTCGCCTGAAGGTGTCCCGAAGCCTCAAGAACCTGATGAAAAGGCTTGTCGGCATGGGGAAAGACGACTTTATGAAAGAATACGCGCGTTGGAAGGAGGAGTACAGCCAAACCCTGAACCGCTGCTCGGTGAGTAAGCGTGACGGGAAATCCCACTACACGCACAAACGACAGAGAACGGCCATGAACAGCGTCGACTTCTATCTGCCACCTGTTCACCTATCAGAATGGAGACTGCCAAGGAATGCCCGACACCAACAACAAGACCGAGGGCATCTTCACCGACCTGAAGAAGAACCTCAACAACCACAGCGGCATGAGCGAGCCGAATCGCAGGAGGTTCATCAGTGGGTTTTTCTTGGCATTGGAAGATAATCAAACATATCATGGAAAAAAGAAAGCCGGCCATTGATAGATGGTCGGCCCCCTGACTTGTCGTCATATCTTCGCAGCCTATTCTTCACGGGGTTGCTTTCCGGCAGGGTCCCGCTATGCTTCAACTGCGGACCAAAGATAGTCAAACAACTAAAGCCTTTGGAATTTGACCTCAAATTATCAGCCTGCATTTTGACCCATACGCCCAAAAGTAGTACTTGAACTGCAGATTGCCTTTGCCCATTTCCAGCATGGTGCCGTCGGACTTTATTTCCGATTGGGAGTAGGAATCGTTGATTGTGAGGACTGTGTGGCAAAAACTCCCGCAAGCGATGCCTATGGCGAAGTGGGTTACGGGGCGAAATTCAATGGCGATGAGATTGGCATACAACTGCCGCGAAGAAGCCGCATAGCTCATGGTGGGCAAATTGGATGAAGGCATTTCTACCTTCCCTTTTCCGTAAGAAAAACCTATCTCTGGCACATGGTACAACTTGTCAGAGCTTGACGTAGTAGCTTAGGTTGGGGTTGACGAAATAACTGTTTCCCACATCGTATAAATTCGATTCGTTGGGCGATTTGTAGTGTTCAAGCCCTACGGCCAACGCGATTCGGAAATTGTCGAGGAGAAAGGCGCCGTATTCAACGGAAAAGTTGAAATTTTTTTCTTGAGGGATGTCTTTGTTGACGGTTTGGCCATTGATGGATTTGATGGTCAATGTGCTGTTGGAAATCCCGAAACTTCCGGCAAGAAACATGTCGCCAGTTTTTTGCGCAAAAGCCGCAGTGCCGATAATCAGCATGGTGGAAATGATAAGAAGCTGTTTCATGGTGTATAGATTGTTGGGTTTGTACTCGAGAATGATCATTTTATTTGAGTCAAAAATACGAAATTCATTCAATAACAAGTCAATTCCACATTTTTTATGCTTGGGATTTGCTTTTTTTCTGTTTGCATTTGGGGCGGAAAGAAGTGGTGAAAGGGTTGTGTGTGCTCCGCTGACCTCCATATTGAAAAAAGAGGGTGCTACGGCAGGTTTCTGTTGGTATTTTTACTATCTTTGCGCGCAAAAATAAACGTAAATATCTAAATACAATGTACACGAACTTTCAAGAGTACCTTAAAAAGGAATTGGCTCAGATTGAGGCCGATGGCTTATACAAGCGTGAACGCATCATAGAAAGCGCACAAGGCGCTGAGATTCTCGTAGGCGGTAAAGTCTGCTTGAATTTCTGTGCGAATAACTATCTCGGACTTGCCGATAATCCCGAACTGATTCGTGCCGCCAAAGACGGCATGGACGAGCGTGGCTTCGGCATGGCTTCGGTGCGTTTCATTTGTGGCTGCCAAGACCTTCATAAGAAACTTGAAGCCAAAATCGCCGATTTTTTTGGAACGGAAGATACCATTCTGTATGCTGCTTGCTTCGATGCCAATGGCGGTGTATTCGAACCTCTGCTCGGTCCCGACGATGCCATTATCTCCGATGCCTTGAACCACGCGTCCATCATCGATGGCGTGCGCTTGTGCAAAGCACAGCGCTTCCGCTATGCCAATGCTGATATGGCAGACCTCGAAAAGCAGCTTCAGGATGCGCAGCGATGCCGTTTCCGCGTTATTGTCACCGATGGCGTATTCTCGATGGACGGCAATGTTTGCCCGCTCGATAAGATTTATGAATTGGCACAGAAATACAACGCCATGGTCATGGTGGACGAAAGCCACTCGGCAGGTGTCGTTGGCCGTACCGGTCGTGGTGTCACCGAGCATTTCAACTTGCGTGGCAAGGTGGAAATCCTGACCGGAACGCTCGGCAAAGCCTTCGGCGGTGCCATGGGCGGTTTCACTACAGGTCGCAAGGAAATCATCGACATGCTGCGTCAGCGCTCACGTCCGTATCTGTTCTCCAACTCGATGGCTCCGGGTCTCGTCGCTGCCGGCATTCGCATGTTCGAATTGATGAGCGAAACCAACGAGCTTCAAGACAAACTGCATTGGAACACCAACTACTTCATTACGAAGATGAACGAAGCCGGTTTTGACTGCAAACCTTCACAGTCGGCTATTTGCGCCGTCATGCTTTACGATGCGCCGCTGTCGCAGAAGTTTGCCGCCAAGTTGCAGGAAGAAGGCATTTTCGTGACAGGATTCTACTATCCTGTGGTTCCCAAAGGACAGGCGCGTATCCGCGTTCAGGTTTCCGCCGCTCACGAGAAGGAACATCTCGACAAATGTATCGCCGCTTTTGTCAAAATCGGCAAGGAATTGGGAGTGTTGAAATAATCCATTGACTATGAAGGCGGGACTTCTCCCGCCTTCCATGTTTGAATAACCTTTGATTCGATGAAAAAAATACTGATAGTCGGTTCCGGCGGACAGATCGGAACAGAATTGGTGAAGAAACTGCGTGCTACTTACGGCAATGACAACGTGGTGGCAAGCGATTTGCGCCAGCTTGCGGGTGAGATTGCCGAAAACGGTCCTTTCGAGCGCATTGACTCTACGCAAGTCATGCAGATTGTCGATGTGGTCAAAAGACACAACATCGACGCAATTTATAATCTGGCTGCCATTCTCTCGGCCACTGCCGAGAAAAACCCCATGTTAGGATGGAATGTCGGCATTGGCAGTTTGGTGAACTGCTTGGAAGTGGCACGCACTTTCGGTTGTGCCGTGTTTACCCCTTCGTCCATTGGCGCTTTCGGGCCTTCCACGCCTCGTGACAACACCCCGCAGGACACCGTTCAGCGCCCGAATACCATCTATGGCGTGACCAAAGTAACCGGTGAGCTGCTGAGCGATTACTACTTCGCCCGTTTTGGAGTCGATACCCGCAGCGTCCGTTTCCCCGGTCTGATTTCCAATCTGACACTGCCGGGCGGCGGTACCACGGACTATGCCGTTGAGATTTACTATGCGGCCGTGAAGGGGGAGAAGTTCTATTGTCCGATTAGAAAAGGCACCTACATGGACATGATGTATATGCCCGATGCCCTCGATGCCATGGTGGACATCATGGAAGCCGACCCGATCAAGCTTATCCACCGCAACTCGTTCAACGTTACCTCGATGAGCTTCGATCCTGAAATCATTTACAATGCCATCAAGAAACATTATCCGAATTTCGTGATGGAATACACGTTCGATCCCATACGCCAGGCGATTGCCGAATCGTGGCCGAACAAGATGGACGACAGTTGCGCCCGCAAGGAGTGGGGATGGAATCCCAAATACGACCTCGAGAAGATGACCGTCGATATGATTGAAACCTTGAAAAAGAAACTGTTGAAATAAAACTTCGTCGGGCATTACAGTGAAAAAGAGGATCTTGTTTTCAAGTCCTCTTTTTCACTGTAATGCCCCACGAAACCGCCTGCATCAAGTTGGGATGGGCTTTAGGTCAGACCCACGACCGCAAAGAAGTGAAGAACATCATGCCCCCCCCTCGTTAACAGCGAAACAGTCTCACGCGAACCATAACAATGGCTATATCGTTTACCAAGGCGATGTGCCCGAGAGGGAAGAGTTTGTGCGGAAAGTACATAAGTAAGAAAACGAATATTGGAAAAACACCTCTAACAGTAATAACAAAAAATGATCCTTATGAAAGATTACAATGAAAACAGACAGAATACGCAACCGCCACAGGAGCAGTATTCGCAGCAGCAGTACTATCCACCACCACAAAGTTATCAGCCGCAAGCCCCCTCGGCAAGTTTCAATTCATAGGCGCAACGGAATTGGCAACGTAGGTTTTGTTTTATCTTTAATAGGATTGGCTTTATGCTGGATGCCCATTGGGTGACCCCATCTTATGGTTGCGCGGTTTCTTATTCTCATTTATTAGGTTTTTTAAACGTTCCAAAGGGGACATGGCGATTTCATATGTCTTCATTGCTCTGTTCTCATTTTGCTGATGGATAGAACGGTGACAGGATTCTTCAATTACTTTGATTAGCAGCCGTACCTCGGAATAAATCAAAGCCATGCTTTTCGATTTTCGGTAGTAGGCAATTACCAGCCTGCCCCGTCACCGTCGAGGAAGAGGAATCTTTTTTTGCTGTCGATGATTTCACCACCTTGACATCGGCCATGGAGCATAGGCGTATTGTGGTTCCGAAGTCCCTGTATAAGAATTATGGTGCAACAATTTCGTCGGAAACTCGGAAATTGTTGTACCTTTGCACTCCAATTTAGGGCGGGAAAGTGTCGGACAAGGAGCGCACCGTCAAGGGCAAGAAACTCAAGACATGCAAGGCGGGACAACATAAAAATACTTCGGACGACGCTTATTCGACCTGACTTGTGTTACCCCAATATCATTCAAGCCCTTGTTTGGGTACGGAATTTATTCGAATGTACCCGAATGCGAACAGACTTCTTTTGAAAAAATCTCTGTTTTTCCTGATTATTCGAAAAAAACGCGTATCTTTGTCACGATAAATCCGGAACAAGGCGAGTAAAGCAGGTTCACCGCCAAGTTCCGTGTGTTCCAAAAAGAGAAAAAAACAGAACCTGCCTAAAATAAAAACATTCACCTATGAAAAAATTATTCCTCATCGCATTGATGCTGACTGTCTTCAGCTTTGCAAAAGCACAAGAATTGCCCGGGGCCTTCGATTACGATTTCGGTGATTACGGCCTTGTCTTTGAAGACCACAACAACCTTAGTGTTTTCGTTACCGGAAAAAAGTTCAATAGCGCTCCAATCGGATGGCAAAATCGTGACATTCACGGAATTCAGCGACGGCCAATCGCAGTTGCTCGTCATGCGACACAACACTGACGGCTCCATCGACACTTCGTATGGCAACGAAGGCTACGTTTACATTTCTCCAATTAACACAGCCTATTTTTCCTTCGATTCCGAGATTGTTGAAGACGACAACCTTATCATCCTAGCCTACACCTACGGCAGTGCGGGGGGCAATCTCTTCCTAATGAAATTGGATTCCAACGGCAATCCCATCACTTCATTTGGTAACAACGGCTATGTCACCTACAACACCAATGGTTGGACTCTGGTCCCAAGATCATTGGCCATTCAGGATGACGGTAAAATCGTTGTTGGCGGCGAATTCGGTGATAGTAACTACATCTCCTGCATTTTGCGCTATCTGCCCAATGGTCAACTTGACACCTCTTTCGGTGATAACGGCATGTTCCTCAACGAATCCTTTAATTTCAACGGTGAACCGGTCGAATCTATCGGCGAAAGCGTTTCCATTGCACCTGATGGTCGCATATATCTTTCCGGATGGTACATCCATCCGGATCCGGAATGGGGAAGCTCTTACGACTGTAAAATCATTTGTGTTGATGAAAATGGCGCCCTTGTTCCAACTTTCGGCGAAGATGGCGCCAAAGTGTTTAGCGTTAGCGAAGTGATTGACGCCATCAATGACTCCGAGGTCCTGCCCGATGGCAAATTGTTGGTTGGCGGAGTAGCTGAAATATTTGTTGAAGAACCGGGCAGCGGGCCCAAACTACAAACTTTTTCTCGCCAAACTGAATCCCGACGGCTCATTCGACACGAATTTTGGTGACAACGGCATTACGCAGGTTCAATGCATTGAAGATGCCAACAACTACTGCCACGAAATCGCCGTTGCCGATAATGGAGAAATCTTCATGGCCGGTTACGTTTGGGATGATTTGAAAGACATTCTGGTTGCAAGTTTCAATGCCGACGGTTCCCTCAATGAAAACTTCGGTGAAAACGGGTTCTCACACATTTCATTTGGCGGCAACAAGACCAGTTGTGCAACCGATCTCGTCCTCCAGCCTGACGGAAAAATCGTTGCTGTGGGTCACTACGAGCATGAAGACACTTTTGCCGATTATGTCATCTTCCGTCTCCACACAGCCACAAGTCTCAGCACTTTCGAAGCGAACACAGCAACAAAGAACGTTTATGCTTATCCCAATCCTGCCGTTAACGAAATCCGTTTCGCAAACCTCGAAAACGAATGTGCCGCCAACGTATATGACACGATGGGCCGCTTGGTCATGCGCTCAACTGTTTCTACCGAAGGCATTATGAACATTTCAGGACTTGTTGCAGGCAATTATTTTGTCGAACTGATAGACGGCAATCAAATCATCAAAACTAGATTCATGAAATAATCTGATTTGTAAGAATATGAAAATGAGAAAACCAGCGTGTTGCTGGTTTTTTTGTTGTTGTATCCGGTATGCTATTTTATGAATCCGCCATGATTAAATTCAGCATGAAACCAAATTACGACTCATGACTTATGGAATTAATGTTTTTTTCTGACATTTGCCGCCAATTTCCAGGAAAGTTAGCTGAGTGCTCATTATTCGCAGTTCATAATTGCAAATCAAAAAAAGGCACAAACAAGAATCCAATTAATCTGCTTGCTATTGATTATTTATTGGTATTTTTTACGATACTCTATTATTCTAAAAATCACGCGTATTCCCAAGTCTTAACACCTTGATATGAAACATATTTCACTGTCTTTACTGGCGACGCTGTTATCAACAATAGTTGCAATGGCCGACCTGCCTTTCCGTACCCATCGTTATGATAGCTTTAGACCACTCCCCATCGCATCGAATAGCATTGTGTTTGTAGGCAACAGTATCAGCAATATGCACGAGTGGTGGGAGGCCTTTGACAATCCTCTCATTGTCAATCGAGGTACTTCAGGAGCTGTTTCCGACGAGATGCTTGCCAATCTCGAAAATGTCATAGCTGGCCGTCCGGCAAAAATCTTCCTGATGATAGGCACTAACGACTTAGGAACGGAAAAACCGGACAACCCGGAACATATCATCAGAAATGTACGTCACTTTGTAAAACGCTGTAAAATAGAATCGCCTACAACAAAGCTTTATATACAAAGCATCCTGCCCAGCAATGTCGGCGTACGTACACTTGAAATACAGCGACAGACCAACAAGTTGCTTAAAGAGTTATGCCAACAGGAAAAGCTGACTTACATCGACCTTTGGGAAGACCTCAAAGGCATCCCCAACGGGGAGAATTACAGCCTAGATAGACTTCACCTTACTGCTACCGGCTATCGGATTTGGTGCAAGAAAATCGCAGAACATGTAGGCAGTCCTTGCACCTATCCTGATTCCGCAAACAACAATTATGGCGGTTATGGCGGTTCGGAAGGCATGCGTGTGTCAACTTTTGCGATGAGCAGGATAGATGCAGATGATGTCCTCATTGTAGGAGATGAGATGGTGCACGGCGGAGAATGGCATGAACTACTTAATAGTGGTCGTGTAAAAAGTCGTGGTATAGGATGGGGGTATCCCGGTCCTAAGATCGCAGACATCACCCACTCTATGCATGCAATTCTGAAAGGACGTAACGACAACGATGAACCTGCGCAGATACACCTTTATGCCGGTGCGGCAAATATAACGGGCGGCGAGGTTTCCCTTGATTCCGCTATCACCGACTATCGCACGTTGATCGATGAGATAAAACGTTTGGCCCCTAATTCCAAAGTTTTTGTTTATTCCCTCATACCGCGTTCGGACTCTTCAGACAATACCAATTATGTTGTACCTTTCAACGGCAAACTTCAAATGTTGGCTGCTGAAACCGGAGCTGCTTATGTGGATCTCTACACTTCTCTTGTCGCACCCAACGGTGCTGCAAACATCTCCTACATCAGCGAAAACTATGTTTATGGCCATGGCTATGTCAAAATAGCGCAAATCATTGCTCCTTTGATGGGAGGCGGTGTCAGCGCACTCACCGATGAGGCGGCAAACCGGTGTTACAGCACTTTCAAAGCACGTGCCGGACTTGGCAATATCATCCGTAAGATTGAGAATATATCCTATGAGACGAAACCCGGACAATACAGCCGATCCACAATAAAGTTCCTGCAATCTAAGCTCCCGGAAGCCTATGACTTGCTTGCCGATCAAACTACAACCAACGACAGGTTTATAGAAAAAACCATCGAACTGACAAATGCTTATAACCCGGATTAGCTTTCGTTTCAATCTGCCGGTAAAAGGCATGGCATAATGCACTTTTTCTTTCCCACCGCATCAATTCCACAAGTAGGGGAACACGGGGCTTCGAAGATATCACGTACTGTCTGCTGAAGCGCCTGTGCACAACGGTGGAGAGGAGACTCCCAGTCTTGGCATCATCGACTCGCAAAGCACAAGATCCCCACACTATGTCGACAAAGAAAAGAGCTTGAAAAACCAATCCAATCCGACAAAATCAAAGGTAATGTTTCAACTAGTGTTTCCGAAGTCTGCTGAATTCAGGGATGCGATGCGTAGTTAGACAATTGTTTTCATATCAAGCTTCGCATTGTGGATTTATCCTTAATTTTGCCATGCAGATGGACGAGGAAACAGATACTGCCGAGGAGCAGCCTGTCAGAAATAACTCGACAGGTCGGAGTGGCTGAGGGGGCGTCCCTGAGTAAATTTGTGTTTCACTTCGTGCTTCCGCAAAAGTTGCATTTATGTGTTGGATTTAGGTCGAAAAAAGGGGATCAAAAGAAAAATTGCTATATTTGCAGCATTGATATTTCCTATCTTGCTGAAAGTTTTCCGTAAGATAGGAAAGACATCGATAAGGGGGAAAAGAGTTATATCAAATTCAATATCTAAATCATTAAAATTAAAGTGCTTATGAAAGGAATTCTTACACACACGAAACTTACCCTTTGCGGGTTGATGATGCTGCTTGCCGTTACGGCAATGGCACAAAACATGAATCGTTATGTCACTCTGAATGTGAAGCAAGGTGAGCAAATCAGCATTGATTTGAAAGCCCCCACCGATGACAACGTACTTGCTAGAATTGTCAGCGGTTCGACCGATGTGACCGTTGAGGTAGCCTATTGGACTTTCCATGCCGACTACTATGCTGATGCCGACACGATGACCATCTATGGCGACATCACTGGCTTGGACTGCGAGGAAAATGGCTCGAAGATAACCGGCTTGAACGCAGAACACAGCGACTTGCTCGATTATCTGGATTGCAGTTTCTGTGAGATTGAATCGTTAGCCGTAAACGGATGCGATAAGTTATTGTCTTTGTTTTGTGGCAACAATAAAATTACGGAGCTGAACATGGATTATTTCTCAAAACTGGAAGAGTTGTATTGCAACAACAACAACCTTGGCAAACTGGAATTGAAAGGCTGCCAAAGGTTAAAAGAACTTGTCTGCAACACAAATAGCCTTAGTGATTTGGTGTTACATATCACAACATCGTTTACAGTCTAAGGACTGTTTAGTGTTTCAGCACATCGTTGACAAATAAGATAAATTCCTTAAGGAATTTCGCTCACTAAAGAAAGCAAGGTGTCAACACATCGTTGACATGAATCTCTTAAGAGATTTCGCTCGCTAAAGCGGACAAAATATCAAGAGTTCATTGACATATTGTATTTTTAAGGCAAGGACATTGCAAAATTAAAAACGTGATACA
>JBGYXG010000031.1:0-25675 GCA_041842465.1 Candidatus Limimorpha sp.
TCGGGTAATCTAAAGCCGGTGCCCGTCCGGTCGAGTTCAGCCACTCGCCGGGACCAACGGGCCTCATGGCCACGGCTACCATGGCGTCTGCCGACTTCCATGGGTTCGCTGCTGCCGCCCGCCTTGCGGCCCGCCACACAGACCTCCTCGGACAAGGGTGTTGTCTTTCCACCTTGCGTCCGCCACATTTACGCTCTACGTTCCGAATACCCGCCGGGCTTCGCCTCGTTTCGCAGCCTTACCCGCGTATAAGCGCCCCGTATGCGGTTCCTGTCCGTCAGACCGGACGTTTGCCGCCGGCTTCTTTCAGATTTCACCTCACGGCGGACACCATTGCCCTTGGCTGTGTGGCTCCCGCTATTTGGGCCCACCCGGGACTTGCTACCGTTAGACAATGCTCAGCTCATGCCGAGCATACAAGCAAAAGGCGTACCCGCTGTTGCAGATACGCCTTTCATACAATCTGTTACCGGGATTTACTTCCCTTCGCTCAGCTTCTTATAGCCTTCGTAGCGAAGTTTGGCAAACTGTTCGGTCTTTGCGAAGAGTTCCTTGGCTTCTTCGGGGAAGGTCTTCAACAGGGAGTTGTAGCGCACTTCGCCCATGATGAACTCTTGGAACTTGCTCCAGTCGGGTTCCTTGCTGTCCAAGTGGAAGCCGTTCTGTCCGGCCTCTTCTTCTTCAGGGTTGAAACGCCAGAGATGCCAGTAGCCGCAATCCACGGCCAGCTTCTCTTCATGCTGGGTGCGACCCATGCCCACCTTGATACCGTGGTTGATGCAGGGTGCGTAGCAAATCACCAAGGACGGACCGGGATAGGCTTCGGCTTCCTTGATGGCCTTGAAATACTGTGCTTGGCTGGCACCCATAGCCACCTGTGCCACATAGACGTAGCCGTAGCTCTTGGCAATCATGCCGAGGTCTTTCTTGCGCACCTTCTTACCTGAAGAGGCGAACTTGGCCACCGCACCGGCAGGAGTAGCTTTTGAGGACTGCCCGCCCGTGTTGGAATAGACTTCGGTGTCGAGCACAAGGACATTGACATCTTCGCCGCTGGCCAACACATGGTCCAAACCGCCAAATCCGATGTCGTAAGCCCAGCCGTCGCCGCCGAAGATCCATTGTGACTTCTTCACCAAATGGTCTTTCAGGTCAACGATTTGCTTGCAATAGTCGCAGTTGCACTTGCCGGCTTCTGCCACGATCTTATCGGCCAATTCGGTGGTCTTGACACCACATTCGCGGTTGTCAATCCATTCCTGGAACAAGGCTTTCAGTTCAGCGGAGCAGCAGTCGCAGTTGGCGATGGCATCCTTCATGATGCGTTCCACGCGGTCGCGCATCTTACGGGTAGCCGTAGCCATACCCATGCCGAATTCGGCGTTGTCTTCGAACAAGGAGTTGGCCCATGCCACGCCCTTGCCGCTACGATAGTTCTTGCAGTAAGGCGTTGCAGGAGCAGAGCCGCCGTAGATGGAGGAGCAGCCTGTGGCGTTGGCCACCATCATGCGTTCGCCAAAGAGCTGGGTGATGGTCTTGATGTAAGGCGTTTCGCCGCAACCGGCGCAGGCTCCCGAGAACTCGAAGAGAGGCTGTGCAAACTGGCTGTTCTTGATATTGGCGAACTTGTCAATCAGCTCGTCCTTGTAAGTGACTTTCTTCTGTCCGTAATTCCAGTTTTCCACTTCGCCAAGCTGGCTTTCAAGCGGCTGCATCACCAATGCCTTTTCCTTGGCGGGGCACACGTCGGCGCAGTTGCCACAGCCTGTGCAGTCGAGGACAGAGACCTGCATGCGGAAGTGCATACCGGCCATTTCCTTAGGCATCTTCACATCGACCGTTTTCATCGAGGCGGGAGCGTTTTTCAGCTCGGCATCGGTCATCACAACAGGACGGATGGCAGCGTGCGGGCACACCAAAGAGCACTGGTTGCACTGGATACAGTTGCTTTCCTTCCACTGTGGGACGAATGTGGCGATGCCGCGCTTTTCGTAAGCCGTTGTACCGGCAGGGAAAGTGCCGTCAACGATGTCCTTGAAGGCGCTGACGGGCAAATCGTTGCCGCACTGAGCCACCATGGGGCGCATCACCTTATTAATAAATTCAGGATCGTTCTCGTTGAACGGGAAGGCAAAGTCGGTCGTGCAATTGAGCTTGGCCCATTCGGCGGGGATTTCCACCTTGTTGATTTCGCCACCGCGATCGACAGCCGCATAGTTCATGTTCACAATGTTTTCACCCTTGCGACCATAGGACTTCACGATGAACTTCTTCATCTGTTCCACAGCGAGGTCGTAAGGAATGACACCCGAAATCTTGAAGAAGGCCGATTGCAGGATGGTGTTGGTGCGGTTGCCCAAGCCAATCTCGCCGGCGATCTTGGTCGCATCGATGATGTACATGTTGATATGGTGCTGAGCCAAGTATTTCTTTACGAAGTCAGGCAGATGTTCCTTGGTTTCCTCGACAGACCATGGGGAGTTGTAAAGGAAAGTGCCGTTGTCTTTCAAGCCGCGCAAGCAGTCGTACTTGCTGAGGTAGGAAGGCACGTGAACGGCCACAAAGTCAGGGGTTCCCACCAAGTAAGGAGCCAGAATGGGCTGGTCGCCGAAACGGAGGTGAGAGCAGGTGTAGCCGCCCGATTTCTTCGAGTCGTAGTCGAAGTAGGCCTGGCTGTATTTATCGGTGTTGTCGCCGATGATCTTGATGGAGTTCTTGTTGGCACCCACCGTACCGTCGGCACCGAGACCGTAGAACTTGGCTTCGAAAGTGCCTTTGGGCAGGATGGAGAATTCGGGAACGACCGGCAATGACTTGAAAGTCACGTCGTCCACGATACCGATGGTGAACTGGTTTTTCGGCTGGGCAGCGGCAAGGTTGTCGTAAACCGAGATGATTTGGGCAGGGGTAGTGTCTTTTGAAGACAGACCATAGCGGCCTCCGATGATCACCGGTTTGTCGGCATTGTCCTTGAAGGCTTCCACAATGTCCAAGTAGAGCGGATCGCCATTGGCACCGGGTTCCTTGGTGCGGTCGAGGACGCAGATGCGTTTCGCCGTCTTAGGCAGCACATTGAAAAGGTATTTCACCGAGAACGGACGGTAGAGGTGAACGGTCACCAAACCCACCTTGCGGCCTTCGGCATTGAGTTTATCGACAACGGTCTTGATGACATCGCTGACGGAACCCATGGCAATGATGATGTCGGTGGCATCCTTGGCACCATAATACACGAAAGGAGCGTATTCACGTCCGGTGATACGGCTCATTTCCTTCATGTATTTCGCCACGATGTCGGGCAAAGCATCATAGTATTTGTTTTGCAGTTCGCGGGTCTGGAAATAGATGTCGGGGTTTTGTGCCGTTCCGCGCGTGACGGGATGATTCGGATTCAAAGCGCGTTCGCGGTATGCCTTCAGTGCGTCTTGGTTGACGAGCTGGGCCACGGTATCCTGGTCGGTGGCTTCCACTTTCTGAATTTCGTGCGAGGTGCGGAAACCGTCGAAGAAGTGAACGAAAGGCACGCGGCCTTCGATGGCGGCAAGATGTGCCACGGGAGCGAGGTCCATGATTTCCTGCACCGAGCTGGTGGCCAACATGGCGAAGCCCGTCTGACGGGTGCTCATCACGTCGGCATGGTCGCCGAAGATGGACAACGCCTGAGCCGCCAAAGCGCGGGCTGAGACGTGGAACACACCGGGAAGCAGCTCACCAGCGATTTTGTACATATTGGGGATCATCAGCAACAATCCCTGTGAAGCGGTATAAGTCGTGGTCAAAGCACCGGCTTGAAGCGAACCGTGTACGGCACCGGCGGCACCGGCTTCGGACTGCATCTCGACCACCCTGACGGTCTCGCCGAAGATGTTTTTACGGCCGCCCGCACTCCACTCGTCGATGTATTCCGCCATGGGCGACGACGGGGTGATGGGATAGATAGCGGCTACTTCACTGAACATGTAGGCGACATGGGCTGCAGCGCAGTTACCGTCGCAAGTCATGAATTTTTTTTCTGCCATTTCTAATGTAATTAGTATTTTGAATTGATTGTTTTGTTACGAAAGTCCGTTTGGGCTGCAAAAATACAATTTCCATCGAAAATTAACAACTTATTGGGGAAAGAAAACGTAATAGAAATATAACATATTAAAAATCAACATATTATCAAGAATTACAGCAACCAAACGGCATCGAAAACCTTAGGGACAACATCTGATTGGTCGTCCACGATGAAGGAATGCCTTTCTTATCATCCTCATTTCCAATCGTTCTCTTCCAACAAAAACAAATCCTCCACGTTTTTCCCGAAAACCGCAGCCATCTTCAAAGCCAGCAAAGTAGAGGGCGTGTAACGTCCAGCTTCAATGGCATTTATGGTCTGTCGGCTCACTCCGATACGCTTGGCCAAATCTTCCTGAGTGTAATCCTGTTCAGCGCGTGCCACTTTGAGCTTGTTTTTCATTGTTCGCCTCCTTTGTTGAAACGGTGCAATTCTATCTTGAAACGGATGATGAAGATGAGCAGGAACACGTAAAAGACGAGATAAGGCACATAGGTGTAGGCAATGCCATAAATGGTCAGGGTAGCGATGATGAAGAGCAAGGCGGTAATGCAGGTCGCCCACACCAAACTTTGCTCGCGCAGGCTCTTGACACATTCATCCTCGGTCTTTTCCTTGGAAAAACCGATGAAAACCAAGCCGACAGTCAGCAAGGGCATGATGATGGAAGGCGGACTGCTTCTTGCCATACATACCCAGCCCGTAATTTCATTATCATTAAGGATAGGGCAACCATCATAATAAAGGGCGGGCATCGAAAAATTCAGGCCGGGAAAGAAAAACCGATAGACAAAATAGCCTATCACCGACATAATGGTAATCACCCATCCTATGGACTGGAAGCGATGCGGAAACAGATAATTCCTTTTCATGACACATTAATTTTGATTAGACGAAGCAAAAGTAAAGCAAACTTTCCAAATAGACAAATTAATTTGTCATTTTTTCGTCATGATGAAACAATATCCGAAAAACAATCATTTTCAGATTTTCAGATCGGGCAAGATACATCTTTAAATTCACCCATGCTTTCACTAATGTCCCATCACCTCACCCATCAGCCAATCCGGACTGAATCTGTAAAAGACCATGCTGTAACCTCCTTCGCCCTCTTCCACGTACAATCCGATTGTGCCGTCAGGAAGGACACAAAGCGACGAATAGGCCGAGGCGTAAGGCACCATGCAGCGGCTTATCGGCCATGACACACCCTCATCGCGGCTGGCATACACGGTGACATGGCTCCGTTCGGTTCCAAAGGGCAGCGATTGCAATAGCAAGCTGGGCAAATCCGACGACTCCGAAACGGGGTAACGGATCATGTCGCCATTGCAAGCCGGGGCCGTCAGGTCGTTCCACACCAAGGTCTCGTCCGTCCAAGTCATACCGCCATCGCTTGAAATGCCGAAACGACGGTTGCCCTGGCATCGGATGCTCATCAGCAGGCGCCCATCGTTCAAGGCCACAAGTTTAGCCTCATCCGCCTGAAGCGCCGCCCGTTCCGACACCTGCCATGTTTGCCCCATATCATCCGTAAAAATCACATAATCAGACAATTCATTGCTCTTGTTTTCCCGCACCGTCAACACAAACATCAGCCTTCCCGAAGGCAAGTGCAGCCCATTTCCCGAAGCACAAAAACCGCCATACCATTGCCTTCTGATCGTATCGCGACATTCCACACCATAAACATACGGCGTGAAATCGACCGGTTCCGACCAAGTCACGCCATTGTCACGGCTCAAGGCATAATAAAGGCGCTGCGGACATATCGGGGTGGATGCCCACAAGCCTGTCCCACCGCAAAATACGGTCATCAGTCCGCCTTCGTCATCGGCCTGTACCAACGCGGCATCTCCGAAACCTTTCCCATAGCCCGTTCCTTGCGCCACACACCGCGGCTCCGACCAAGTGATTCCGCCGTCGGTACTGCGCCGACACACCACGTCGATATCTTGGGGCAAATCCAAATCGTTGTTCTTGCGCCGGTCGGTAAGCGTCACCAAGGCTCCGTCGGAAGCGGTAACCACAGCGGGTATGCGGTAATTGGCCGACCCGTAGTCGCCCGGACGAAACAACACGCTGCGGCAAAGCACGATTTCGCGGCCATGCAACACATACTCATTCGTCATTGCATATTCACCAACCGCCGAATAAACACTCCGCAACACCGCATAAACCTTACGACCTTCCATAGCGGTCGCCGACACGTCGCAAGTCAGCCAATAGTGGTTGTCACCTGCTCGGAGCGTGTCACTAATGTTCAGTTTCACGATGCGCATTGAATCGGGAGTGAAAGAAACCACATGACGATAAGATGAAATGCGCCTTTCGTCGAAAACCGATAAAGTGTCCGTGGCATAAAGGTCAAAAACCGCCACATCGGTCAAATCGGTCTTAAAAAAATCAAAAACAAGACCTTTCAAAGGCATTTCCGACTCCGAAGCCACATTGATGCGAAGCAGCAACGCTTGCTTTTCGCCACGCCCTAACAAGCCCTCAACGCTCTGTACAGCTACATTTGCAATACTTGAACCCTGTTGTGCGGGCATCGGGTTGCAAAATCCACTGAAAACCAACAATGTAAGAAATATTACATTTTTTAACTTACTCATTATCAGTATTTTAAATTACCAATTACAACATTTGCAAAAAAATTATCGCTACAATAATAGAAAAAAAAGCAATAAATTGAACAACCGACATTGTTTATTTGTAATTTTGCAGCCTGAAAAACATACGCTAACAACACATCAACAAACAAAATCCTTAAAAATGAAAAATTTAGTATTAGCAATGGGAGTTTTATGTTTCTTTGCCATGTCGTGCAACAACGCTCCCAAACAGGCGAAAACAGAAGCCGTTGATTCCACAGCAATGGAAATCCAAAAAGAATGCCCCATGAAGGCTATCCAAGCAGAATTTGCCAACTGGGACAATCTGGCCGACAGTACCAAAGTGGCTATCGTTGCAAAGGCCAAGGCCATGCTGGACGCCAAGTTCGCAGAACAAGAAGAATGCTGCAAACACGAAATGGACAGCACCAAGCCCTGCATGCACCAGGAAATGGCTGAAATGACTGAAGAAGTGAAAGCCCAGATGGACAGCATGAGCGTGAAAATGGAAGAGATGAAGGCTCAGTGGGCCAACTTCGCCAACCTCACCCTTGATGAGCAGAAAGACGTCATCGTTTCGCACCTTGGAATGTGCCAGAAACATGAATGCCACAAAGAAGGTGAAGCCTGCTGCAAGAACGATTCCATCGCTCAATAAGATTACAAAAAAGACATTTTTTCAAAAGCAGGGGGAGCGTATTCCCCTGCTTTTTTGTTTTCAAAAACACCATGGTTTTGTCCTTTGACAGACATGGATTTGCGTTGCATGTACATCTTTATAAAAAACGCCTTCCTCAACAATCCGAAATTTTGTATTTTTGCCGTTTAAACCAACAGCAAACCGACAACACATGTATGCCTTCGTCAGAGGTACCGTAACCGAGAAAAAACCCGCTTTCGTCGTCATCGAATGCAACGGCATCGGTTTCCTCATCAACATCACACTGAACACCTTTGCAGCCATCGGCAATGCCGAGAGTGTCAAGCTATACACCCACGAGCAAATCCTCGACGACGCCCACAACCTCTTCGGTTTCTTCACCGAAAAGGAACGCGACCTCTTCGAGCTGCTTATTTCGGTATCGGGGGTCGGCTGCAACACGGCAAGATTGATTCTTTCATCACTCACTGTCAGCGAATTATGCAACGCCATCGCCAATGATGACGCCCGTACGATTCAAAGTGTGAAAGGTGTCGGCGCAAAAACGTCGCAACGCATTGTCATCGACTTGAAGGACAAGGTAAGCAAAATCGAACTTCCCGACGAAATAATCACGGCTTCAAACAATACTATCAAATCCGAAGCGTTATCAGCATTAATGACTTTGGGCTTCAATAAAAACGCTACGGAAAAGGCACTCGACAAACTACTCAAGCAATCGCCCGAAACTACCGTTGAAGCGCTGATTAGAGAATCTCTTAAAATATTGTAAATCTGTCATTTATATAATATTTGAACAACATAATGAAGCGACATATCCTTCCATTCCTCGTCTTAGGGCTTTGCATGGTACTTTCAACCGGATTGAAAGCCGGAAACCTTTCCCCTTACCTCAGCCCCTCACTCATGGAACTATGCCAGAAGCCTGACACTACCAAGGTCTTGTTTCCCGTCCCCGTTGACAACGGCGACCCCGTGCAGCGTCTTTTCAACCAATCGCCGCTCTACCTGTCTGACCCTGAAAACATAAAGCAAGAGATTGTGTATGACCCCGTCACCGGCCAGTACACTTTCAAGAGGAAAATCGGCGACTTCGAGTACCAGACCCCAACCACCATGTCGCAAGACGACTATCTCAAATACCAGAGCCAGAAAGGCATCATGGAATACTGGAAGGAACGCCGCAGCCAGAACGGACGTTCAACGACGGACGGCAACTCCATCATCCCCCCCATTTACATCGGCGGCAAAGCCTTCGACATGATCTTTGGCAGCAACACGGTCGAAATCCGCCCCCAAGGCTCCGTTGACCTCTCCTTCGGCATCAAGCACAATTTTAGAAAAGACCCTTCGCTCACGCGGCAACGCACCACCAACTTCGACTTCGACCAAGACATTCAATTGAACGTCATTGCTAAAATCGGCGACAAAATCAACTTCAACATCAACAAAAAAACCAAAGCCACCTTCAAATTCGAAGACAAAATGGCTTTAAAGTACGAAGGCAAGGAAGACGAAATCATCCAACTGCTTGAAGCAGGAAATGTCAGTTTCCCGCTCAACAGCACGCTGATTACGGGAACGCAACAGTTGTTCGGCATCAAGTCGAAACTCAAATTCGGCAATACCACCATCACCTCCGTTGTTTCCTATCAAGAGAGCGAATCGAAAAACATCACCGTACAAGGAGGTGCGCAAACCAACGAGTTCAAGCTCAGCGGTCTCGACTACGAAGAAAACCGGCACTTCTTTCTGAGCCAGTATTTCAGGGAGCACTACGAGGAAGCCCTCGCCACGCTGCCTACCGTCACTTCCAGTATCAACATCACTAAAATTGAGGTTTGGGTGACCAATACCAACACATCGACACAGGACACGCGTAACATTTTGGCCCTCGGTGACTTGGGCGAAGGGCGCGACGAGTGGATTTTCTGCAAGGAAGTGACGCCTTTTAACGGAACCAACGTCAGTCCGCGCAACAACGCCAACGACCTGTTGACCCGCATGGACACGATACAGATACGTAATATCAGCGGTGTCACCAACTACATGTCGAACGACCCGCTGCGCATCGGCAAAAACGGCTACATGGCATCGGGACGCGACTTTGAGAAAGTGGAAAACGCCCGACGATTGTCGCCTTCCGAATATTCATTCAACTCCAAACTAGGTTTCATCTCGTTGAACACCAATCTCAACGCCAACCAAACCCTCGCAGTTGCTTATCAATACACCATCGTCGGACAGAACGCCGTTTATCAGGTGGGTGAATTTTCCGACCAAGGCATCAATGCTCCCAAAGTGTTGGTCACCAAGCTGCTGAAAGCCACCACGGTCAACACGCGTATGCCCATTTGGAACCTGATGATGAAAAACGTGTACAACATCAGGGCCTATCAAATTAGCGCAAGCGACTTCAGCCTGAACATCTTCTATAACGGCAACTCGAACAGCACGCCGGTAGGCTACTTCACCGAAGGGCCGCAAAAGGGCGTTTCGCTGCTCAACCTGATGAGGCTTGACAACCTGACCCAGCAGAACAACCCCATCGCCGGCGGTGACGGCGTGTTCGACTTCATCAACGGAGCCGCCACTTCGGGGGGTACCATCAATGCGGCAAATGGTCGCATCTATTTCCCAGTGCTTGAACCTTTTGGAAGCCATATCCGCAACAAGATTTTCCCCGACAACCCCGACTTGGCCAACAAATATGCCTACGATTCGCTCTACACTCTGACCAAGACGGCTGCCGAACAGTATTCCGAAAAGAACAAGTTCACGCTCGAAGGCTACTATTCTTCGCAATCAGGCAGCGAAATCAGCCTGAATGCCATGAATGTGGCACGAGGCTCCGTCAAAGTGACCGCAGGCGGCGTACAGCTTGTTGAAAACGTCGATTACACCGTTGATTACACCATGGGACGGGTGAGCATCATCAACGAAGGCATTTTAAGCTCCGGCACGCCTATCAATATCGCATTGGAATCCAACTCCGGTTTCAGCGTGCTGAAAAAGACCTTCCTCGGGTCACGCATCGAACACGAGTTCAAACCTGATTTCCGCATGGGTGCCACGGCGTTATACATGAACGAGCGCTCTTACACGCAAAAAATCAACTATGGCGAAGAAGCCATCTCCAACCTGATCTACGGCAGCGACATCAGCTACCACACCGAGTCGCGCTTCCTGACCAGCCTCATCGACAAACTGCCCGGCATCAGCACCAAAGCGCCGTCGCGCATCAATTTTGATGCTGAAGTGGCGCGTTTCAAACCCGGTCTCTCGCGAAGCTCCATTTTGAAAAACACTTCCTATATCGACGACTTCGAGGGAGCCAAGTCCACTATCGACCTCCGTCTTCCCAATGCTTGGAAACTTGCCAGCACACCGCAAAGCCAAACCGACATCTTCCCGGAAGCTGCCGCAGGAACAGGGCTTAACTATGGTAAAAACCGTGCAAAATTGGCCTGGTACAATATTGACAATACCGTTTTTTATGACAAAAGCCAGAGCTATAGACCGCAAGGAGCCGGAGGCATCACCAATGAGGAATTGGCCAAAAACAGCGTGCGTCAAGTGCTCGAATCGGAGATCTTCCCCACTAAGGACAGGGCTTCGGGAACGCCCACCAATGTTTCGGTGCTGAACTTAGCCTACTACCCCTCGGAACGTGGTCCCTACAACTATGATGCAAGTCCCAACGCCTTCTCATCGGGTGTGGCGCAAGACGGAACCCTCAACAACCCGCAAAGCCGCTGGGCCGGTATCATGCGCCGCATGGAATCCATCGACTTCGAGGCCACTAATATCGAATACATCGAGTTTTGGATGATGGATCCTTTTGCCGATGAGGAATACGCCAACAACCCCGGCAAACTGTATTTCAACTTGGGCGACGTTTCGGAAGACATCCTTCGCGACGGACGCAAATTCTACGAAAACGGAATGCCCACCCCGGGTGCCCCCGCCAATGTTGACACCACCATCTGGGGACGTGTGCCCACCCTGCAAGACTTAGTCAGCACCTTCAGCAACGTTGCCGAAGAACGCCGCTACCAAGACATCGGTTTTGACGGTCTTAACGACGAAGACGAACGTTCTTTCTTCGAAAACAACTACCTCAGTGCCATCCGCGCCATGTACGGCGAAGGATCGGAAGCCTACCAAAAAGCCTATAACGACCCATCGAGTGACAACTATCACCATTTCAGAGGATCGGACTATGACAGCGACGAAGCCTACGGAAGCATCCTGCTGCGATACAAGAAGTTCAACGGTCCCGAAGGCAACTCACCCGCCGACTCGGAACGTCCCGAAAACTACGCCACGAACAACGGACGTATGCCCGATGCCGAAGACATCAACGAGGACAACACCCTGAACGAATCCGAACGCTATTATCAATATGAGATAGACCTCGACCCGCAGAACATGGTTGTCGGCAAGAACTACATCGCCGACATCTTCGAAGCCAACGGCATTCCATTGGCCACAGGAGACATAGGCAGCGTGAAATGGTATCAGTTCCGCATCCCCGTGAAACAACCCGACAAAGTGGTGGGCAGCATCGAAGGCTTCTCTTCCATACGATTCATGAGAATGTTCGTACGCGAATTTCAGAATCCCATCGTGCTGCGTTTCGCCACCCTCGACTTGGTCAGGGGCGAATGGCGCACCTATTCCCAAAGCATTCAGGCTCCCGGCGAATACCAGCCCAACGACGTATCGAACAATACCACGTTTGACATCTCGGCGGTCAATATTGAAGAAAACAGGAACCGCTACCCCGTCCCCTACTGCCTGCCTCCCGGCATCGAGCAGGAACAGCTTGTGGGAGCGACTGCCGTGACGAGAATCAATGAGCAATCGCTGCAAATGCGGGTCAAGGACCTTGTCGATGGCGACGGACGTGCCATTTACAAGACCACCGACTTCGACCTGAGACAATACAAATACCTGAAGATGTTTATCCATGCGGAAGCGGCAGAGGAAGACGACCCGCTCAACGATCAGGACATCACCGTTTTCATGCGTATCGGTTCAGACTTCACGGAAAACTACTACGAATATGAAATTCCGGTGAAGGTGACGCCTTGGCACACAGGATTCTCCAACAGCGAAGGCATCTGGCCCTCTTTCAACAACATGGACATCCTGCTTGAAGACCTTGTCAAAGTAAAGACCGACCGTAATGCCGCCATGAACCAGCCCAACAGCGATGTCAGGCTGAATCAAATCTATGCAGAGCGCATTCCCAAAGGCAATATCAACGGAGAGCCTTACTACCACACCATCAAAGTGATTGGTAACCCTGCCATCAGCAATGTGGAAGCCATGATGATCGGTATCCGCAACCCCAAACGCCAAGACCTTGCCAGTCACGACGACGGTAAGTCGAAGAGCGCCATCGTATGGATCAACGAATTGCGTTTGACCGACCTGAACAGCAATGGCGGTTATGCCGCCACAGGACGTTTGGAAGCCACCTTGGCCGACTTGGGACGGGTATCCCTTACCGGTTCCTACAGCTCGGCAGGTTTTGGAGCCTTGGATAGCGACATCACCAGCAATGAGTTCATCGCCCATTCCGACTTTACTGCCGCTGCCGACCTTCAGCTCGGGAAGTTCATCGAGAACACGGGCATCAAGATTCCCATGCACGTGGACTATGGAGAGACACGCATCACACCGAAATACAACCCATACGATCCCGACCTGACCATGAAGCAGTCCCTCGCCGCCCTTAACTCCGACCACGAGCGCGATTCGCTGACTTCCATCATCCACGACTTCACGCAAAGGAAAAACATCAACTTCATGAATGTCCGTAAAGAACGTGTGGCCAAGAGGAATAAAAACCCGGAAAATCTGCTGGGCGGAGAAGGCAAAAACAATCCAAACCGCTCTCTTCGGACAGGAAGCAACATGCCCAAAGTACACATATACGACATCGAGAACTTCAACCTCTCGTTTGCCTACAGCGAGACCTTCCAGGAAAACACCGACATTCAATATTTCAAGGTGAAAAGCTACCGAGGCAGCTTGGGATACAACTATACAGGCAACCCCAAGAACGTCGCTCCATTCGCCAATGCGAAATGGTTGTCAAGTCCTTACCTGCAAATCATTAAGGATATCAACTTCTACTACCTGCCCAAGAGCATGAGTTTCAACACGGAAATGTACCGTTTCAACAGTGAGAAGCTGATGCGCAACAAATCGCACGGGCTGGTCAACATCCGTCCGACCTTCTCAAGACAATGGGACTGGTCGCGCAACTATCAGTTCCGCTATGACCTCACACGCGCCCTTTCGTTCGAGTATTCCGCCCAAGCTCAAGCCTACATCTATGAGCCTGCCGGCAATCCCGACAAAGGCACGTCGGAATGGAAAGCCAACCAAGATACCATCAAGCAGGAACTCCGCGACCTCGGCTCCATGTCGCGCTTCCAGCAAACCATCAACAGCAGCTACACGCTTCCTATCAATAAGGTACCGTTGTTCGACTGGGTCAACGCCAGCGCCAACTACCAAGGCACCTACTTCTGGACGGCTTCGGCACAATCCGTGCAGGCACGCTTGGGCAACCAGATTGAGAACTCCAACACCATTCAGGCCAACGGCAATCTCGACTTTACGAAATTGTACAATAAGGTGCCCTATCTGAAAACCATCAATTCAGCTCCAAGCGGCAACCGTAATGCAAAAGCCCAGAACAAAGGCAATAACAAGGGTAATGTTCAGGATTCCACAAACGTAAAACCCAGGGTCAATGTCGGCAAACAGGTATTGGACAACACTTTGCGCCTGCTGATGTTGGTCAGGAAGGCTTCGTTCACTTATTCCATGAACAACGGACAGAACCTGCCCGGTTTCCTTCAGGAGCCGAATTATTTCGGGATGAACGGACATTCGTGGGCTCCTGGCGTTGGCTTTGTTCTAGGCAGCAACGAAGACATTTTCCAACGCGCCATCGACAACGGCTGGCTCACCAGAGATTCGATTCTCAGCGAACCATTTAGAAGGAACAGCACCCAGACTCTCAACTACCGTATCAACGCCGAGCCGCTGCAAAACTTCCGCATCGATGTGTCGGGAAACCGCACCTATGCCGAAAACTTCCAGGAATATTTCAGAGCCAACAAGTTCGGCGAGTTCGAGACTTTCACTCCTTCAAACGGAGGTAACTTCAGCATGTCGTACCTGATGTGGAACACTTCATTCACGCCTGCCGGCAAAGGCGATTCCAATGACTCGCCCTTATTCGACAACTTGTTGGAATACCGAAAGATCATCGCAAAACGTATTGCAGAAAACAATCCGCAATGGATGCAGAACGTGCAAAGCTACGAATACGACTCCTTGGCAGGCGACTTCTTCCCATGGGGCTATGGCTCTGCTTCGACCGAAGTGGTGATGTACTCCTTCATCGCCGCCTACACCGGACAAAACCCGAACACCATGTCGCTCAGCCCCTTCCCGAAGATCCCGCTTCCCAACTGGACCATCACCTATACCGGACTGAGCAACGTACCGGCTCTGTCCAAAATATTCAAATCCATCAGCATCAACCATTCATACCGTTCGTCGTATGCCATCAGCTCGTGGGCCAGCAACGTGTACTACAACGAAAGCAACACGATTCAGACTTTCGAGAACTCGCATCTCATCATTCCCAAATACGACATCTCGCAAATGGTGCTGTCGGAACAGTATGCGCCGCTCATCGGCTTCGACCTTGGCTTCCAAAACACGATGACCTGCAACCTTCAGTACAAGAAGTCACGCAACTTGGCCATCAGCTTCACCAACAACCAGCTCACCGAAGTCAATGGACGCGAAATCATCATTGGTGCAGGCTACCGCATCAAAGACCTTTCGTTTAAAATCGTATCGCTCACAGGTGACGGGAAAGGCAAGACTGTGAAGAACGACCTCGTGCTGAAAGTCGATCTCGGCTTCAGGACAGACAAAACCGTCTTGCGACGCATCGATGAACGGAACTCGCAAATCTCGTCAGGACAGAACAAAATCAATATCTACGTCACTGCCGACTATACTTTCAGCAACCGCCTGAGCGGACAGCTCTTCTTCAAACGCGACATGAACAAACCCTTTGTTGCCACTTCCATACCTACCACGACGACTTTCGCTGGCGTCATGCTACGGTTCAATCTTGCACAATAACCACCGAAAAAACAAAGGCTATGTAAGAACACAAAGGTCAAACACTAACGGCAATCGCCACTAAAACAGCTTCTTGCAGAAGATACTCATTAAAATTAGTATAGGAAGGAAGAATGCGGTGCCGTGATATGAAAAATGTGTATCTTTGTCGCAAATTATCAGTAGTATTAACAATTATCAGTTAACAACAAGAATATGAATTTCCCATCAAACTTAAAGTACACGAAAGACGACGAATGGGTACGCCTTGAAGGCGAAAATGCCTATATCGGAATCACTGACTATGCACAACACGAATTAGGCGACATTACTTTTGTCGATGTCGATCCCGACCTTGTTGGCGAAACTCTTGATGCCGGCGAAGAATTTGGCGCTATCGAGGCTGTAAAGACCTCCGCCGAAATCCTGATGCCCGTCGCAGGAGAAATCGTTGAAGTCAACGAAGCCTTGGCCGATGACGCTTCCCTTATCAATAGCGATCCTTACGGCGAAGGCTGGATCATCAAAGTCAAGGTGAACAAAGTGGCCGACCTCAACGCCCTGCTTGATGCCGCAGCATACGAAGAAAAAATCAAATAACGCTACTGCTGTTGGGTAAAGTCAACAAAAAAAGTTTCCCGGGAGTTATTTGCGGAATAGGCATCCTTATTCTGACTTTGCTTCCGGGTTCTTGTTTTTCTAAAATTCACCCTAATCCTCAATGGGGATTAGACAAGCTGGTTCATGCCTTCATGTTTGTCGTGTTCGGCTTTGTGGTATTATGGGGCTACCGGAAGAGCTTCGCATCGCTATCGCAAAAACGGAAAAAACGCATGGTGCTGATGGTAGCCTTAATCGGAATTGGTCTGGGTGTCACGACTGAAATACTGCAACTAACAGTGGCAAAAGGCCGCCAAGGCGACATCATCGACGGCATTGCCGACACCATCGGAACCCTTATCGGAATAGCGATTTTTCTGATTTTTCAAGAAAAAAGAAATAAAAATCGGAAATCAAGCGTTATTTAAGCAAATTATTCGTAATTTCGCCTCTCGATAATTTTGAAGAATTAAAGAAACTATAATTATGGAAGAAAAGAAATCACCTAAGGCCAATTTGGAAAATAAAAGGCTGATGTTCGCGCAGATAGGACTGATTATCAGTCTGGCAATCGCATGGGCGGCTTTTGAAATCAAGAGCTATGACAAACGCGATCTCTCTGACATCATGATCAGAGAAATTGCTCTTGACGAGGAAATGACCGAAATCACGACACAGGATCAGAAGCCCCAGCCCCCCGTCGAAGTGCCACAGCAGACCACGCAAATTGAAATCGTCAATGACGACGTTGAAGTTGAAGACAACCTTGACATCAATGCCGACGTGACACAGGAAGAAGTCATCGAAGAGTATGTCAAACCTGAAGTCATCGAAGAAGAAGTGGTAGAACAGGAGATTTTCACCATCGTGGAAACCATGCCTTCCTTCCCCGGCGGTCAGGAAAAGCTGATGCAATATCTGGCTACCAACATCAAGTACCCCCAGATTGCACGCGAAAGCAACGTACAAGGTCGTGTGTACCTGTCGTTTGTTGTCGAGCCTGACGGCAGCGTTTCAAACGTGAAAGTGCTCCGTGGCATCGGTGCCGGTTGCGACGAAGAAGCCATGCGCGTGGTTAAAGCCATGCCGAAATGGTCACCCGGAAAACAGCGCGGCAAATCGGTGCGCGTATCGTACAACCTTCCTGTCAACTTCAAGTTGCAGTAAAACCAAGTACTACAATAACAAAAAAGCCAGGAAGAGCTGGCTTTTTTTGTTATTAAGGCCTCGGATTCGGCTATTCTCCCTGGGGGTGGAAATGATCGAACACCAATTTCGCCTTGGCGGGTCCAATGACCTCTGCAAGATTTTCCAATGTACTTTCCTTGATGCCGTTTACCGATTTCAGGGCGATGAGCAGTTTCTCGGCCGTGGCTTTGCCAATGCCTTTGATATCGGCCAATTCGGAATGCAGAAAACCTTTTTCGAACTTCTTACGGTGAAACGTAATGCCGAAACGGTGTGCCTCGTCGCGCATAAACTGAATGACACGCAAGGATTCTGAATGCTTGTCGATGTAAAGCGGCACAGGGTCGTCCGGAAAATAGATTTCCTCCAAACGCTCGGCAATGCCGACAATGGTAATTTTGCCGCGCAACCCCAATTTCTCTAACGACAGCAACGCCGAATGCAACTGCCCTTTGCCGCCATCGACGACGATGAGTTGCGGCAAGGGCTTCTCCTCCTCCATCAACCTGCTGTACCGCCGAAAGACAATCTCCTCCATCGAAGCATAATCGTCAGGACCGACCACCGTCTTGATATTGAAATGACGGTAACCGCTTTTGTTGGGTTTACCATTTACAAACTGCACCATGGCCGCCACCGGATAGTCGCCCTGAAAGTTGGAATTATCGAAACACTCGATGACTTCGGGCAACACCGGCATGTGCAAATCGGACTTCAACCGGTTCAACACGCGTTTTTGGTGGCGTTCGGGATCTACCAAAGTGCGTTGCTTTTCCAAATCTATCTTATATTGCACGGCATTACGTCGCGACAGGTCGAGCAGTTTCAGCTTGTCGCCACGCTGTGGCACCGTAAAGATGACATCGGCGACGGCATAGTCTAACTTGACGGGAACGATGATTTCAGGCGATTGGCTTTGAAACTGCCGGCGCAGCTCCGTCACCGCAAGCAACAGCAGCTCGTCAGGATCCTCATCCAATTTGCGCTTCATCTCTATGGTATGCGACTGTATCACCGCACCGTCAACCACACGCATATAGTTGACATAAAACAGTTCATAGGCATCGACAAACGAAAACACATCCGCATCATGAATCGTGGCACTCACCACCGTGGAACGGCTGCGGTAGTTTTCAAGCAAATCATACTTCTCTTTCACAAGCTGCGCCTTCTCGAACTCCATACGCGAAGCATATTCCATCATGCTATCTTTCAGCACTTTAAGAACAGATCGCATATTACCTTTGATGATTTCACGAATCTCAGAAACCATGTTCAGGTATTCATCCTGTGTCACAAAACCCTCGCAAGGACCATCGCATTTATGGATATGGAAATCGAGACATACCTTATATTTCCCCTTGGCAACACCTGTTGGGGTCAACATGGTCTTGCAACTGCGCACATGGTAGGCTTGCCGCAACAAGTCGAGCAGGATGTGCGCCGTGCGCACCGAAGGATAGGGACCGAAATATTCCGAACCGTCGTCGATCTTCTTGCGGGTCAGGAAAACACGCGGGAAAGCCTCCTTTTTGATGCAAATCCAGGGATAGGTCTTGTCGTCTTTCAACATCACGTTGAAACGTGGCTTGTACTCCTTGATGAGGTTGTTTTCGAGCAGCAACGCCTCCGACTCGGAATCCACCACAATGAACTTCACGTCGGCAATGCGGCTGACCAGAAGACGTGTCTTTCCGCTCTGCTCCTTGTTGAAATAACTCGACACGCGCCGTTTCAGGTTCTTGGCTTTTCCAACGTAGATGATTTCACCATCCTTGTCATAGTAGCGATAAACGCCCGGATTGACAGGCAACGTGGCGAGAATGGCCTTGATATGCTCTGAAACCTTCACCATGGCAGCGATGCAAGCCTTTATTTCGTCACGCAAGAATCATCGGACGGCTTCTCCTTACGCAGATGGTTCCATCCCTGCGCCTTAATGGGAATGACATGCAGGTCGGGGGTCACCATCTCCGCCACGCCCTTGTCGGCGGTCATATAACCGATGACCGTGACGTCGCTGGCGATTTTTTGAATCTGTTCGTAGTCTTTCTGATCGATGGTGAACAGAAGCTCGTAGTCTTCTCCTCCACTCAAAGCCGCCACACTGGGAACGATTTGGAACTCCTTGGCCAGCTTCACCGTCGAGGGGTCAAGCGGAATCTTTTCCTCGTACAACTGGCAGCCTACCCCCGAAGCCTTGCAAAGATGCAGGATTTCGGAAGCCAAGCCATCCGAAACATCGATCATGGACGTTGGCTTGATGTGCAGGTCTTTCAACATGGCGACAACATCCTTTCGGGCTTCGGGTTTCAACTGGCGCTCAAGTACATATTCAAAGCCTTCGAGCTTGGGCTGCATGGCGGGATTGGCAATGTACTCCGCTTTTTCGCGTTCCAGCACCAACAATCCCGCATAGGCGCCTCCCAAGTCGCCGCTCACGCACAGCAGGTCGTTGGGCTTTGCACCGCTGCGATAAACAAGGTCGGCTTCACTGGCAGTACCGATAACCGTGATGGAAATCAGCAAGCCCGACTTACTGCCGGTGACATCGCCACCCACCATATCCACGCCATAGCGCTCGCAGGCAAGTCGAATGCCCGCATACAACTCGTCGAGAGTTTCAACAGAATAGCGGTTCGATACGCCCAGCCCTATCACGATTTGGGTCGGAGTGCCATTCATGGCGTAGATGTCCGAAAAATTCACCACAGCCGCCTTGTAGCCGAGATGTTTCAGCGGCGTGTAGGTCATGTCGAAATGAACGCCTTCAACAAGCATATCGACCGACACCAAGGTCTTGCCGCCCTCGTGACCGATGACAGCGGCATCGTCGCCCACACCCTTCAAACTCGAAGCATTGCGCAGAGGAAAATCCGCAGTCAGCCGTTCGATAAGTCCAAACTCGCCCAATTCATCCAGTTCGGTGCGTTCCGTATTGTTTTCTTCCATATTGTTGCCGTATTGATTTTGTGCAAAAGTACATTATTTTGCAAGACCCTGCATTGAAAAGCCGTCGGGGATTCATACAACAGGTTTATCTCGTCGTTACCGTGCAATACAGTTGCGAGCAATAAAATTCCCCCGTTCGGCTGCGAAAAAAAATGCAGAGCTTTCACCCTGCATTTTTGTGGTCCCACTAGGACTTGAACCTAGGACCTACTGATTATGAGTCAGTTGCTCTAACCAACTGCGCTATAGGACCGCAAAACAACAAGTTTCAGACAAAATAATTGGTCTAAAATTTGCTTTTTGCGCTGCAAATGTACAATTTTGCATCGAAATAACACGCTAATTTCTTGGCAAATGGTCTCTAAATTAAAAAATATCATCTTCGATTTGGGCGGTGTCATCCTCGACATTGACATATCATTGATTTATAACGAACTGAAAAACATTGGTTTCACCAATAATGCATTGCTTGAAAGTCCCGAAGTCAAGGAACTGCTCGACAAGTTTGAGATGGGCATTTATTCGGCACCGACCTTCCGCAACAAGATGCGTGCCTGCCTGCAAGTACCGCAAGTTTCCGATGCCAATTTCGATTTTGTTTGGAACGCCGTGCTGCTCGACATTCCCAAGGAACGCATCCAAGCCATTGAAAGCATCAAGCAGCACTACAACATTTTCCTGATGAGCAACACCAACGAAATTCATTACGATCTGTATGTGCGTGACCTGCAATTGCGTTTCGGCTACCGTGAGTTTGACGCACTATTCGACAAGTCGTATTTTTCGTTTGCCGTCCACATGATCAAGCCTGACCCGCATTTCTTTGAATTTGTCCTCGACCAGCATGGCATGAAACCCGAAGAGACCTTGTTCATTGACGATACGAAAGCCAACATTGAAGCGGCGCAAAAGCTCGGCATTCATACCTATAATATCGGACAAGACGAGTTGGTCCGAAATCTGTTCGACAATGGCGTTTTGCGCAGTGATGTCGTTATCAGTTAGCCGACTCCTTTCCGAATCAGGAACGATAGCGGTTTTCAATATCGTTCAATATTGTCACAATCTCCGCTTCCGTCACAGCTTCCATCAGGCGCATCTTGAAGGGCTTGAAGTTGTCGTAGCCTTTGAAATAACTCGACCAGTGCTTGCGGATTTCAAACACCGCACAGCGTTCCCCTTTCCACTCCACCGACCTGCGCAAATGCAGCTTTGCAATGGCAACCCTTTCCGACACAAGCGGTGTTGCCTGTATCTCTTCTGTTTCAAGATAATGCCGTACCTGACTGAAAATCCAAGGATTGCCATAAGCCGCCCGACCAATCATCAGTCCGTCCACCCCAAAGGTGTCTTTGAAATATTTTGCCGAAGGCCCATCCACCACGTCACCATTGCCAATAACGGGAATCCTCATGCGCGGATTGGCTTTCACGGCACCGATAAGGGTCCAGTCAGCCGGAGCGCTATATGGGGTTGTGCGCAAACGTCCGTGTATGGTGAGGGCGGCAATGCCGACATCCTGCAAACGCTCGGCGATTTCCACAATGTCGCGGTGCGCATCGTCGTAACCCAAACGGGTTTTTACCGTCACGGGGATCTGCACCGCCTTGACGACAGCCTCGGTGATGGCCACCATCTTGGGAATATCGTTCATGATGCCCGACCCAGCTCCTTTGGACGCCACCTTTTTCACCGGACAGCCAAAATTAATGTCAATCAAGTCGGGATGTGCCGATTCGGCATAACGGGCAGCCTCCACCATAGGAGCCACCGCATTGCCAAAAATCTGAATGCCAAAAGGTCTTTCAAACTCATTGAAATCCAATTTTTTGACACTTTTCTCCGCATCACGGATCAATCCATCGGAAGAGATAAACTCCGAATACACCACATCTGCGCCAAAATGCTTGCAGACATAACGGAAAGGAGGGTCGCTGACATCCTCCATAGGAGCCAGCAACAAGGGATAATGCGGAAGCTCTAGATGCGCTATCTTGTACATGGGTTGGAATTGAAAAGCAAAAGTAATGATTTTTTAGCAGCCCTTTTGAACGGTCAGACGGATTTCCGTCCGTTAGCTTGCTCGCCGTCCATTCCGCTCATCAACGAACCAACAAAAAAACTCACGCAGAAAACGCAGAAACTATCATAAATCAACAAATCGGATTAGGTTCTTAAAAGAATCAAAGGTGCAAAAACCGTGACAAAAGCGGTAATAGGGTATAAAACGCAGATGCCATCGCAAAATTGCTCGCAATTTGCTCGCAAATATAGATATTTAATTCATTATAAAACAGTTTATTACATAATTTGCTCGTAAATTTGATCGCAACAACCCTATTTTACGAGGAACCATGAAGAGCGATTCCCTGCAGATTCGTTATATATCCTCCCGGCTTTCTTCATTTTGCGCAAAATATTATATACCTTCGTTTCCTTTTGCTTGTCGGATAACTGATCGGGAAGGATATCGCTCAAAAGCCTTATGATTTCCTTTTTCGTAAGAGAACCGTGGTCGTCAAGAGACTGGATCAAGAATAATTCGCATTTATGATCTTCAAGCCCCTTGTGCTTTGAATATTCCACTTTTTGTCCAGTGTTTTGCGCAACTATTTTGGCCACATAGTAATTACCATTCTTGCCTTCGATAAGTTTTTTCTTCTTCAACATTTTGGTTGCCTCAGGGGATATGGGCTTGTGCTTTTGAACACGGTCGAGCAGAACGGTTTCACTAAGCGAAAGATCCTGGCGCTCCATCAGCATTTTGCTGTAGTTTTCATCGATGATACTGCCGGGAAGTCGAAGCACCACCTTCGATTGCGTAGAGTCGTCGTAGTCGGGCATGGGCAGGTAGCGTTCCTTTTGCTTTTGGAACATGGTATGGATGCCATAGCCCTGCGTATCAATCATTTTCATATTAACCATAGCTCTGACCAAGAAGGGATTACGATAGTGTTCAGGGGTCTTTTTGCCCAAAATATAGTCCTCATAAGTGCCTTCATAGAACCCACCGGCGTTCTCGAAACTGAGTTGATCAGGATCTTCGGTGACCACGACACGGGCATTACTCGCATAATTCTGATGGGCTATGCAGTTGTGCATACATTCAAGGATAATATTGGTACCGTATTTCCAGACCTCGGCAGGGATGAGAGAGTTTTGGGGATATATCTTGAAACGGTAGTTCCGGATGCTATTAAGCACCTTGGTAGTTGAAAGCAAAAAAGGTATGGAAAAGATGGCGCCAAAGGTCTTGCCATCCTGAAAACATTTCCAAACTATTTGGGCGATATGATTGAGGTAATGGACCGATTCCTCTTTGCCGACGAGGAGCAGTGCGGTTCGGGTAATGTGACCGTTAATGGTCAGTTTTGCCCTGTCCAAAAAGACCTCATCGCTCCACGAATCGGACTCAGTGGCTAACTGTGGAAAACGTTCCTTATAACCTTTACGGGCTTCCAGTATGGCGGCGGGGTCGAGCGAATCAATGGCCGCTTCCTCTATAATCTGCGCACTCCAGTCAATATCGGTCATACAGATTTCCCGCATCCAATCGGTGTAAGGTGTCAATTCGGTGACATGGCTATCGACACGGATGTAGGGCTTCATGTAGCAGGTGGGTTCCTTGGCTGTAGCAGGTATGACGAAGACAACGATTCTGAGCTTGCCTTCAAAGAGAAAATCGTCGATCTCGAAAGTGATTTTAGGCGAAATCATCCTTCTAAGGTAGATTTCGAGGGATTGCCTTCAGCTTTTTGTTTGGAAACATCAAAGGAAGTGCCCTTGACTTGAAGCGATTCGTCTTCCACGCCAAAATAGAGGTAGGCAAAATCCTGATGGTCGAGGCAAGCACCATTTGACAACGCAGAGATGTATTTGCCCAAACGCTTGTAGTCTTGGTAATTGGACTTAAACTCCAAGTAACGGTTCTCTTTCTTCAAGTTAGCGATTTGCTCCTTGAGTAATTCGGTATATTTCTCGTTTTTGTCCATCAGGTTGGTTGGATTTGAATATCAAGATACAAAGATAGGGAAAGTTTATTTGCCAAGAGTTAAATGCCAATGCTTCAATAGGGTTGATCGTACTTTACCAAGTTCTCTAAAAGCTTTACATAAAAACAACCTCAAGAAATCCGTAATCAAAAAAGTCCTAACTTTGCGGCAAAATCATACGAAAATGAGTGTCTTCACTTCCGAAATGCGTCAATCCACCGGATTCCGATTTTTCATCTACTGCATGTTTCTTCTGCTTGGCGCCCTGATAAGCGTTCTTATGTCCATCGTAATCTCAGAACCGGATAACATTAATAATTTGCGCTTGGCACAAAGCATCAATTCCTCTTTCCTTTTTATCGTGCCTCCCATTGCGCTTTACGCCATCACCCGCCGACAACCTTTCCGTGCCTTGGGATTCAAAAAGCCGAACCCTACCTGGGGCGTGCTGGCTGGCATAGCCATCATGTTCACCGCCATACCGCTCATCGGTACTTTAACGGCATGGAACGAGGGCATTGAACTTGGTGGGGCTTTTGCAAAAATAGAGGCATGGATGCGGAATATGCAGCAAAACAACGATACACTAATGCAAAAGATGCTTGCCGTGGATACTTTGGGCGGACTGCTGTTCAATTTAATCGCCATCGCGCTCATTCCCGCCATCGGCGAAGAGCTGACCTTCCGCTCCGTACTGCAACAGTTCATGGTCAAGAAAACCCGTAATGCGCATGTCGGCATCTTCATTACGGCGGTCATTTTTTCGGCCATACACTTGCAGTTCTACGGTTTTCTGCCACGTCTGCTGCTGGGTCTTTTTCTCGGCTATCTGTTCTACGTCACAGGCTCCATAAGGACTTCCATGCTCATGCACTTTGTCAACAACGGATCGGCGGTGTTTATGTACCACATCGCCACCAAGAATGATTTAGACATTGATGTGGAAAGGATGGGCTATTCCGCGCATCCCTTGGTATTGACCATGAGTATCGCCGTCACCATTACGCTGCTGTATTTGGTTTGGAAACACCGTGTCAAAGTACTAGAATAGCACTGTAAACTCCGCCGTTATCCATATCTCTAATCGAGTAGGAGGAAATCCTCCTACTTCATTTTCCGTCCTCTCACACCATCGTACGTGCGGTTCCGCATACGGCGGTTCTTAACCCGGATGCAGTTTCACGTAATAATCCATAAGCCATGGGTAGCCGGCACGTCTCAGCATCTCGGTGGCGGCGACACGGTACATGAAGCTGTGAGCCGCACGGCAGTAGCCTTTGCGACTGTTCGACCACTGCCACGCCTGCCACTTCGGGATGCCCCACTGACGACGGGATTGGGACGGTGTTTGCCGTCCGGCAGGCTTTCGACTGTTTCCGCCTTGTGGCTTCGCAGGTACGGGAGCAGAGGCTACTCGTCCATCTTGTCAACGCCACTCTCA
>JBGYXG010000032.1:0-52684 GCA_041842465.1 Candidatus Limimorpha sp.
ATAATCAATCAATTGATATATAGGTTTTTATGGTAAATATGGTGTGATTTTTCAAAATTATTTTGCGTTCTTTCACCTGTGAATCAAGGAAATATCGTACTTTTGCACCCGAAACCTCGGGTAGGTTTTAGTTAATTCATTACAAATCAACTTAAAACGTTTATTTATGCCAGCAAAAATCAGATTACAAAGGCATGGAAAAAAAGGTCAGCCCTTTTATCACATTGTGGTAGCTGACAGCCGTTCGCCTCGCGACGGAAGATTTATTGAAAAGATCGGCACGTACGATCCGTTGTTGCAGCCTGCCAAGATTGAACTGAAGTTCGACCGCGCACTGTATTGGTATTCGGTAGGTGCAGTTCCGACCGACACCGCTCGTTCGCTCCTTTCGAAAAAAGGCGTCATGATGAAGTACCACCTGCTCAAGGGTGTGAAAAAAGGCGCTATGACCGAAGAACAAGCTGAAGTGAAGTTCCAGAACTGGCTGAAAGAAAAGGAAGCCAAGGATGCCGGCGTTGCCAAAGCTGTAGAAGAAAAGAATCGCAACGAAAGAAAAGCAAGTCTTGAAGCCGAGACCAAGGTCAACGAAGCTCGCGCTGCTGAGATTGCCAAGAGAAAGCTCGCCGAAATGGAAGCCGAACGCGCTGAGGAAGCCGCAGCCGAAGTACAGGAAGAAACTCCTGCCGAGGAAGCCCCCGCAGCCGAAGCTCCTGCTGAAAACACGGAAGCATAATCGTTTGCGTGCAATGCATAAAGAGCCGTCTCCAACGAGACGGCTCTTTTTGTGTCTTACATCCTACTACATGAGAAGGCTATGGAACAATTTGGCAGAAAAACTTTCATTTTCCGTTATTTTCGCCTGAAATAAAAATCTTACCTTTGCCGCATAATAGGAAATAATATGAGTAAAGATACTTTTTTTTCGGAAAAAATGAAATTGGCCGACCTCATCATTGAGCATCCGAACTTGTTGTTTCTGTTGCCTCGGTTCGGCATTGCACTGGGTTTTGGCGACCACAATGTTGCCGAAGTCTGTCGTCAGTACGGCATCTCCCCTGCTTGCTTCCTTTTGATATGCAAGGTGTATTCCGACGACAACTTTTTGCCCCATCGTAATGATTTGTATGCCGTGAACATGAAAGACTTGTTTTCGTATCTTAGAACTTCGCACCGCTACTACCTTGAAACGCGCATCCCCAACATAGAACGTCTTTTGACAGCGGTGGTTCGCTCGTGTCAGGCTCGGTACGGCAATATGTTGCAGCGTTTTTTCGAAGATTATAAAACAGAGGTGATACATCATTTTGACTACGAGGAGAAAACGGTATTCCCTTACATCGAACAACTTATCGGCAACAGACACCCGAAAGATTTCAGCATCGACCAGTTCAAGCACAACCACAGCAATGTGGAAGACACGTTGAGCGACCTGATGAATATCGTCATCAAGTACCTTCCTGCCGATATTGACCAAGAAAACCGCATTGCCATATCCCTTGCCATCATTGAGCTTTCAAACGACCTCAACCGCCATACGCTAATCGAAGACCGTGTGCTGATTCCCTATGTAGAATTACTTGAAAACGCACGGCCATGAGAACAAGGATCATTATTTGCGAAGGTTCCCCTCTTGTTACTGCCGGATTGACCTCCTATCTTGAGGACCAGCAAGAGTTTGTCGTGGTGGCTTATCTTGACACGCCCGAACGCCTTTCCGATCGGGTGTCGGCCTCCGATTGCGACATGATGATTATCGACCCCACGCTATTGGCTTATTCCGAGCGTGACCTGCCCGAAAAACTCAAGAAGGAATATCCGCATCTGCTTATTCTGGCCCTTGTCAAAGCCTATATCGATCCCAATCTGATTAAATTGTATGACGGTGTGATCGAAATCAACGACACCCGGCAAAGTGTCATGGCGAAACTGAATGAACTGAACGAAATGCGAAAAATTGAGAAAAAGGCTGACGACGGCAATGTGGATCTTTCCAAGCGCGAAAACGACGTGCTGGTAGCTGTTGCCAAAGGCATGACCAACAAGGAGATTTCGGATCGGCTCAACATTTCCATACACACGGTCATTTCGCACCGCAAGAACATCTCGAAAAAGACGGGCATTAGGTCGGTTTCGGGTCTTACCGTTTATGCTTTGTTGAACAACCTCATTACCGAAAGCGAAGTCTATAAATAGATTGACGTTTTTTGAATGCGTTCGGTTTATTTGCAGCGCATCAGGTTTCGCAACGTGTCGCGGAAAAGGATGTATGTCTGGTTTTTCAACCGGTCGCGCATCATACGGAATCCGGCTATGGTTTCATCGTGAGGTATGGCACGAAGGGTGATAAGCATTGCTGGTTCACAAGTGTCAAAATCAGTTTCGTCAAGTTTGAGAATGACATCAAAATCACTACTATTCAATGTTTTAGTTTCTTGTGGCACCTTGCCATCCATGTTGATCAGGCATTCTCGCATCACCACTTGGGTCAATGGGTGCATTTGTGCGGCAGGTCGTATTCCTGCCGAAACCGCATGGATGTGTAGAGAATAGTCGCGTAGAAAGGCCGCTGCCATGGGACCAGCAGCAGCATCATCTTCGGAGAGCACCAGCACGTTGAGTTTTTTCATATTGGAATTTTACGGCACGAAGATAGTTCATTTTGTCTTTGCTGTCTTTCAAAAAATCATCAATGGTTTTCGAAAAGCGTTTGTTTTGCAGAGTGACGGCCTTATCACCCATCCTTTCTTGTTGCTTTTTCGGGATTCTGCTTGATGTCAACTTTTTAATGCTTGTTTGCCGAATAAAAGACTTGAAAAATTCGTATCTTTGCAACCTAAATCAAAACAACAAGTATGGGAAGAGCATTTGAATACCGCAAAGCGGCCAAAATGAAAAGATGGGGACACATGTCAAGGGTGTTTCCCAAACTCGGTAAGTTAATCACCATTGCTGCCAAGGAAGGCGGTCCTGACCCCGATATGAACCCCAAATTGCGTCAAGCCATCCAGAATGCCAAGGCAGAAAACATGCCCAAGGACAATATCGATGCCGCCATCAAGCGTGCTTCCGATAAAAACATGGCCGACATGGTTGAAGTCACATACGAAGGCAAAGGTCCGTTTGGCATCCAATGCATGGTGGAATGTGCCACTGACAACACTACGCGCACCGTTGCCAACGTGAAGTCTTATTTCAACAAATCAGGCGGCAGCTTCTTGCCCATGGGTTCGCTGGAGTTTATGTTTGCACGCAAAGCCGTTTTTGAAATCGAACTGCCCGAAGGCATGGCTCAAGATGAATTGGAACTTGAACTGATTGATGCCGGATTGGAAGAGATTGTCACTGAAACCGACGAGGAAGATGGCACCACCGTCACTACGGCCTATGCCGCTTGGACCGACTACGGCACCATGCACGATGCGTTGGAAAACCTGAAAGTGAATATCGTGAAAGCCAACCTGCAACGTTTCCCCAATGCTACGGTAAGTTTCACCGATGAACAGATGGTCGAAATCGAGAAATTCATCGATAAGATTGAAGAAGACGAAGACGTTCAGGCCGTCTATACCAATATGGAATAACTTTGTCCGATCAGGACATTATATAATAAATTGTATATCAGTTAATTAAATCAAAAAAGGTCATCCAAACGGATGACCTTTTTCAATGTTTAGGAGACCGGATTATTTCTCGATCTCCTTTTTCAGACGTTCCGTCAGCATGGGGACGATCTTATGCAAGTCACCCACAATGCCAAGGTCGGCGACCGAGAAAATCGGTGCGAACTTGTCCTTGTTGATGGCGATGATAAAATCAGACTCCTCCATACCGGCCAAATGCTGGATGGCACCGGAAATACCGCAGGCCATATACAGGTTGGGACGGACGGTTTTACCCGTTTGTCCAACTTGGAAGCAGTGGTCCATGACACCGGCATCGACCATGGCGCGTGACGACGATACCATGCCGCCGATAACATCGGCCAAGCCCTGCAGTTTCTGGAAACCTTCCTTGTTGTGCACGCCACGACCGCCGGAGACCAAAATCTTAGCAGCGGTAATGTCGTCGGCACACTTGCAGTTCATCGTTGTTTCGACCAGTTTTACTTTGAAACGCGAAGCGTCGAAAGTAGGCTTAAATTCGCTGATAACACCTTTTCTGCTGTCATCACGGGTGCGTTTCTGCATCACGCCGGGACGCACGGTTGACATTTGCGGACGGTTGTTTGGGCAAATGATGGTAGCCATCAGGTTGCCGCCAAAGGCGGGACGGGTCATGCGGAACTGTTTGCCGTTATCGGTGTCGGCGACTTCCAATTTGGTGCAGTCGGCGGTCAAACCGGTTTTGAAACGGCAGGAAATACGCGGAGCCAAGTCGCGGCCAATGGTGGTGGCACCATAAAGCACAATGCTCGGTTTACCGGCATCCACAATCTGATACATGGCTTGAGTATATTGTTCGGTCAGATAATCCTTTAATTCCGCGCAATCGGCCACAATGACTTCGTCAGCGCCAAACTCGATGAGTTTTTGCGCCTGATCTTTAATGCCACAGCCAAGCAGCACTGCCACGACCTTTTCGCCCAATGAGGCGGCCAAGTCGCAGGCTTTGCCTAAAAGTTCGTAAGCAACAGGCTGAATCACGCCATTGCGTTGTTCAGCAAATACATAAACGTTTTTATAATCTTCTGTATTCATAGCGATGGCATTTAGATGATGTGTTTTTCCTTTAACTTACTGACAATCAACTCAACGGCTTCTTCTTCACTAACTTCGTGGAGTTCGCCCGGAGCTTTCATTTTCTTCGGGAACGACTGGAACACCTTGGTGGGCGAACCGGCCAGACCGAGTTTCTGTTCATCGACATCGATCTTGTCAACGCCCCATACTTCCACTTCCTTGTCGTAGGCTTCCACAATGCCCGAAACACTCATGTAACGGGGCGCGAAAGCGGACGAAAGGACGGTGAGAACGCATTTGCCTTCCACTTCGAGAGTCTGGACACAGTCTTCGTTTTCCTTTTTCACGATCAGTGTGTTGTCATCTTTCTTTTGAGCATCGATGACGTAGGAAACCTGAGGAAGCCCTAAATGTTCGGCCATTTCGGGACCTACTTGGGCGGTGTCTCCGTCGATAGCCTGACGGCCAGCGATAATCAGGTCGTAATCCAATGTGCGCATGGCACCCGATAAGGCATAAGAGGTTGCCAAGGTATCGGCACCGGCAAATTTTCTGTCGGACAGCAAGATGGCTCTGTCAACACCCATCGCCAAGGCTTCACGCAGGATGAGGTCGGCTTGGGGAGGTCCCATGGAAATGACGGTGACTTTCGCACCGAATTGATCCTTGAAACGAAGTGCCAGTTCAAGACCGCCTTTGTCATCGGGATTCATAATGCTCGGAACGCCTTCACGGATCAGGGTTCCCTTTACCGGATCTATTTTGATTTCCGTTGTATCCGGAACTTGTTTAATGCAAACTACAATATTCATATTCTCCCCTCCTTATTTATATAAATGAGCTGCGATGACCATACGTTGCACTTCGGAGGTGCCTTCGTAAATCTCAGTGATCTTGGCGTCACGCATCATGCGTTCCACCGGATATTCGCGAGTGTAGCCATAGCCACCGTGGAACTGCACGGCCTTGGTCGTCACTTCCATTGCCGTTTCGGCAGCGAACAGCTTGGCCATGGCGGCATCGGCGGAGTAAGGCATTTTCTGGTCTTTCTTCCATGCCGCATTGCGGACGAGCAGACGGGCAGCCTCGACTTTGGTCTTCAGGTCGGCCATTTGGAACTGCGTGTTCTGGAATGAAGCGATGGATTTACCGAACTGTTTACGCTCTTTGGTGTATTTAACGGTTTCATCCATGGCACCTTGTGCAATGCCAAGCGCTTGTGAAGCGATACCGATACGTCCGCCGTCCAAGGTCTTCATGGCAATGACAAAGCCCTTGCCTTCAGCACCGAGGAGGTTCTCTTTCGGAACTTCGCAGTTTTCGAAAATCAACTCACAGGTCGCCGATCCACGGATACCCATCTTTAGCTCCATCTTTCCAATGCTGAAGCCGGGCATGCCTTTTTCGACGATGAAGGCGGAAATGCCTTTGGTGCCTTTCGACTTGTCGGTCATGGCCATCACGATGAACACATCGGCGTAGGCGGCATTGGTGATGAAAATCTTATTGCCGTTCAAAATCCACTTGTCGCCGGCATCCACTGCTGTGGTTTGCTGCATGGCGGCATCGGTACCCGCATTAGGCTCCGTAAGGCCGAAAGCGCCGATCCACTCGCCGCTTGCCAATTTGGGAAGATACTTCTGCTTTTGTTCTTCCGTGCCGTTTTCCATGATCGGTGCCATGCACAGCGAGGTGTGCGCCGATAAAATAACACCGGTAGTAGCACAAACGCGCGACAGTTCTTCCACTGCCATGATGTACATTTGTACTGTGCCTCCTGCACCGCCATATTCTTTCGGAACCGGAATGCCCATCATGCCGAGCTTGGCCATTTTCTTGACCGTCTCGATAGGATAGCGTTCTTGTTCGTCAACTTCGGCTGCCAAAGGCTTGACTTCGTTCTCTGCAAACGATCTCACCATTTGCAGGAAAAGTTGTTCTGTCTTTGAATAACTGAAATCCATTATTGATAAATTAAATGTGTTTGGAAGATGTGTCAAGAACAAATGGATAGAAATTGATTGAATTAATTGGATACTCCAATTCAATTCAAAACCTCATTCTTCCCTCGTTCTTGATTTCTCCCTGGTTTATTGATTAATACTTGTAAAATCCTTCTCCTGTTTTACGTCCGAGCAAACCGGCACGCACCATCTTTCTCAGCAAGGGATGAGGGCGGTATTTCGGATCGCCGAACTCATTGTAAAGCACTTCCATGATGGCAAGGTTCACATCGTTGCCAATCAGGTCGGCCAATGCGAGGGGACCCATGGGGTGGTTGGCGCCCAGCATCATGCACTTGTCAATGTCTTCGGCACTGGCAATGCCATCGGCCAAGATGCCGACTGCCTCGTTGATCATCGGGATGAGAATGCGGTTGACCACGAAACCGGGGGCCTCCTTCACCTCGACGGGCTGCTTGCCGATGGAGGTGGAGAGTTCCACAATGCACTTTGTCACCTCGTCGCTCGTCAGTTGACCTTTGATGACTTCAACCAAGGCCATGCGGTCGGCTGGGTTGAAGAAGTGCATGCCGATGAATTGAGCAGGACGGCTCGTGCAGGCAGCAATCCCGGTGATGGACAGCGAGGAAGAGTTGGTGGCGAAGATGGTTTCGGGCTTGCAGATCTTGTCGAGTTCGGCAAACACTTCCTTCTTCAACTGCATGTCTTCAACAGCAGCTTCGATGACCAAGTCGGCATCGGAAAAAGTGGCGTAATCCGTTGTTGTGGTGATGTTTTTCAGAATGGCATCGACGGCCTCTTGGGTCATCTTGCCTTTTTCCACCAATTTGCCATAACCTTTGGCGATGGAAGCCATAGCCTTGTCAAGGCTGGCTTGAGTACGGCTCTTCATGACGACGGGCATCTTGACGGCAAACGCCTTCACGATTCCTTTTGCCATGGTACCGGTACCAATAACGCATATTTTCATAATGATACTTTTTAAATTATTGATTGTTAATTGTTTAATCTATTTTATCGTGCATTGAAAATCGGTTTTCTCTTTTCCAAGAATGCCGCCATGCCTTCTTTTTGGTCTTGCGTGGCAAAACAGTGTCCGAAATTCTTGCTTTCAAGTTCAATGGCATCATCGGCATACATATCGTAGCTCTCGTTGATGCATTCTTTGGCGTATTTCAGCGCCAATGGAGCATTGGCCACCATTTTTTGCGCCATGACCATAGCCTGTGTCATCAGTTCCTCAGGTTCGTAGATGGCATTGATCAGTCCGATGCGGAGTGCTTCCTCGGCGTTGATGGTCTTGCAAGTGAAGATCATTTCCTTGGCATAACCTTGTCCGACAAGTTTTGCCAGACGGTAAGTGCCTGAGAATCCGGGAGTGATGCCTAAACCCACTTCAGGCTGACCGAATTTGGCTTTGGCCGAGGCTAAACGGATGTCGCAAGCCATAGCCAGTTCAAGACCGCCTCCTAAGGCGTAGCCGTTGATGGCGGCGATGACCGGAATGTCCAAGGTTTCGAGATGGCGGAATGCCCGTGCGCCCAATTGGCTGAACTCAAAGCCTTGTTCTTCATTCAGATTTTGCATTTCTACGATGTCGGCACCGGCAACGAAAGCCTTTTCACCGTCACCGGTGACAATCAGTACGCGCGTTGTTTCGTCGAAGTTATCGACAAAATCTCCGATTTCCGTTAGTATTTTGGAATTCAGCGCATTCAAAGATTTTGGAGCAGACACCTTCATGATGGTGATGCTGTCCATCTTTTCAATCTTCAAAAAATCGTATTCCATGACTCAATCGGATTAAATGTTCATGGGTTTCAAGTCGGGCGCAACGATCAATTTGGCTTCAGTGGCAGCTTGTACTTGTTCCACTGTAAATTCCGGGTGGATTTCTTTCAAAACGATGCCTTCCTGTGTGATGTCCATGACACCCATTTCGGTGATAATCATGTTGACCTGTCCGGCGGCCGTCAGCGGCAACGTGCATTGTTTCAAAATTTTAGGTGTGCCTTTCTGGGTATGTTCCATTGTCAGGATAACGCGTTTGGCACCTACAACGAGGTCCATGGCGCCGCCCATTCCTGGAGCCATTTTTCCGGGGATAATCCAGTTGGCCAGATTGCCTTTTTCATCTACTTGCAAAGCACCGAGGAACGACACGTTGACGTGACCGCCACGGATGATGGCAAACGAAGTCGCCGAATCAAATGTGCAGGCGCCAGGGTTCAGGGTGATGTAGCCGCCGCCGGCATTGATCATGTTCTTGTCTTCTTTACCTTCGGCGGGAGTAGGTCCCATGCCCATAGCGCCGTTTTCGGTCTGCAATGTCACAGTAACACCTTGGGGAAGGTAGTTGGGAATCATTGTCGGAATGCCAATACCCAAATTGACAACATCGCCGTCGTGCAATTCTTTTGCAGCTCTTTTGGCGATGACTTCTCTCATTACGTTTTTATCCATAGTACTATAATTTATGAGATTAATTATTATTTGTTAATTACTTATTCCATTTCATTCTTGCATATTTCCTTTAGCTTGCATACCATCACCATTACTTCATCCCTCTTTTGACCATTTCTTCAACGATGAATGAAGCCACGTCATCCGCATAAGTGTTCATGCCGAATCCGGCGTCATAACCGAGTTCCTTGGCGAGTTCATGGGTGATACGGGCGCCTCCGCAGCACAAAATCATCTTGTCGCGCAGCCCTTCGGCTTCCATCAGCTCGACAAGGTTGGTGAGGTTCTTGATATGAACGTCTTTTTGCGTTACGGTTTGCGAAACAAGCAGCGCATCAGCATGAAGCTCGATGCCTTTGGCAATAAATTCTTCATTCGGAACCTGGCTGCCAAGATTGTATGCCTCAATCATTTCGTAGCGTTCGAGACCATAATGGCCTGCATAGCCTTTCATATTCATGATGGCGTCGATGCCCACGGTATGGGCGTCGGTACCGGTGCTGGCCCCCACCACCACCACTTTACGTCCGATATTCTCTTTAATGTATTCGTCCGTCTCATACATGTCCATGGTGTTCGATTCGACCTTAGGAACATAAATGGTGCTGTAGTCCACTGTATGAGAACAGCTTCCGTAGCAATTGAAGAAGGTGAATCCCGGTGTGAGTTCTTGATAGAAAACCACGCTTGGGTTTTCCAATCCTAGTTTTTTCATCAGCAGTTTGGCCGCTTCCACAGCTTCTGCTCCACATGGAACGGGCAGGGTGAAACTCATCTGCACCTTGCCATCGTTCATAGTGTCGCCATACGGCTTTATCTTAGTGAGGTCCAAGGTCTTGTCGAAATCCTTGGCTTCCATCGAATATAATCCTTCGCTCATTTCTTTACTTTTCTATTGATTAACTTATTACCTAACATTTGTTATCCTACCCTTAAGATCGTTCATCTCTTTCCTTTCATTATTTCGACAAAAGGATTCAAGTAGTTGTTTCCTTTGGCAGTCACTCCCGCCAATCCCTTGCCTCCGTTTTTCGGGCGTTTGACATCGCCGAAAATTCCTTTTTCCAAGGCGGTGAACAATCCTTCGTTAACAATTTCTTCGAGCAGAAGAATGGTATTTTCCAAAACTAATTTAGCACGTTTACGGCAGATGCCGTCTTCTTTGAACTCCATTTCATCGCCGATGTTACGCATGTTGTTGAAAATGTATTTGGCATTTTCAATGGACAGGTAACGGTCGCTCATGAATGGCGTATGGATGGCTTCCGTGGGCATACCCAACAGTTGAAGCCCCTGATGGGTCCAAATGCCGATGATGTTGAACAAGGCATCTTGCAGGTGTCCGCGGAAGATGTTGCCCGTCATGAATTTGGTGGGCGGCATGTATTTCAAGGTAGCCTTAGGGAAAATCTCGCGGGTCATCTGAGCCTGAGCCAATTCATAAAGGAATCCATTTTCGAGCATGGGATCCATTTCAAAGGCATGTCCCAATCCCATTTGTTCCTCCCTCAATCCTGCCGAAAACGCAAGCTGTTCGTTGATGAGGTCGGAAGCCAAAACAGTATGTGCGGCTTCAACGGCATCGGCGGTGGTCAGATAGTTGTCCTCACCGGTATTGATGATGACTCCCGCAAAACCGTTGATGATTCTCGACATGTATTGGTCCACAAGGGTGCGTTGCATGTTGATGTCGCGGAATAGAATGCCGTACAAAGCGTCGTTCAGCATGACATCGAGACCTTCGAAAGCACCCATGATGGCGATTTCCGGCATGCAGAGGCCTGAGCAATAGTTACACAGACGGATGTAGCGTCCCAGCTCCTCACCCACTTCGTCCAACGCTTTGCGCATGATACGGAAGTTCTCCTGTGTGGCGAAAGTGCCGCCAAAACCTTCAGTAGTGGCACCGTAAGGCACGTAGTCGAGCAGGCTCTGCCCTGTAGTACGGATCACAGCGATAATGTCGGCTCCCTGACGGGCGCCGGCTTGTGCTTGAACAACGTCTTCGTAGATATTTCCGGTTGCCACAATGATGTACAAGTAGGGCTTGGGACCCTCGCCTATGGTTTCCAAATAATGTTCGCGGCGACCGCGGCGGGTGCGGATACGATTGACGTTTTCGTCCACAACGGGTTGTAGCGTGTCGGCAATGACCTTAGGATCGGCGGTGACAACCTGAGTGATGTCGAGTTTGCCTTTGCTGACGGCCTCGGCAATCTGCTGGGGCTGCATCTTGGTTTGAATCATGGCGTTGGCAATGAAGAACAGTACGCCTTCATTCAGCACGCCTTTATCTTTGATAAAATCCACAACGACATTGGGCAGTGGTACCTGGTTTTCGTCCACTCCGTCAATTCCCATCAGGCGGCACAAGGTACGCTCAACAGCAACAGTGGTGTATTGGTCCACGAATTCCTGAACGCCATCGGCGATGTTTTTCGCCAATTTGCGCGCATGTGCCACTTTTTCAAAATCTAAACCTAATTTACTTTCCATTCCTTTTTAGCTATAATATTGTATTTTAATTATTTAAAATCTCTTTTGCGTTGGCGATCCATTCCGGATCTATTCCTATACTTTCAGCAATATTCAGTGCCTCGTGCGGGACTTCTCCTTCGTGGGCTTCCACCAAGGCGTAATTCATCTTTCCATTTTCCAGTCCTTTGACACGCAGACAGCGGTTGTGGTAACTATTGATGTTGTAGTGGGTCACCAAAATCAAGCTGATGGACTTGTCCTGCAAAATCTTGACAAGGGCGGAAACCAAAGCCGTTCCTTCCACCGGATTGGTCGTTTTGGCAGGTTCGTCAATCAAGGCAAGGATGTTGCTGCTTTCCCTTGCTTTCTTGATGATGGCATCTATGTTTTTCATTTCCGCCGCAAAAGAAGACAATCCTCTGTCGATGGATTGTTCATCAGTGGTGGTGCAATACACATCACTCTGTATCATGATTTTTGCGGCAAGTGCCGGAATGCCGAAACCAAACTGAAACAAATACTGGCACAATGCCAATGTTTTAATAACCACCGTTTTGCCGCCCATGTTGGCACCGATGATGATGGTAGGTTTCTGTTCAAACCGTATGTCAATGGGTTGATAATCTTTATTGTTTTGTTGCAGAATGGACTTTACTTCAGGATGGAAAAGTCCTTCGTAGGAGGTTTGTTTGTCGTGGGCAATGCTTGGGAAGCAAAGTCCCAAGGCTTCCATTTGCTGTGCTTTCGCCAAAAAAATGTCAATGCCGGCCAATGCTTGTTGGGCTTCATCGATATCCGAAGTGAAAGCACTGATTTTCAGAGATAAATCTTCGCGTATTTCATCTTCAATGGCGGATGCCTTGATGAATATGTCTTCTAAAAAGACCTCGCTATTCTTCAGTTGGTCGCGCAGCTTTTTTAATTCGGAAGAATAGGTGTCATATATTAAAAAGGTGGCGATACGCATTCCGTCGGGATCAAGGATTTTCACCACTTCTTCCAAGTCGGGAATGGTTATCACCGTTTCAAGTCCCAATCCCACCATGCTCTGACGAATCTCTGAGGACAACAGTGCCAAATGCTTGATTTCAAACAGTTCTATGTCATCTAAAATCTCTCTTCCTGCCAATCGCCCGATGGTGGATGGAATGCCTTTTAAACGACACAGTTTGGATTGCAAGGTTTGTATGGCGATACGGTTCTGTTTTTCCATGACAACATTATGGAAGGCTTTGAGAATATTATAGTTGTTCTCAATTTCCATGGCTTCCGTCATCATTTCCGAATCGAGCAGAATACGGCGCGAAAACCCCGAATGCACATCGAGATTTTCTATCATATAGCGCAGCCTGCAAGGCGAGTCAAGGAGATGTTTGAGTTGCATCAGTTTTTCATGAGGTCGTACACCGGAAGCTGAATGGCTTCCGATAGGGTTTTACACAATTTATCTGAGTCAAGGACAATGCCGTTGGGCGATGTCGGATTCACAGTCACGGCGATGAGTTTGCTTTTCAGCATTACATGGATAGGATGTCCGGTGCTTACAAACGACTTGAAAACCATCGGTGTGGCAAATATCTTCGTAAAGTCCCTCACCACCAATTCGGTTTCTTTGAAAGCACGGTGCTGTTTGATGTGTTTCAGGAAGTTGTCCGTCAACGCACCGTTTATAAAAAGCGTTTTGCATGATTCAAAATCAATCTTAAGGTTGGTTGAGAATGCGGAAGCCACTTCCAAGTCATGCAGACGCCCTTCATGGTCGATCGCCCATACGCCGTTGTTTATCTGATTCATTATCTGACAGTTGTCATCAGACGTCTTGTCAAGATTGATAAGTTCTACGACAAATGCGGTTTTTTGCACCAAAGTGTTGATGTTGGCGGAATAGGCTGCTCCTGTCGAAAGAATCATCGACTCGCTTATCGCAGGTGAGGCCAGGCTCATGCGCGACAAAGCCCCATCTACGATAATCAAGTCGATTCCGAATGGTTTAACACCGTCCATCCAGCGTTTCAATCCAGCCCCTGACGAGGGTCCGGAGAGCAGTATCTTGCCCGGTGTCAATGCCTTTGCTGTGACCACACGTCCCAACGACGTGCTTTCGTCGCTCACATCGACCAATTCCGACACAAGGCGGCGCATCAGATAATGCTTTTCGCTGGTGGCGAAGAACATGCCTTTTCTCAATACGATTTCCGGTTTCGAAGTGAGTGTCACCTGGTCGGTATTTTCACCGTCAATACCGATGGAACTCACGGCTACCGTCTTTTGGTCAAGCGGAAGCCGGCGCAACACATAGTTCAGGCATACGGTTTTCCCCGTATTCTTCTCCAATCCTACGATGGAGCAACTGCTATGTTTGACGAGTTCGCTGATAAAAGGCATGGGATTCTCTTATTTCTGGCGTTCGTGACGGATCAAGTGGGCGGGTTCGATATTCATCTTTTCGCCTTCCAACAAGGAAATGACGCCGTCAACGGGTTTGCTTCTGTCAATTTCTTCTACCCTCTTGCTTTCTTTGGCACGGGCGGCCTCGCATTCAGGGCAGTGACAGTCGTTGTGGTATTCAGCGGGTTCGGTATATGTGGTGATCACACCTTCGAAATTGCGCAACACCACTCTGCCGGGCGATTGCGAAATGACATACTGTGGCATGACGGGTGTTTTTCCACCGCCGCCGGGTGCATCGACCACGAAAGTGGGAACTGCAAATCCAGAGGTGTGACCGCGCAAGCCTTCGATGATTTCAATGCCTTTGGAGACCGGAGTACGGAAGTGCTCAAGACCCATGGAGAGGTCGCACTGGTATATATAATAAGGTCTGACACGCATTTTCACCAAAACGTGCACCAAACGCTTCATCACATGCACGCAGTCGTTCACGCCACGCAGAAGTACGCTTTGGTTTCCGAGCGGAACACCGGCGTTGGCTAAGCGTTCGCAAGCGGCAACGGCTTCGGGTGTCACCTCGTTGGGATGGTTGAAGTGGGTGTTGACCCATACCGGATGGTACTTTTTCAGCATGTCGCACAATTCCGGCGTGATACGCTGCGGGCAAACCACGGGAGTGCGTGTTCCAAGTCTGACAATCTCGACATGCGGAATGGCGCGCAAACGCTGGATGATATATTCCAGCTTTTTGTCGCTCACCATCAGGGCGTCGCCACCCGAAAGCAACACGTCGCGGACTTCCACGGTCTTTTCGATATATTCAAGGGCTTTTTCGATTCTCTCTGATGGAGATTCGTCGTCTTTTTGACCGGCAAAACGACGGCGGGTGCAGTGACGGCAGTACATGGAGCACATGTCGGTAATGAGAAACAGCACCCTGTCGGGGTAGCGGTGGGTCAAGCCGGGTGTCGGCGAGTCTTCGTCCTCGTGCAAGGGGTCGAGAAGATCTGCCGCGGCAATATGGGTTTCGGCTCCGGTGGGAATGCACTGACGGCGAACCGGGTCGTTGGGATCATTGGGATCGATAAGGCTGAGATAATAAGGAGTGATGGCCATTCTCAATGTCGTCAAGGCATTGCGGACACCTTCCTCTTCCTCCGTGGTGAGCTTGATGTATTTTTTCAGCTCATCCAATGTTTCGATTCGATTTCTGACTTGCCATTTCCAGTCGTTCCACTGTTCATCGGAAACGTCGGGAAATAATTGTTTTCTTCTTGATTCTGCCATTTGTTAGGATTTAAAAAATGACGTAGAGACACACCGATCGTGTCTCTACGCATAGGATTCTTTATGCATACAATTCTTCAAAAATCTTGCGGAGTTCGGGGCTTTCGCGAAGTTCCTGAAGGGTGAATTCGGCGTGACCTTTGGTATAGCCGTTGCCCATGATCATATTCACGTCGGCACCGATGCCCTCTGCACCAAGAGACGCCTTGGTGAAACTGGTGGCCATGCTGAAAAAGTAAACGATGCCATCGTCCTTCGTGCAAAGCACGGCGGTCATTTCCTGATCCGGGACGTTAACGCAGTTGATGGTCACGTCAGCCATCTTGCCGTTGGTCAGTTTCTCGACGAGTTCGTAAATCTGAACAGGAGTCATGCCGGCAGCGCTTTCCACAATGTCACAGAAACCGAGGTCTTTGATGCGTTGGGTTGACTTGGGGCTGTTGGCAATTCCGATGACCTTTCCCGTAACGCCGACACGTTTCTTGGCCTCGTATGCGCAAAGCATACCGCTTTTACCACCGGCACCGAGAATGACGACAGTCTGACCATATTGGCAGAGCTTGGCGGTCTGTGCTGGGGCTCCGGCCACGTCAAGGGCGCTCAGGGCGAGTTTTTCCGGCATGTCGTTTGGAATCTTGGCATAAATGCCGCTCTCGAAGAGAATGGCTTTGCCCTTGATGTCCACTTGATCGACATCGGGACGGATGGCAATGATTTCGTCAATGCGGAGCGGGGTCAGCGAAAGGGAGACCAAAGTGGCGATGCGGTCGCCTTCCTTCAGGTCAATCTTGCCTTTCAGGGCGTCGCCAATCTTCTCGACCTTGCCGAGCAACATGCCGCCCGAACCGGTACGACGGTTGCGGTGCTTGCCTTGCAGTTCAACATTGAGGAACATTTCTTTCTTGATTTCTTCCATGATCTTCTCTTCGCTTGCGCCGGCACCTGCCTGTTGCTTGGCATAGTTGTGAATGTCGGTGAATGAAGCGGAGTCGATGTTCAGGGTTTGGACGTCAATAAGGATTTCGTTGTCCCAAATCTCATCCATGTTGTTGTTCAACTTATTTGCGGGTTGAGGAAGCACGCCTTGGGGTTCAATGACACGGTGTGTTCCATATTTGTTACCATGCTTTTGCATAAAACTTTGTTAATTTAAGTGTTTGTTAGTGAATTATTTATCAGTTTCTCTTTTTTAGATTGAGGATTGCTCTTGCTTCATCGGAGCTGGCGATAGGACGGCCTAATTCGTTGGCCATGCGTACCACTTTGGCGACGAGTTCACCATTCGACTGTGCAAGCACGCCTTTGGAAAGATAGAGGTTGTCTTCGAATCCAACGCGCACGTTGCCGCCCATGGCGATGGCTGCTGCGGCCATTGGGAAAGCGTGACGGCCAACGCCTGTGACGGTCCAGGTAGATCCGGCAGGGATGCCGTTCACAAGCCAGCAGAGATTCGGCACGGTGGCAGGGGTGCAGCCGGGAACGCCAAGCACAAAGTTAAACTGCATGGGTGCGCCAGGAACTTCGCCTTTGCGAGCCATGGTCAGGATGGTGTCCAAGTGACCCATCTCGAAGCACTCGTATTCGGGCTTGATGCCACGTTCCATCATGCGTTTGCCGAAGGCGCGCATGGTGGGCATGGTATTGTCAAAAATTTCATCGCCGAAGTTACACGTGCCGCAATCTAAGGTTGCCATCTCGGGCAACGGCGTAGTGTCGGTGGATTGCAAGCGTTCATCGGGTGTCATGCCGACAGCACCTCCTGTCGAAGGGATCAGGATGACATTGGGACAAACCTTGTAAATGGCTTCCTCACACTCCTGAAAACGTTCGCGGCTCTGTGTAGGAGTACCGTCGTCGAAGCGGACGTGAAGGTGCACGATAGCGGCACCGGCATCGACAGCCGATTTGGCTTCGCGCACGATTTCCTCTACCGTATAAGGCACGTTGGGGTTTTGTTCTTTCGTTACTTCTGCGCCACAAATGGCAGCGGTGATGATAAGTTTATCCATTGTTTCGGGTGTTAGTTCTGAATTTTGTTAGAATGATAGGAAAAAACCGAAGCAGCGACGGTCAAAACCGACCCTTGCTACGGCTCCGCTCGTTATTTGTTGTTGCGCTGGCATTGTTTGGGAACAACGCATGTGCCTGTGGCGCGGCAAACGACAATAGGTTCAGGAAGCACGTCGGCTGCCGAGTCGGAAATGTCGGGGCGAGGCTTGATGACTTTACGGGCTTCAAACTCCATCTTGCGCGACGTATTGCCAATGTGGGTGATTTTACCCACCGCTTCGATGAAATCACCTGCATACACAGGGGCTAAAAACTCGATGTTGTCGTAGGCACAGAACAGACCTTCGTCACCATCGCTCAAAATCAAAAGTTCGGTGGCTACATCGCCGAAAAGGTGAACCATGTGAGCACCATCCACTAAGTTTCCGCCATAATGAGCGTCTTTGGCACTCATGCGGACTCTGATCATTGACTTATATTCTTTTTCCATTTTATAAATTTGTGTTTTTAAATGAAATAGCTATCTCTATTCGTTATTTTTCTACATAAATTCCATTGACATAAATTCCAGACACATGCACCTGATGCGGAGCGATTTCGCCTTCCTTGACGAGTTTTTCAGCTTCAACAACCACATAATCGGCGGCAGTAGCCATCAGAGGGTTGAAGTTGTTGGTAGTGCCGAGGAACACCATGTTGCCGAACTCATCGACGATGTTGGCACGCAAAAAGGCGATGTCGGCCTTCAGCGGCTTCTCTAACAGATAATCCTTGCCATCTACGTTGATGATTTGTTTTCCGTCGGCCATGATGGTGCCAAGTCCTGTCGGGGTCAACACACCGCCCAAACCTGCGCCGTATGCACGGATGCGTTCGGCAAGGGTGCCCTGAGGAACATATTCAACTTCCAGCGTGCCGGCATTCTTTTGTTCGGCCGTCTGCTTGTTGGTGCCCGTGTGCGACACGATGGCTTTCTTCACTTGGTGGTTCGAAACAAGTTTGCCGTGGGCCACTTCGTCATAGGCCGTGTCGTTGGCAATGATGGTCAGGTTTTTTACGCCTTTTGCAACAATGGCGTCAATAATTTGGGTGGCGCTTCCTACACCAAGGAAACCGCCAAACATAATGGTCATGCCGTCGTGAACTTTTTCGACTGCCTGCTCTAATGTAATTTGCTTGTTCATAGAAGTTTATATTATAATTATATGAATATACTTTATAAGAGACTGCAAAAATACAGATTTTCCTTTGTTTTCCCAAACTTTTCACCTCATTTATTTTATGAGTCTAAATAAAATATAACATTTTGATCGACAAAGTTTTATAAGTCCGTTTTTACGAATCGAAACGCTTCACCCCCATCCTCACTCAACAAAGAGGTTTTTCATCATTACCTGCAAGGGCATTCCTTTTACGGCGCGGATGATGAAAAAAAAGAATCGAGACACAACAAGTTACATCTCGATTCTCAGTTTTTTTCGGTGTTATGGAATCAGTTTTTCATGATTTCCATGTTTCCGATTAGATCGCTTTGAACCGACTCGATGGCGGCTGCATAACCGAACAAGTTCCTCAAAGTGGTTGCACTCGGGTTTTGCCTTTCGGCTTGAAATACGCGGCGGATGTTATCGCTCCATTCTTTTGTAAGTGTCAGTTCGTCGTGGTTTAGAGTAAATGTTTCGTCCATAGGCTGTTTTGAATTTCTTTATTTTCAAAACGTCACCTTTTGGGCTTTATTATACACTTTCGGAATTATTTTTTCCGAATCGACGAAAAGACTTCTATCTATTTACAAAACGCTTAGTATGTGAGCGATACGTTATTGGCCACCATCATTTTGCGCAGGTTGATGAGGGCATATCTCATGCGTCCCAAGGCCGTGTTGATGCTCACATTGGTAACATCGGCAATATCCTTGAAGCTCATGTTGGAATAAATACGCATGTAAAGCACCTCGCGTTGTTCGTCAGGCAGATAGGTGATCATGCGACGCAGATCTTCGTGAACCTGGTTGATGACCATGTCTTGTTCAACAGACGGATCGCTAATGGGAGCGTTGTCGATGAAGTTGTAGTCTTCACTCGACGACTCCACCGTAGGAATCCGCTTCGACTTGCGGAAATGGTCGATGACAAGATTGTGTGCGATACGCATGGCAAACTGGGCGAACTTGCCTTCGTCTTTGTAAGCGTGCGCCTTGAGGGTTCGGATGACTTTAATAAAAGTATCTTGAAAAATATCATCAGCCAACTCGCGGTCTTTCACAAGTGTCATGATATGAGAATACACCTGCGCCTGATGACGATTCACTAACATTTCAAAACTGGACAAGTTACCTTTCAGATAACTGTCGATCAGTTCTTTGTCGCTTCTAATTTCTGCGGACATAAGGCCCCCTATTTTAATGCACTTCAAGTGCGGTTTATAAAGGGTAAATATCGGTCGATAGCGTCTCTCCTATACTTTTAGTTAGTGAATATTTTGTGCAAAGATACATCTTTTTATTATTCCGCAAATATTTTTTTTGTAATTTCGTACAATTTTTCAAAAAAGGATGAATAATAATTCTAATGCGATAGATTTTATCAAGATAAAGAATGCCAATGTCAACAATCTGAAGCATTTAAGTCTGCAGATTCCTAAGAATCGTTTTGTCGTCATCACAGGGCTTTCCGGTTCGGGCAAATCCTCATTGGCATTCGACACGCTTTTTGCCGAAGGGCAGCGTCGTTATGTCGAGAGTTTGAGTGCCTATGCGCGTCAGTTTATGGGAAGGCTCAACAAGCCTGATGTTGAATTGATTACCGGCCTTTCGCCTGCCATTGCCATCGAGCAGAACACAAGTTCGCACAATCCCCGTTCGACCGTCGGGACCATCACGGAAATCTACGAGTATTTGAAACTCCTCTATGCCCGTATCGGTAAGACTTACTCCCCTGTTTCGGATCAGCAGGTCAGGAAGCACCAGGTGATGGACGTGGTCAACCATATCCTTGCACTTGCCGAGGGCACATCGGCCTATATCGTTGTCCCTCTGCTGCTTCCTGAAGGAAGAAGTTTGGGCGAACATCTTTCCATACTCATGCAGCAAGGTTTCAGCCGTCTCCTTGTTGAAGATGAAATCGTCCGTATTGATGATTTCATGGGAGAAGTCCATCGTTTAAAAAGTGATGGGATTTATCTTATGGTGGATCGAATCAAGATCGGACCGCAATCCAACGAAGAAATCGGACGTCTTTCCGATTCGGTTCAAACGGCGTTTTATGAAGGGAAAGGCAGTTGCGTGGTGCTTTCTATGCTCGATGGGAAAAAGCAGTCGGCGGAGTTTTCTGACCGTTTTGAAGCCGACGGCATGACCTTTACGCCGCCAACCCCCAATCTGTTCGCCTTCAACAATCCATTCGGCGCTTGCCCCACCTGTCAGGGTTTTGGAAGCGTCATCGGCATTGATCCTGATTTGGTCATACCCAATAAAGGGCTTTCGGTTTATGAGGGGGCGGTGGCCTGCTGGCGTGGCGAAAAAATGAGCGAATGGAAAGACGCCCTTGTTCGGGTTGCCGGCAAGATTGGATTCCCTATTCACAAACCTTATTTTGAACTCACAGAGGATCAGAAAACTTTGCTTTGGAACGGAAACAGCCATTTTGAAGGCATCCGTGCTTTTTTCCAATATATTGAGGAACAATCTTATAAGATACAGTATCGTGTCATGCTGTCCCGTTACCGAGGTAAGACGGTTTGCCCGGAATGTAATGGAACGCGGCTGCGAAAAGAAACGCAATATGTAAAAGTTGGCGGGCAAAGCATTTGTTCCTTGGTTCAGATGCCGTTAGAGGATTTGAAGCGTTTTTTCGACACTTTGGAACTCGATGAAACGGACCAAGCCATTGCGTCACGTCTGCTTGTAGAAATCAAAAACAGAATCGACTTTATGCTTGAAGTCGGTTTGGGCTATCTCACTTTGAACCGCATGTCAAACACACTTTCCGGCGGCGAATCCCAGCGAATCAAGCTGGCGACTTCGTTGGGAAGCAGCCTTGTCGGCTCCACCTATATTTTAGATGAACCGAGCATCGGGCTTCATGCCCGTGACACCGATAACCTCATCCGGGTGCTGAAGCACCTTCGCGACATCGGCAATACGGTGATTGTTGTCGAACATGACGAGGAAATCATCCGGAATGCCGACCAAATCATAGACATAGGTCCCTTAGCAGGTGCATTCGGCGGCGAATTGGTGTTTCAAGGCGCTTTTGACCAATTGAAAGATTCCAAGGAAAGCCTCACGGCGCAATATTTGACGGGAAAAATGAAAATCGCCTTACCGAAAAACCGCCGCTCTTGGAACAATGCCGTGGTGATTAAAGGAGCCACCCAACACAACCTGAAAAACATCGACGTCAAGTTTCCTTTGAATGTCATTACGGCGGTAACCGGTGTCAGCGGGTCGGGAAAGTCCACTTTGGTGAAGGACATCCTCTACCCTGCCCTGAAACGGCATTTGGGTGAAACTTCCGAAAAGTCGGGCAGTTTTAGCAGCCTAGAGGGCAGCTTGTCGGCCATTCAAGCCATAGAGTTCATCGATCAGAACCCCATCGGAAAGTCATCGCGATCCAATCCGGTAACCTATCTAAAGGTTTATGATGAAATCCGGCAGTTGTATTCCGACCAGAAATTGGCAAAACTTCGGGGCATCAAACCATCGCAATTCTCATTCAATGTTCCGGGCGGACGTTGCGAAAACTGCGAGGGCGAAGGGGTGACAAGAATCGAGATGCAGTTTATGGCGGATATTTGTCTGCCCTGCGAAGTGTGCCACGGCACGCGCTTCAAGGAAGAGATATTGGAAGTGAAATACGACGGCAAGAATGTGGCGGACCTGCTTGCCATGACGGTTGACGAGGCGATAGCGTTTTTTAGCAAAACCTCCGACAACATCACCGTGGCGCGTATCGTTACACGGCTGCGGCCCTTGCAGGAAGTGGGGCTTGGCTATCTGAAGTTAGGACAGTCGTCGAGCACATTGTCGGGTGGCGAAGCGCAACGCGTGAAGCTGGCTTCTTTCCTCGTCAAGGGACAGAATGAAAAACCGACCCTTTTTATCTTCGACGAACCCACTACCGGTCTGCATTTCCATGACGTCGACAAACTCCTTGATTCTTTCCGCGCCTTGTTGCTCCGTGGGCACTCTATCATTGTCATCGAGCACAACATGGACGTCATCAAGTCGGCAGACTGGGTCATCGACCTCGGCCCATGCGGCGGCGACAGCGGCGGACGAGTGGTTTTTGAAGGCACACCGGAAGCTCTCGCCGTATGTGAGGCTTCGTTCACCGGACAAGCTCTTTCAAAAAAACTGACTTTCGACCTGCATTACTGACCCATAATCATTCTAACTCATTTAAGTAACTGTTCAAAATTAAACTACCATAAAAACTGACACGGGATTTTTTTTGACGATGGCCATTAACAATGACAATGGCAACTTTCGCGTAAAAATTGATTGCCTTTGAAAATGCAGTCATGGTCATCGTCAAGTAGCTTTAAGTCCTATTTGTAAAATCTACTTATCTCATGAAATCCACCGCAATCACCCAACCATTAAGCGAACAACAGCAGAAAGTCGTAGATACACTCAACCGTTTGGGAATCACATTCGACATTTATTTTCATCCCCCGATTCCTACGATAGAGGAAGCCATCCATTATTGGAAGCACTTCGATTCCACCCATTGCAAAAACCTGTTTTTCCGAAATCACAAAGGCGACTGCCATTATCTTGTCATTTTCGACTGTATGCACCAGATGGAAATTCACGATTTGGAACATCGGCTGCATCAAGGCAAGCTGAGTTTTGCCTCCGAACAACGCATGGACAAGTATTTGGGACTCAAGCCTGGCAGCGTGTCACCCTTCGGACTGATCAACGACGAAACCCATCATGTGCACCTCTTCATTGACAAGAACCTAGAAAAAGCAGAACGGCTTAGCTTTCATCCCAACGACAACACCGCCTCTATCGTAATAGACAATTCCGACTTTATCGGATTTTTGAAGGCCATGGGAAACAGCTATGAATTCATTGAGTTGTACGAAGATGCGTAATCCTTCAAAAAAAATCTCAAGCATGAAATGCCTGATACATAATATTTACTAATTTTGCACCGATATTAATGGAAGGGATTTTCAAAAATCCTTTCCTATTGTTACATCAACACATTATTTATGGATTTACAGCCGATCAACGTTTCTGTCAATTCAGAAATCGGAAAGTTGCAACATGTATTGGTACACACGCCAGGTGAGGAAATAGAGAACATGACACCTGAAAATGCCCACAACTTTCTTTATAGCGACATTCTCAACTTACAAATTGCCGGCAAAGAGCACGGCCGCTTCAAAAAAGTGCTTCAAAAAGTGGCACAGGTGCACGAAATCAGTGATTTGCTGACCGATGTGCTGCGCAACGAAAAAATCAAGTCGAATTTGGTGGATCGCGTTTGCAAAACAGAAAACGTACCCTATCTTTCCGACTATCTCAAGGGTCTTGAAGCTGAAGAATTGTCACGTCAGCTCATTCAGGGCGTTTGTCTCAAGGATATTTCTTATATCGACGGCGAGCGTTTTTCCTTGCAACCATTGCCCAACCTTTTCTTCATGCGCGATGCTTCTTTCACGGTTTTCGACAACCTGATGATCAGCAATATGGCGACCACCATCCGTTCGCGCGAGTGCCTGATGCTCGACATGATCTACAACTACCATCCCATGTTTGAGGCGGGTGTCGTCAATCCAGCTTTGAAATACAATTCAAACGGCATTGGCACCATCGAAGGAGGTGATGTCCATATTGTAAGGAACGACATTGTACTTTGCGGTCTGAGTTCGCGCACCAACATGTACGGCATTGAATCTTTGGTGCAACATCTGAAGACCAAACCGGGAACCAAGCATCTTATTTTCCAAGAACTGCCTCCCAAGCCGGAATCCTTTATCCATCTTGACATGGTGTTCAGCATGCTTGACAAAGACCGTTGCATGGCCTACAAGCCGGTCATCCTCAGTAACAAATTCAAGACATTCCATATCACGATCGATGGCAATAAGGCGGTCGGCAACGAGGAAAACAACCTTATTTCTGCTTTGCGCGGCTTGGGTGTTGAACTCGATCCTATTTTCTGCGGTGGCGGTGGCGACGACTACTACCCTGCCCGCGAACAATGGCACAGTGGCACAAACTTCTTCTGCTTTGCTCCTGGAAAGGTGTTGGGATATGCTCGCAACACACACACCATCGCAACACTGAACCAAAATGGGTTTGAAGTGCTTCCCGCCGAGGATGTCGCCAACGGCAAACTGCATCCCGATAACTACGAACGCTGTGTGGTTACGTTTGAAGGCAACGAACTGTCGCGCGGCGGCGGCGGCGCAAGGTGCATGACCATGCCTGTGCAACGCATGGAAGTGGATTGGTAAAATTTTGACAATCAATCTAATAAAAAAATGAGACGTGCAATATACGTCTCATTTTTGTTTCACCGTGACGGTTCTTCAAAGTCAATCCTTGTCTGACGGTATGCCGGCTTTATCCATGATTTTCTGCACGCCGGCCTCAAAGACGATATCGCGGGCAATCAAATCCACAATATCGTCAATCATCACGTCAATGATGACGGGGTCGAAGTGCATTTTTTCGGCTACTAGTTTGCACAACAGCATTTCCTGATCGGAGATGCCGCCATCGATCATCATCAGCGTTACCATGTCGTAAATCTCTTCAATACGGTCGCTGGTCTTTCTCGGTACATAAAACTTGATTTCATCCGGCTTTTCCATGACGAAATCCAATTCTTCCTGTGTCATTCCCGACCGTTCGGCAATCTGAAGGATGATCTCCTGCTCTTCGGGCGACATCACACCGTCGGTGTACGCTAAGGAGACCAAGTTGCGCACATGACTGATGCGCTTTTTCTTATCTCCACATGTAAAAAGGTTTTTAATGCTCATTTTCAATCAACTATTTTGGTTCCGTATCAATAATCGGAATAATAGGACGGTTTCCCTCTCTACTCTATCTCAACTTCATCAACCATAATCCAAGCCTTTTCGCCCGCATAAGGATGCCATTTCGGCAAAGCGCCGAAGCTCTCAACTTTGACACGTATAAACTTGGCGTTTTTCCAATCGACACGTGCCCGGGCTTCTATCCTGCCTAATCCCGTCATTTCATAGTTGCCATCAAACACCGGCAATTCGGCACGCTGCCATTTTGAAAAATGTTCACCATCTGTAGAATAAGCTACTGCGACGGATTTTGGCCAAATCACCCATTCCTGGGGCGTGTGTCCAATGCCAATCTTGATCATTTTAACAGCCTTGGGGTCGGTCAATTCTATTGTAGCTTCCATGTCTGTTCCCTCAAACCCCAACCAGTCGCTCGCATAAGTGTTGGACATGCCTTTTTTGCCATCCATCAGGGCGAAATCAGCGTTTTTGCCGTATCGTGAGGCTGGCGGATTGACATAAGTGGTGTGCGCAATCGGGCAACGCTGGAAATGACGGCTGCATCCGAAAGAATTTTCTTTCCCTTTTTGGGTTGCAAAAACCCTCAGAGTACAGGTCTTATCGATGACAAACGGCTTCTTGTAAAGAATGGGCTTGCGGGCATCCGAATCCAAAGTATAGTAAATCTTTGCAGAAGGATCGCTACAGCTCAGCGTAATGACGGCAGGACGATTGAACAAGGCGTTTTCCGTGTCGTCGATGTCGGCATGTATGGTGGGTGTCGGAGTCAAAACACCCGAAGGATTTGGAATGGCGTAATAGCTCAATTCCGTCGGATTTTCCTTATCCACTCTATAGGGCTTGATACGCACAGAAAACTCATACACCTGATTTTTCAAGACCTCGCTTTCCTTGACACCCGGTCCGCAAGTGGCCGTGCCTAAGGGAGCCTGACGGTAATCCACATTGACCGTAAGTCCATCGGAACGGTCAAGCTGATGGATGCGGTGTGCTTGGGTCAATGCGGCATCGTCATAAGGATAGGTACTGAAATGGAAAGGCTTGTCGGATGTGACAAACATCCCCAACTTCGTCGTGGCATTTTCGAGTACCAACCAGCGTGTGTCGGAATGGTTGCCGTTGTCCTGCGGCACAACATGCTGTTCGAACAGCTCCGAGGCTTTTACGGTATATCTGCCCAAACGTCCCGAAGCGTTCCGGTCGGGATAGTTCTCAGTATCTTTCCCAAAATAGGTCAGCTTGTTGTAACCCAAAGGCATTTGCATTTGCAATCCAATTTTCGGCAGAGTGCTTATGTCTTCCATGGGTTCAATCCTGTTTCGTACCACGATTTCGCCGTTGCTGTATATGACAAACAACTGTTCAACAGTAAGTTGTGTATTTTCATAAAGATCGATCATACGTTGCACCGTGCGAAAATGCACTGTTCCGTCAGGCATTTGTTCTGCCTCAATAACATCGGCTTTCGAGGTCAGGTGCTGCAAACCAGCTTTTTTCCAACGCGGCAACGCCCTGTCGTCCGCTTGGTCATTCAACGTGGGGGCACGCCAAAAATTGGGCTTTAAAGCGCTGTGTAATAAGGATTCGTTTTCGTATTTCAACTGTGTCATTTGACCGGTTTCCCGATTGAAAACCACCTGAAACAAATCGTTGCCAATGGTGACGAACTCACCCTGCTGTATGTTAAGAGGCATGTCCGATGTCAACGGACGCAACGGTTCGGAAGGCCAGTCAAGCTGGAACTCGTCATAGGCGATTTCGGTGCCGGCTGGCATTAAGGGACTGTCGTGGCGCGTTGTGACGGAAAAATGTACGAAGAATTGTTCTCCAGGATGGCCATACAGCCGCAGTCTTTCTATCTGAACGCACTGGCTGTCAAACGGTTCAATGTTAAGCTCGATTTTTTCTTTCAGCAACGATCTTTCCGTGGAAAAAATCTCGTAATGGCAATCGAATTCCGAAGCATTGGTAAATGATAGCCAATTCTTGATTTCAAAACGTCCCAATGGGATGTCGATGGCTTTGAATTTCAGGGGCTGATACACCTTAGTGACTTCCGCGGCATGGTGGTGCATTCGACGGTCGGAATGCACAATACCGTTGGCACAGAAACTGTCATCGTTTCCCACGCCGTAGGCCTCTCCAAGGTCACCGCCAACAGCCAGCCAGTCAACGTTTTTCTTGTCGTCATGCTGAATGAAACTTTGATCCACCCAGTCCCAAATACAGCCGCCTTGCAGTGGTTCGTAGCTTTCGATAAGTTTCCAGTAATCCTCCAAACCGCCTAAACTATTGCCCATGCCATGCGCATATTCGACCATAATAAAAGGACGGTTCAGGCTGTCGATGTGCTGTGCTGCAAAATGTTTCAGATAATCGGTGCTGCTGTACATCAGCCCGACCACATCGGTGTTCCGGTCGAGACAGGCACGCTCGTAAATCACAGGACGCGAAGCATCGCGCGATTTCATCCATTGATAGGCGTTTTCAAAGTTGATACCGTTGCCACATTCATTGCCTAATGACCACATCACGATACTGGGATGGTTTTTGTCGCGCTCCAGCATGTTGCGATTGCGTGAAAGAATCAGTGGCCCGTAGATGTCCTGTTTCGCCAAACTACGGGTTCCGTAGCCTTGCGCGTGCGATTCCACGTTGGCTTCGTCAATCACATAAAGACCATAACGGTCGCACAATTCATACCAATAGGGATCATTGGGATAGTGGCTTGTTCTTACTGTATTGATATTCAGTTGTTTCATCAGCTTAATATCCTTTTCCATTGAGGAACGCGACACGACATGTCCCGAATAAGGGTCATGCTCGTGGCGGTTCACGCCTTTAATAAGAACGTATTTCCCGTTGACAAGAAATTTCCCATCCTTTATTTCCACGGTGCGGAATCCAACAGGTGTGCGAAGCCGTTCCAATTCCGAATTTTTGTTTCCAATTATCAGTTCCAAATCATACCGTTCCGGGTGCTCGGCTGACCATTGCCTGACGTTTTCAACATCGGGTAGTGTCAGGTGGATATTGGCATAGTACAAGCCGTCTTCGGCCTGTTTGAACTCTTTTTTATCCAATGCCGCCGTTGTTGTGGCCACCGGTGTGGTTGAACCATCGTACAAGTTTGCCGTCAAACGATTGCCTCTTTTCGCAAGCATTTCCTTGGTGCACTGCACTTTCACATCCACCGAAAGGGTGCCGTTGCGATAAGAGGGGTCAAGACCGGCGTGGACTTCATAGTCATAAAGGTTTAGCGCGGGTTTTGAATACAAAAACACATCGCGTTCAATGCCGCTGATCCGCCAAAAATCTTGGCATTCAAAATACGACCCATTTGAAAAACGGTAGCATTTCACCGCCAATCTGTTTTTGCCTTTGCGCACGGCATCCGTAATGTCGAAATCGGAATTGGTCTTGGCATCTTCGGTGTAACCCACAAATTGACCGTTTACCCAGACATAATAGGCCGATTTTACGGCACCGAAGTTCAAATAAACGCGTCGTCCTTCCCACTTGTCTGGAAGGTTGAAATCAGTCAGATAACAACCGACGGGATTGTCAACCATCGGGACATCGGGGGGCGTGTTGGGGCGAAATTCATTGTCAATATTCACATAAATCGGCACGCCATAGCCGTTCAGCTCCCAATTGGCAGGCACCGGAATGGTTTTCCATGCGCTGGCATCGAAATCCGGACGTTGAAAATCGGCAGGCGCCTTGCCGGGGCTTGCCGTCCAATGGAATTTCCAGTCGCCATTGAGCAGGATATAATAAGGTGAATGCGTGTAATCATCAAGATTGGCATCCAATGGAACGACATTTGTTCTTGGATACAACTTGTTGATTTCAAATATGTTGACATCATTCCAAGCATTCATTTGTTCCGAAGTTTGGGCCATGATGGATAGGCTGCTGAATAGCGTGACCAAGAGAACAAGAAGTGACTTTTTCATAAAAAGGTATTATTAACTGTGAAACAAAGCTCGATGGATTTCGGGAATTTCCAAAGAACACAATTGCTGCCGGTCGAAACGCACCAATACCGCATGGCAGGTAGTGTGTACCGCACCGTTTGCGCCGTTGCGAAGCCGTTGGGTCATGCGCACGCTGCTACGTCCCAATTCCGTGATTTCGGTTTCGCACTCCATGGTATCGTGAATGCGAATCGGCAGAGCAAAGTCCATATCGACATGCACCAACACATAATCAAAAGTCATCCAGTCAATTTTCGTGCCGAAAAGATGTTCAAAATACAACGACCGGCCATAATCGAAAAGATTGCATTGTGCACCGTTGTTGACATGGTCAAAAGGATCGAGATCGCTCATTCTGATTTGAACGGGACACGAAAACAAGTTGTCTTTCATTGGAAAACGGATTTAGAAACTGCGAAGATAGTTCTTTTTTCAATGCTGTGTGCAACACGCTTTCAGTTTTGGTCCGTTTGTTAATCCTCCCTAAAACAAGCCCTTTACTTGACAGATATTCAAGAAAGACGCTTGATTTCAAACGGCTTGTTTGTGTTCATGCGCTTTCAATTTTCATATTTCACGGAAAAAGTTTATTTTTGAAGCCAAATTACAATACCATGCTCAACCGATCTAAAGCTTTTGTCAAAGCGCATCCGTTCACATCACTCATGCTTATTGCATTGATAGTGAGGATTATTGTCGTTATTTTTTGGCCGGGTTACGGCTCGAACCACGATTTGCAGCAGAAAAGTCTTGTCATGGCGTTTCTTGAATGGACCAAACGTGCCATCGGCATTAGCGGATCACAGTTTGACATGCTGGTCAGCCGTTTGTTCTATGCCTTGATATCGCTGTTCAGCATCTCGATGGTGTACCGTATCAGCGATTTGCTGGCGGGCAAGCGCGTGGCATGGCTCTTGGCGCTCCTTCCCATTTTTTGCTGCGTCATGCCTTCTTTTGGCATGGTAGCTAATGTTGGCGCATTTCTGGGTCTTCCGCTGCTGCTTTACGGATCCAATGTCATCATACGCCAAGAAGTGCTCCGAAAGGCGCAGTTTAACGCCAACATACACCGATCCTCGTTTTTCATTGCCGGATTGTGCATCGGCTTTGGCGTGTGCATCTGGTACGAAAGCATTCTATTTGTGTTCGGCATATTGCTCATTTTGTGTCTGATAAAGGATGCGAAAGGCGCTTTGACGGCTTTCCTCGGAGCTTTCTGCTCGGTTGCGGTGGTTTGGGTAATTGCCATGCTGGCTAATGTGAATCCTTGGAATTATTTTGCCTTATGACCCAAGAAGAAGCCCGTCTTCGCATCGCCCATCTGAGCGAGGAATTAGAACGACACAATTACAACTATTACATACTCGCCCAGCCGACCATCAGCGACTATGAGTTCGACATGATGCTTGAGGAGCTGGCGCAATTGGAAAAGGATTTTCCCCAATTCCTTTCGCCCGCCTCTCCCACCCAGCGTGTGGGCGGCGGCATCACGAAAGAGTTCCAGACCGTAGTGCACCGCTATCCGATGTTTTCATTGGCCAACTCCTACAGCAAAGAGGAGATTGAAGATTTTATTTCGAGAATAAAAAAAAGCGATGTGGGCGATGTGGAGTTTGTGTGCGAATTGAAGTTTGACGGACTTTCCATCGGCTTGCAGTATGAAGACGGCATTCTCGTGCGCGGTGTCACAAGGGGCGACGGCACCCGTGGCGACGATGTGACCACCAATGTAAAGACCATACGCACCATTCCGCTGCGGCTTCATGGTGTTTTTCCGAACTTTTTCGAGATACGAGGCGAAGTGGTGATGCCCCGTGAGAGTTTCAACCGGATCAACGAGGAACGCACCGACGAGGGTCTTGCCGCATTCGCCAATCCTCGCAATGCCGCCGCCGGCACCATGAAACTACAGGATTCCAAGGAAGTGGCACGCCGCCATCTTGATAACTTTAGCTACACTTTGTTATCCGATGATTTGGAAACACGGTTCAAAACACACTACGAAAGCCTTCAAGCCGCACAACGGTGGGGTTTCAACGTGTCGAAACACACCGCAATATGTCGCAATGTGGAAGAAATCCTTGATTTTATCAGTTACTGGGATAAGGAACGTCATCATCTTGCTTTCGATATCGATGGTATTGTTTTGAAAGTGAACAGCTTTGCGCAGCAACAGCAGCTTGGTTTCACCGCTAAGTCGCCACGTTGGGCCATTGCCTATAAATTCAAGGCGGAAGAAGTGGAAACACAACTGCAAAGTGTTTCGTTTCAGGTAGGGCGACATGGCACCATTACGCCGGTGGCCAACCTCGCCCCTGTTCAATTGGCAGGATCCACCGTGAAACGCGCCACACTGAACAACGAAGACTTTATCAAGCAGTTTGATTTGCATTACCACGACACTGTTACCATTGCGAAAGGCGGCGAGATCATCCCGAAAATCATCAGCGTCAACTTGAACCGTCGCGAAAAAGACAGCCTGCCGGTGGCGTTTGTCAAAGAATGCCCGATTTGCGGCACGCCCTTGGTGAAAAATGAAGGTGAAGTGGCTTGGTATTGTCCCAACAGCAATGGATGCTCACCGCAAATCAGAGGACGCATTGAACATTTTATCGGGCGCAAAGCCATGAACATTGAAGGACTTGGCGAAGGAAAAGTGGAACTGCTCTATGACGAAGGCCTGCTCCGAAATGCAGCCGACCTGTATGACCTAACCTACGACAAACTCTTTGGTCTCGAAAAAATCATCACCATAGAAGATGAGTTCAGCTTCTTGCCGATCACCCGCAAGGTCGGCATTCGCGAAAAAACAGCACAAAACATCCTTGACGCCTTGGAAAAGTCCAAAGCCGTCCCTTTCGATCGGGTGCTGTTCGCCTTGGGTATCAAGTTTGTCGGCGAATCGGTGGCGAAAGTGCTTGCAAACGCCCTGCATGACATCGACCATATCATGCAGGCTTCGGTTGAGGAAATGACAACGATTGATGAAATCGGTGAGAAAATTGCGCTGTCGGTGAAATCTTATTTCGAAGATCCGCAAAATATCGACATCGTGAACCGTTTGCGTGCGGCGGGTTTGCAATTTGCCATGATGGAAAAACCGGCATCTGGCAAGGAGCAACTCTTGGCGGGAAAGACTTTCGTGGTCAGCGGCGTTTTTCAACATTATTCACGCGATGCAATCAAACAGGTCATCGAAGAGTATGGCGGTAAAAATGCAAGTTCGATTTCTTCAAAGACCGACTATGTGCTGGCTGGCGACAAAATGGGACCTGAGAAGAAGAAAAAAGCTGAGAGCATAGGCGTCCCTATCATTACCGAAACGGATTTTGAGCAAATGATCGGTGTCAAAAACAACGATGATCCGTTCACGGGATTGCTGTTCTAAAACATAATCGCTTGATCGGAAAGCTGTAGTTAGCAGATTGTTAAAGTTCAAAAAGTTTCTTTCAGCCTCCGCATGGCTTCCATCACGGTGGCACGAGGGCATGCCAGATTAATGCGAAAATGGTTGCTGCCGTCGGTGCCGAAGTCGCTGCCGCGATTCAAGCCAAGCTGGGCTTGCTGGGTCAGCTTGCGCCAGTTTTCTTCTTCGCTGCATCCGTAAGCGGAAAAATCGAGCCACATCATATAAGTGGCTTCCGGTTTGAAAAACTTGATTTTCGGCAAGTTGATTCTCAGGAAGTCTGAAACATAATCCACGTTTCCTTGCACATATTCAAGCAGTTGAGCCAGCCAATCATCCCCTTGGTTCATGGCGGTTTGCGTGGCTGCTTTGCCGAATATATTGCCCAGATCCGCTTCTAGGGCGTGCAAATAGGTGTTGTAGGTCGTCCGTAGTTCCGGATTTGCAATGATAGCCGTAGAAGTGGCTAAACCCGCCAGATTGAACGTCTTGCTCGCCGCATGAAAAGTAATGGTGCGCTGCGCCAGCTCGTCACTCAACATTGCAAAAGGCGTATGCTTATAGCCGGGCAATACCAAATCGCAGTGAATTTCATCCGAAACAACAATGAGATGGTTTTTTTGACAGATTTTTCCAACCTTAAGCAACTCGTCATGCCGCCATGCGCGTCCCACGGGGTTGTGCGGATTGCAGAGTATCAGCATCTTGGCCGTTTTGGCTTGTCGCTCCAATAGGTCGAAATCCATTTCATAACCTTTCGTTCCGACTTTCAACGGATTGCACAGCAACTGGCGTTCATGTGCGGTTACGGCACTGTGAAATGGCGGATAAACCGGCGTTTGGATGATGACTTCATCACCTTCGCATGTCAGTGCCATGACGGCAATGTTGAAACCGCAAACCACGCCGGGAGTAAACGACAACCATTCTTTTTGTACATTCCATTGGTGTCGGCGTTTCAACCAGTGTATAATCGATTGAAAATAAGCATCATCGTTGAAATGATAGCCGTAAACCGGATGCTGAGCGCGTTGCATGACGGCATGACGCACGAAATCGGGCGTTTCAAAATCCATGTCGGCAACCCACATGGGAAGCACATTTTTATTTCCAAACACGGCCTCTCTCAAATCGTACTTAACACAGTTAGAATCAGCACGATTGATAATTTTATCAAAGTTGTATTTCATGGACAAATCGATTTTTCATGCTGCAAAGTTGAGAAAAAAATGCCACAATCGCTTGTTTGTTCAAGAAAACTATGTATTTTTGCCGCGCATTCCTGAAAGGAGTTGCGTTCTATGAACTAAGGGGGAGTCGCATAGTGGCAATTGCAACAGACTGTAAATCTGTCCTCGAATGAGTTCGGTGGTTCGAGTCCACCTTCCCCCACATTTTTCTTGTTTTTGAATGCGTGCATTCATCCCTTCCCTATTCTTTACCAATCAAATTTTGCTCGACACAAAAACCGTCTCTTTCTGAGCATAGATATATTCCTTTTTTCTTTACTGATAGGTGTCATATCGTTACCAACAATAATAACACCCATTGCGAAAACAGAAGAAGCTCGGCTACGCATCCTGTTGTTTTGAACTGCAATAACTCATTCATTTTCAAATATTAAATGGTATTCAAACAGCAGTGTGACACTCTTATTTGAAACGATCGTGACAATTGAAATAGATATTTGCTATATATTATCGAGATATAATAGATATTACCGATTGATATTTGAAATAAAAAAGTTTGATTTTGTGAATTTGAACTTGTTTTTGGCTATTTTTGCATTAACCAATACGTGTGAGTTATGAAAATTTTTGTTGCTAAACTGGCTTTTATGACCACTACTGAAGATTTGCAGCGGTTGTTTGAGCAATTTGGAGTTGTTGAATCCTGCAGGGTAATTATGGATCATGAAACCGGTCGTTCGAAATGCTATGGTTTTGTTGAAATGCCTAATGACGACGAGGCCTACAAAGCCATTGTTGAGACCGATGACATTGAATTTATGGGGAGTGTTTTGCAGGTGAAGAAATCGCGTCCACAAGTTGCAAAACCTCAAACCGATGTGCGCAAACGTCCCCACAAGCCTTTTACACCCACTAAGCAGGAGTAATATATTTGATTGTTTTTCAATATTTTAGTTTTTGTTCTATTGAAGCATTATCAAAAAAGTATTGCATTTCTTACCATGATATTATCTTGCATGAAGCCTCCTTTTTGGAAGGTATCGGTTATCTTTTAGGCCTGTTTTGATTTTTTTATTGGATTCCTAATGCCGTATATTGGGATTTTCATTATTTTTGCAGCCGCAAAGCGATGGTCTGGTAGCTCAGTTGGATAGAGCAACAGCCTTCTAAGCTGTGGGTCTTGGGTTCGAGTCCCAACCGGATCACGAAAAAAGCCTGACAATCGTCAGGCTTTTTCATTTGCGTTCAATTCTTGGAATGAATCAATCTTTACTGTAAAAGGCTTTCAATAAGTCGGGAAGCTGTCTTAATGCGGCTTGTTCTCTCCATTGTTTCCTGACATCACGAGCCGGTGTGCCGAACACGGTTTTTCCGGGTTCGATAGACTTATCCACAGCCGATGTCGCCAGCACCACTGCTCCTTTTCCTACAACAATATCCTTATTGACACAGACTCGTCCCCATAGAATCACATCGTCTTCGATACGGGTGACGCCGGCAATGGCGGCTTGGCTGCCAATCAGGCAGTGGCAACCGATATGGGTGTCGTGTCCCACCTGGCAATGGTTGTCGAATTTCGTTCCTTCCCCAATAAAGGTATCGGAAGTAACCCCACGGTCGATGGCGCACATCGCCCCAATCTCCACATGATCGCTAATAACCACGCGCCCAAACGATTCGAATTTCTTATAGCCTTCGGCGCGACGTTGAAAATAGTATCCATCGGCGCCAATAACACTGCATGAATGGATGGTGACATCATCGCCGATAACACAATGGTCGTAAATGCTGACATTGGGATGAATGGTGCAGTTTTTACCAATGACTGTATGGTTGCCGACAAAAGCACCAGGCATGACGATGGTCCCCTCCCCGATTACGGCAGTAGGGCTGATGGCCTGGACGACAGGTTCCTTCGGACGGTAATGCCGCATGATGCTCAGGAAAGCCTCAAAAGGATCGTCATGAAGCAACAAGGTCTTGCCTTGGGGGGCTTCAACCTTTTTATTAATCAGTATGGTGGTGGCTGCCGAATCGAGTGCCTTTGCATAGTATTTGGGGTGATCGACAAAAGTGATGTCGCCCGCTTCAACGCAGTGAATTTCATTAAGTCCGGTGATGCCGAAAGCAGGATCACCGACAAATTCGGCTTCAATAAGTGCTGCTATTTGTTGCAATGTGGTTGGCGGAATCTTCATAGATGTAAAGTTTGTTAGGCTGTGAAAATGTTCAAAAGAACAAAAAAAAGCGCAGGTGCAACTGAAAAAAGCACCTGCGCTAATGGTATTTTAGATGCGGGTTGGCATCATGTTATGCTTTGACGCGTTCGCAATATTCTCCAGTGCGCGTGTCGATTCTGAGCAAGTCATCGGTGTTGATAAACAGCGGCACTTTCACAACGGCACCTGTTTCAAGGGTGGCGTCTTTCATGGCGTTGGTAGCTGTGTTGCCTTTTTCACCGGGTTCGGTATAGGTGACTTGAAGCACAGTCTTCACAGGCATATCAGCGTAAAGAATGGTCTCGGTAGAAGCATCCACAACAACGTCAACAACATCGTTCTCTTTCATAAACTTAACGCCGGTAATGTTTTCTCCGGAAATCGGAATTTGTTCGTAGGTTTCGGTGTGCATGAACATATAGTCCTCGCCTTCCTTGTAGAGGTATTGGAAGGGACGGTGCTCAACACGGACATCTTCTAATTTCACTCCGATGTCGAAACGCTTTTCGAGCACGTTGCCCGAAAGAACATCTTTCAGCTTGATACGCATGATGGTATTTCCTTTTCCAGGCTTCACGTGCTGGAAATCAATGCAGAAGTAAATCTTTCCGTCCATGCGGATAGCACTTCCAATCTTCACATCTTGACTTAACATATAGTGACTTTTTTATTTGTGAATCGGTAAATTTTGGCGCAAAGATACTGTTTTTCTTTCAAATAGGGTCGTTTTGTCTTTGATAGCCTCCAAAACGCTCTCAACGCGCCGTCATTTTCATCATAGATTACTATAATTCAGACATATATAAGTTATCAACATCAATTGTTGATTTCTTTATCGGGATAATTTGTTATATATGGGATAACAAGCGAAATCATTTCCTATATTTGCATCAAAATTGCGCAGAAAAAGAAAGGTATGGATATGAAAAAGTCCGCATTGGGAATTTTTCAAAAAGTCGGCAGTAGCGGTATTGCAGGCGGGAAGAAAAGATGCGTGTGTTGTTTATGGAACATTCAAACTACTCAATTATTAACTCAAAACTATTATCTATGAAAAAGTTATTTACTTTTTTAGTAGCGATGATTGCTTCTGTCACTTTGATGGCACAAGTAACCACATCGAGCATTAGCGGCAAGGTGACCGACGAGTCGAGAAAGGTGCTGCCTGGAGCCACTATTGTAGCGACACACACGCCATCCGGTTCGCAGTATTTTGCGGTTGCCGACGCCAACGGCAGCTACCGTCTGTCGAACATTCGCCCCGGCGGTCCCTACAAAATCGAATTCCGCATGGTGGGTTTCCAAACCAAGACTGTTGAAGGCCTTTCCGTCATTCTTGGCGACAACAAGGTGTTGAACGGCACCATGGCTGAAGAATCCATCGGATTGTCGGAGATCACCGTTTCCGCCGAGGCTGTTCCGAGCGGCATGGACAGCGATCGCGCCGGCGCCACCACATCGGTGTCGTCCGAGCAGATTGCCACGTTGCCGACCGTAAGCAGAAGTCTGAATGACATTTTGGTACTGACCCCTCAGGCTGCCACAACCTCTAACGGTTTTGCGGTAGGCGGCGGCAACTACCGTCAGTCTTATGTCACCGTTGACGGCGCTGCTTTCAACAACGCCTTCGGAATTGGTGGCAACCTTCCTGCCGGCGGCACCCCCATTTCATTGGATGCACTTGAAATGATGTCGATCAACGTGACTCCTTACGATGTCCGTCAGAGCGGCTTCACTGGCGGTGCTATCAACGCTGTGACCAAAAGCGGTACCAACGACTTGCACTTCAGCATCTACGACTACTTTACCAACGATGGTCTCATCGGAACCAAATTCGGAAAGAAAGATGAGTTCGGCAACTACCCCGATCGCCTGATCCTTTCCAAATCGCTCAACAATACCGTTGGCGTTTCCGTTGGCGGTCCTATCGTTCGTAACAAGTTGTTCTACTTCATCAACTTTGAATACGAATCCGACATTGACCCCGGTCAAAACTCATTGGCACGTGAAAGCGAAAACGATCCTTTCGGCGGAGCCACACAGTACAACCGTCCTACCGTTGCCAAGATGGACTCCATCAAAGGCTTCCTGAAGGACAAGTTCAACTACGACCCGGGCCGTTACCAGAACTATTCGGTCAGTACTCCCGACTACAAGCTCTTAGCCCGTTTGGACTGGAACATCAACGACAATAACAAGTTCAACATCCGTTATACCAGAACGATGAACAAGTATTCGTCAAGCCCATCGTCTTCGGTGAATCCTATTGTTCCGAATCCTTACAACCGCAATACTTACGGCCGCACCTCCAACTATGCTTTGTATTTTGAAAGCTCGCGTTACTTCCAGGAACAGAACTTCTCTTCGGTGGCTGCCGAATTGAACTCGTCCTTCCTCAGCGGTCGCATGAACAACATGGTTCGTGCCACCTATTCGCATCAGTTTGAGCCTCGTAGCTTTGTGGGCGATCTGTTCCCCACTGTCGATATTCTTGAGTTCTACGATGCCGATGGTGATGGAACCCCCGAAGAACCCGCCGTTTACACCTCGTTTGGCCCCGACCCGTTCACCTACGGCAACCTCCGTGAAGTGAACACAGCCGTTATCACTGACGAAGTCGGCTACCGGACGGGCCGTCATAACTTCCTTGCCGGTCTTCAGTTTGAGTATGACCACACCGTGAACGGCTTCATGCAAGGCGGTGCCGGATACTATGTTTACAATTCATGGAACGACTTTGTAAATGCCGCTAACGGCGGAACCGCCAATCCTCGCGCCTTTGCCATTACTTACGGCAATAATGACAAGCACGAGCAGGTGTATCCTTCATTCAACTACATGCAGTATTCAGCTTATCTTCAGGACGAGATGAACCTGAGCGAGCGTTTCAAGCTCTCGTTGGGTCTTCGTTTTGAATTACCGACCTATCCTTCAACAGCCGCCTACAACACGAACAACGAATTTATGAACGGATGGGACGAAAAGATTACGGATTCCTTGGGTGTCGTCACCACCGTTCACCATGCCATTGCCGACGGCGACAACACCATGCGCGGAATGTCCACTTCCGACATGCCGGCTGCCAAAGTCAACTTCTCACCCCGCTTGGGATTCAACTGGGATTTGACAGGACAACGTGACTATATCTTGCGCGGCGGTACCGGTCTCTATACCGGACGCATGCCTTTCGTATGGATTGTTTCGGCTGTTGGTAACAGCAACTGCATGCAGAATCAGTATATCAATGCCAATGCCGGTGCTGGCGACCATATTGGTTTCGATGCTTCTGTCAACGACATCATTACCCATAACGCCGCTCTTCTCACCACAGGCGATCTTCCTGCCCCCCAGTCCACCACCATTCTTGACAAAGCATTGCGTATGCCTCAAACCTGGAAGTCGTCATTGGCATTCGACGCTAAACTTCCATGCGGTGTCAAAGCCACTTTGGAAGGTATTTACAACAAGGATGTCACCACGGTTGCCGTTACCAAACTTGGCATCAAGGAAGGTGACAAGATTCAGCTTCCCGGCGAACCCGAACCCAGAATGACTTGGGTGAGCGAAAATGTGGTCAACTCCAATGGCCGCAAGGTAACTCCTTATTACATCACGAACACCGATAACAATGGCTACTACTACTCCGTTACCGGACAGCTTTCGAAGAACTTCGACTTCGGTCTGAATTTGATGGCTGCCTACACCCGTTCGGAAAGCATGAACGTTATCGACGGCATTGGCGACCAGATCACCTCTGCCTTCAGCACCAACACCTTCGGCGTACACGGCTCTAACGCTCACGAATTAGGCTATTCCTCGTATGTCGCTCCCAACCGCTTGCTCTTCAACGTGGGCTGGACATTCAATACGGGCAAGAGAACCAAGGAAACCATCGGACTGTATTACGAAGGCTATAACCTCTGCTATGTGGGCAGCTACAGCTATACAAGATATTCCTACACCATGTCATCAAATGTCAACGGTGACGGCGGTGCCAATAGCTTGCTTTATGTTCCTACCAAAGAAGAACTCCAAAACATGCCTTTTGAGAATGAAGAAAACAAACAGGCTTTTGAAAAATTCATCACCGAAGACAGCTACTTAAGCTCCATCCGTGGTCAGTACTCCAAGCGCGGCGGTGCCATTGCCCCAATGCGTCACACGCTGAACTTCAAGTACGAAAGAACCGTTAAGCTCTGCGGCAACGAAACCTTGAGCTTTGGTGTTGACATCCGCAATGTCGCCAACCTTCTTTACAGAGGTTGGGGCAACATGCAGCGTCTCAGCAGTGGCGACATCTTGAAATTATCCGGTAAGGGTACTCAAGAAAAACCTTATGTTTACAACTTCACCAATCCGAAATGGAACACCTACGCCAGCACCTATTCCACATGGTCTGCAGCGCTTAACGTTCGCTTTAACTTCTAATTCGGATGGTATCTCATTAAAAAAGCGCCTCTCGGGGCGCTTTTTTTATTAATCACACAAAAATATGGGCAACCTGTTACCGGTAGGCTTTGAATCGAAGCAGATGATCAAGCGTGGTCATGGCGGCAAGCGCCTCTACAATTACGGCTGCCCTTGGCACGGCACTCACGTCGTGGCGTCCCTCAATGCATATCGTCACAGGATTCCCTTGCACATTCACGGTTTGCTGCGCCATGCCTATCGAAGGTATGGGTTTGAAAGCCACGCGAAAACATATTGCTTCGCCGTTGGTGATGCCGCCTTGAATGCCACCTGAATGGTTGGTCAGAGTGCGAATGCGATCCTCATCAAATACAAAGCTGTCGTTGCATTCCGACCCTTTCATTTCCGCCATGGCAAAGCCATCGCCATACTCGAAGCCTTTCACAGCCGGAATGCTGAACATGGCTTTGGCAAGGTCGGCTTGAAACTTGTCGAACATCGGATCGCCGAGACCTGCCGGAACATTTGTGATGCACCCTTTGACGTAACCGCCCAATGTGTCGCTTGCCCTCTTGGCCTCTTCAATGTTGCCTGAAATAGAAAAGGATGACTGTATTGCAATGTCATGCTGCGCCAATATTTGCTTGGCAATGGCTCCTGCCACAACAATAGGCAGCGTTGTTCGGGCCGAAGCTCTGCCACCGCCACGCCAGTCACGGATACCGTATTTCGCATGATAGGAATAGTCGGCATGTGAGGGCCTATAAACGTCTTTCAGGCTGCCGTAATCCTGAGGACGTGCATCTTCATTACAAACCATGAATGCAATGGGCGTGCCCAAGGTGTAGCCATCGTGAATGCCGGAAAGAAACTGTACTTTGTCGGATTCCTTGCGCTGCGAGGCATTGCCGTTGTGACCGGTCGCCCTTCGAAGCAGTTCCGCTTCGATCAAACTCATATCGACATGCAACTTCGATGGACATCCGTCAATTACGCCACCAATAGCCTTGCCGTGCGACTCACCGAATGTTGTCAAAACAAAAATCTTTCCAATACTGTTTGCTGCCATATACAGTTTATCTTGATGATTTAAAAAAAGGGTTGCCCTTCATCAGAACAACCCCCAAAAATGAAAAAAAACCTTATCCTGATATTTAGACGATCAAGAATTTAATATTTTCATCTTGGCTTCCAATAGCTTGAGGTCGCTCTTGGCTTTCTTGATTTTCTTTTCGTATTCCGTTTTCATCAATTCCGACTGCTTGCTATTCGAGAAGAAGCCGATATTGTTTTCAAGGACTGCAATTTCATCACGCAGACGTTGGATTTTTCCCGAAAGCGAATTTTTCTCCCTTCTTACGCGATCGTTTGAATCGGGACCTTCTTTCAAACCTTCCACCATTTCTTTGAATTCATTGGCAGACAATTCGTTTTCGGTAACACGCATCTTGTCGAAAATAGCATCCACTGCATTGCGGTATTCCGTATTGATCTCGTCTTTGAATTTCACCGGGACGAATCCGATTTCCAGCCATTGTTTCTGCAAGGCTTTCACCGCTTCAATATTCTCGGACCTGGTTGGTTTCAGTTCAAAAGCCTTGATGGTTTCCAGCAATGCCTTTTTGGCGGCAAGGTTGGCTTCTTCTTCAGCACGCCGTCCTCCAAAATGTTCTGACTTGCGGGTAAAAAAGGCATCACAAGCTGCTCTGAAACGTTTCCAAAGCTTGTCGGAATGACGGCGAGGAACCGGGCCAATGGTCTTCCACTCTTCCTGAAGCTTTTTATAGCGTTCGGTCGTGTTTTTCCATTCCGTCGATTCTTGCAAGGCTTCAGCTTCTACGCAAAGATTGACCTTGCGCTCCATGTTTTCGGTCTGCTGGTCTTTCAAGGTAGCAAAGAACTGTTTTTTAGCTTCATAGAACTTATCCATCGACCCTTTAAAACGCGCCCAAATCTCATCATTATGGCTCTTGGGTGCTGGACCGATGGTTCTCCAAACCTTGAACAGCTCGTTCAGTTCGTCTGATTTCTTTTGCCATCCGTTGATGCTGTTGGGAGTTTCCGCAATCAGCTCTTCCAACTTTTCGCAAAGTGCAGTTTTCGTTTCCAAGTTGCCCTGCTGCTTTTCCTGCAATTTGGCATAATGCTCGCGACGAATCTTATTGATCTGATCGGTAGCTGCTTTAAAGCGCTCCCATATTTCATCTTTCTTATCCTGCGGCACCGGACCGATTTCCTTCCACTCCTCATGAAGTTTCTGCAAGTCCTTGAACGCTTTGGTCATTGACTTTTCGTTCAGAAGCTCTTCGGCTTTCTCGCAGAGAACAATCTTCAAATCAAGGTTTTTCTTCATGTCGAGATCGCGAAGTTCGCGACCAATTTTCACCTTGTCAAAAAACTTCTCTACAAGGAAATGGTAGTTGCGCCACAACTCCGTGTTTTCGGCGGCAGGCACCGGACCGATTTCCTTCCAACGGTCTTGCAAAGCACGGAACTCATCATAGGTTTTCTTGAGTGACTCTTCGCTACCGATAAGTTCTTTCAGTTCTTCAATCAAGGCATATTTCTTTTCGAGATTCTCAGTTTTTTGAATCTCAAACTGCTCATTTTGATGGGCTTTGTTCGCCTTGAACACTGAAAACGCAACGTTAAAACGTCTTTCCTCCTCGTCTTCAATGTGTTGGAAGTTATCAGCTTCGCCTCCTCCGTTCAAAAACTGCTCTAATTCCTTTTCGGTATCTTCCTTGTTGATCTGCATAAAACGAACCCTAATGGCGGAAACTTTGTCTTTGATTTTCTGCACATCGGTTTCAGAAACAGTCACCTCGAGCATTTCAACAAGCTCTAACTTGGTCAAGTTGGAAAAGTCGAAATCCGTATTTTCTTCAACAGCATCGCCATCTTCAAGGTTTTCATCAATATCTTCAATACCCAGAAGCTCCTCATCTTGAGGAAAGGTGTCAGAAGCCCCTTTTACCAAAGTCTTTACAAAGGTGCGCACCTTGCCGGGAAGCAGGTCGGGTTGAATCAGTTTGACGATTTTCTTCTTTTCGTTGCCGTCGATAGCTTTCTTCATTTTCTCAGGCGTTGCAGCGACATCATGCATTCCTTCTGCGGTAGCGCGGGAATCTTGATTCAGTTGCTCATTATTTTCCATAGCATTCGTTTTAAGTGTTTCCAGAATCAAAAAGATTCCGACATGGATTCATCAATTATTTTGCAAATGTACGAATATATTTTGCTGGAATACACACAAAGTGAATTTTTCCCCAGTCATTTTATTACTTTTCTCTGTTCCCATCTCTCTTGCCTTATGCTGTTCTCAGATTCCTCTTCCCGAAGACAAAATTTGCAAGGAATTAGTCCCGTTCAGAGCCTGTCTCAATCGTCCAGTCTTATGACCTCCGTAACCCCTTCTATGGCTTTGAGTTTCACCATCAGGTGATCTAAGGTTTCCATATCTGGGACTTGCACCACTATTTTTCCATCAAAAAGTCCTTCCTTGTACGAATTGAGCGCGATATGCTTCATGTTGACTTTCAAGTCGTCGGAGATCACTTTGGTGATTTTTCCGAGCAATCCCATCACGTCCTCTCCCATGATGCGGATAGTGGCACACGGCATGCCGTCTTCCATGCCGTTCCATTTCACCTTGATGATACGGTAGCCGTACCGTTCGCGCAGGCTTTTGGCATTGGGGCAGTTGATGCGGTGAATGGTCATGTTGCCCTCTGTTGTCACAAAGCCAAAAACGGGTTCACCGGGAATCGGGTTGCAGCACTTCGCCAGCTTGTAGTTTACATTGCTGATGTCCTCGCCAATCGAAAGGCATTCGTCGCCCGCCTCCACATTGCTTTTTTGAAAGGTTTCGACCACTTCCTTATCCTGTTTTTCCGGCTTTTCATCTTTTTCGGCAAGTTCTTCGGTCAAGAATTTCTTGATGTCGGAAAGTTCGATCTCTTCAAGGGCGATCTTGTTGTAGAGCTGTAACGAATTTTCCAGTTTGTATTCTTTGACCAACATTGTGATGATCTCTTCGTTATCAGGAAGTTTCCAGTTTTTCAGTCGTCTTTGCAACGTTCCTTTTCCCACCCCTGCTTCCCGCATTTCTTCTTCTTTCAAAAAGCGCCGGATCTTGTTTTTCGCCTTGTCTGTTGTGACAAAGTTGAGCCAGTCGGCGCGCGGCGACTGTTTTTTGCTGGTGATAATTTCCACCCTGTCGCCGTTGTTCAGCACATAACGAATGGGGACGACACGACCGTTGACGCGAGCGCCATTGCAGGTGTCACCCAACTTGCTGTGGATTTCATACGCAAAATCAAGCACCGTCGAACCGATTGGCAGTTGCTTCAAGTCGCCTTGCGGCGTAAAGATGAAAATCTTATCCGACTTGTAGGTGTTGTGATAAGAGCTTTGGAACAGCATCTGCTGCGGGTTCTCGAGAATTTCGCGCACCTTGAGCAACCACGCTTCCGAATCGGGTTTTGAGTCTTTGGATTTGTAGATATAGTGGGCGGCCTGACCTTTTTCGGCAATATTGTCCATGCGTTCCGTACGAATCTGTATCTCAAACCAGCGTTTGCCGTCGAAATTCACCGTGCAGTGTAATGATTCGTAGCCGGACGCCTTGGGGATGGTGATCCAGTCGCGCAAACGATTCAGATTGGGTTCATAGAGATTGGTAATGACCGAATATACCAACCAGCAGCATTCTTTTTCATCTTTCAAACTGCAATCGAGGATGATACGGGCGGCGTACAAATCGTACACCTGCTCAAAAGGCACATTCTGTGCTTTCATCTTGGCATAAATAGAAGGTATGGACTTCAAACGCCATTTGATGGTATATGAAAACTTGTACTTGTCTCCTTTTTTCGAACGTTCCCGCTCGGCATCAAGGCCTTTGATGATTGGTTCAAGAAAGGCTTCCGCCGTTTGGCGTTGTTTTTCCTGAGATGCCTTGATTTTGCTTTCTATCTCACGGTATGCAACCGGATTTTCATATAGCATCACCTTTTCCTCAAACTCGGCTTTGATGGCATACAATCCCAAACGGTGCACCGTTGGAATGTAAAGGTGTTTGATTTCGTGCACATAGCGCTTCAAACGGTCAGTGTCAATATCATCCTGATTGCGAATGTCGTATAACCGATGCACCACTTTCAGCAGCACCACACGCATGTCTTCGATAAGCGACAAAAACAGCACGCGGAAACTGTCGGAGTTATAGGCGACCTTTTCCGTTTCTATGTCGGAAACCTTGTCAAACCCATCGATGATTACTGCGACGATTTTTCCGAAACGACTTTCGATTTCCTGAAGCTGAACGCCCCTTTTGTATGTGATGCCGTGCAAAAACGCGCAAATTACCGATACATACCCCAGCCCGACTTCTATGACAGCAATCCGTGCAAGATCGATGAGGTGAAACAAGTAGGCTTTGCCCGAAACCATGTATTTACCATCATATTTTTCGAGGGCATAGGCGTATGCCTCCTGAATAAGTTGCAACTGACCTTCATCATTGACATGCGGTTTGATGTCGGCGAGCATGCTTTCGTATGCCTTTTGAATGGCTGTTATTTCTTCTATGGTGTAGTTGTTCATGAGGTGATCAAACAACAGGCGATAAACTGAATGGTGAATTTTCCGGAACAAAGCGGGGACAACGGTAGGAATAGGGCGTTTTCTTTGAAAAAGCGAAGTCTTTTGTCTTTGTGCATTTTAACCATTTCTTCCAATACTACTGCTCTCCTCACCCATTATCATTGGATGCTGACGTACAGGTGACGCGCAAGCATGGCATCATAATAAGGCTTAAGTTCATCGAATGCGCCCGACTTGATGGGACATTTCCCTTTGTAGTGCGCAATCCATGTGCAGGTCTCCGCTTGTTCCCATGTATGGCCGCAGACTTCGATCAAGGACTCAATAACGTATTCAAAAGTGTTGTGGTCATCGTTGTAAAGCACCAAAGTGTGCTCTTTTTCAATGATTTCCTCTTCGGCTGTACCAACAGATTCCTGTTCCTTATTTCCGTTTTGCATCTCAATTATTCTCTGTTTAGAGCGTATAAAAGTACACATTTTTTGCAAATATAGAGGTCAGACACGAAACGATTTTGAACAAATAATCGCAATGCGTTGTGATTCTGTATAATAAAATAAGCAACCGTCTGGAATGGTTTCACATAGTACAATGAAAATACTCACGCAGAAAACGCAGAATGCGCAGAAAACATCCTAAACCGACAATTAAGGTCTTTGTTTTCCACTGCCGCGCGTTTGTAACGCGTGGTTTTGAAAGACTTACCACCATGCGATACAATTGCACGGCAGCGTATAAATCTGGAATGCTTCGGTCGTGCCTCCTTCGCAATGACGCGAAGCGACGAGAATCCGAAGTCAACACTTCAACGATTCAACAAAAAATCTCACGCAGAAAACGCAGAAAATTACCGGTTTTCCGTCCAAGGACGGAGAGAGTAAATACGGAGTAAATGGATGAGTAAATTGCAAGTAATTTTTTTCATCCAATCCGCTCATTCCCGCTGCCGCGCGTTTGTAACGCGTGGCTTATAAAAAACTTACCGTCACGCGATACTATCGCGCAACAGGGGAAAGGATAAGCAACCGTCAGGGAATCCGCAGAACACGCAGAAAACATCCTAAACCGACAATTCAACAATTCTCACATCCTCTCATCAACAAATCTTCTCATCAACAGTCTCCTAATCCGAGATAATAATCTTTCAGAAAATCAGTGTATTGCTTTGTAAAAGCACCGTCCGTCTTACGAATGACAAAGCTCTCTGTTTCAACCTGTTGGGCGGGTTGCAAACGCAGTTCCATATTGATACGGTTGGGTGCTTCACCTTCTACCGGCACAATGAGCATTTGGCGGTGCAGGTAAAAACCCTGTTTTTGCGCACATTCCAAAAACTGCTTCGCTTCAAGACAAGGAAGCACTAAAACAAAACGCCCGTCTGGTTTCAGAAAGCGATGTGCCACATGCACCAAATCCTGAAACGCCAAATGCCCCTCAGTATGCCGTGCCTGGTTTTTCCGGTCGGTCTCTCCTTTTGAAAAATTCGTGAAGAAAGGCGGATTTGTTATGATGAGGTTGTAACGTCTTCCTACGTCAAACGACCGAATGTCAGCGTGGAAAGCGTGCAACAAATCCCTCCACTGTGAAGCTGCGAAATTTTCCGCCGCTTCATGAGCAGAAGCCGCATCCAAATCGACAGCATCAGCGGCTGCAATGCCTTTTTGCGCCAGCATGAGCGGCAACAATCCGCAACCTGTGCCAATGTCAAGGGCCCAGTCAACTGGAAGGGTCGATGCCCAACGCCCGAGCAAAATGGCATCTGTGCTCACTTTCATCGTCGAGCGGTGATGGAAAAGGCTGAAATGCAAAAAATGAAACGGTCTGGCATCTGTCATGTCGGATCAGAAGTTTAGGATTCGCCCCTGTTCATAATACCGAAAAAAAGCACATGGGCATAAAACAATAAACTATTGTAAATACATATCAATCAATCCAAAAGGTGCTTTTATATAAAGTATTTTATTATTCCTGTCAACCTTTTGGATCACTTCGTCGATGATGGGTATCAGCACTTCTTTTCCTTCCACAAGGATTTGAATGATAGCCTGTGTCGGGTATTCGAGGATTTCATGAATCGTTCCTATCTCACCGTGTTGGTCATCCACAACTTTGAATCCTTTCACTTCGTGATAGTAAAACTGTTTTCCATCGAGTTTTGGCAACATTGTGACGGGAAGATAAACCGGTTTTCCAACAAGACGTGTTGCATTTTGAACATTATCAATATCCTGAAAACCAATGTAAAATTTATCATCATTTAAAGTGATGGTTTTGACAAAAAACGGGGTCAGTACCTTGTTGATTTCCAAAAAGAAACATTTCACCTTAAGGTAGGCTTCCGGTGTGTCGGCATCCATCTTGATGGTCAGTTCTCCCTTTAAGCCGTGTGTTTTGGAAACGTGTCCCAAATAAAAGCAGTCTTCTTTCTTCATCGATCCGGTTTAGGATGCAAAAATAGGCAAAACCAGCGGAATAATGAAATCACTCAAAATTAAAAAGATGGATTTGCCGTCAGGCTTCTATTTTCACTATTTTTGCACCATTAATTTCATACCGATGCGAGAATTTTTGGAACTTTTTACTGACGTGTTGAAAAACAGCATATTAATTACCGGTTTGGTAACCATCATGATGCTGATGATCGAGTATGTCAATATCCATTCACACGGACATCTGTTCGGCAGGTTGCGTGGAAATCGCTTGGGTCAGGTTTTTTTGGGTGCCGGCTTAGGGCTTATTCCGGGCTGCATGGGCGGTTTTGCAACGGTTTCGTTGTATTCGCACAAGCTGTTGAGTTTTGGCGCCTTAGTCGCCATGATGATAGCCTCGTCGGGCGATGAGGCATTTGTCATGCTCGCCACCATTCCGAAGCAGGCTCTTGTGCTGGGGGCGTTATTGTTTGTCATTGCGGTTGTTGTGGGCGTTCTTGTTGACCGTTTTCCGGGCAAGTCCCGAAAGACAAGGTGGATGGGCTGCGACGAATCGTACCAACTGCATGACGCCGACGATGAAAGGCATTCCACACATGAAAGGCCGTCATTCAAAAATTTGAGAAAACCCGGCGTGGAACGCATTGTTTTGCTCGTTGGTGTGACCCTGTTTATCATCACGCTTTCTATGGGCGCTTTGGAACATGAACACGGTCACGAAAGTGCCAGTCAAAATATTGAACCGACAGTTGAAATAGAAAATTCCAATCATATTGTAAATCAAGAATTTCATGTACAAGGAAATACCTTGAATATTTTTGATGAATACTGGCTCAACTTGATCTTCGCCATCATCAGTCTGTTTGTCGTGTATTTTGTTGCTACAGCAAGTCAACATGTGGTCAAGGAACACTTATGGAACCATGTCATCCGCAAACATTTCCTTTTGATTTTCGCTTGGACTTTCGGTGCGTTGCTTGTCATACAATTAGGGCTGCATTATTTTGATATTGAATCGTGGATCAACTCCAATGTGCTGTGGATGATTTTGTTAGCGGTTCTGATCGGCATTATTCCCGAATCGGGTCCTCATTTGATCTTCGTAATGCTATTCGCATCGGGCGCGGTTCCCTTCTCGGTGTTGCTTGCCAGCTCCATTTCGCAGGACGGGCACTCATCGATACCGTTGTTGGCGGAAAGCAAGATGGGGTTTCTGAAAGCAAAGGCCATCAACACGGTCGTCGCCGCTTTTTGCGGTTATTTATGCTATTTTATCGGTTTTTGACTGGTTTTCCCGAATCAATGCGATGTAAAAGAAGCGGAATTTTGTAACTTTGTCCTCAAATATTCATAAAATGAAAATCATCCTTGCCACAGATTTCAGTCAGGAAAACCAGACCCTGGTTCCATACGCCCTTGATTTATTGAAAGAAACGGGCGGCACCATTGTGCTTTTTCATGCTTTCCATGAAGACGACAATGTCACGAAATCAAGTGCGCTTGCCAAAATGGACAGCAGTGTTGCCTTGTTGAACGACGGCATCAACACCTTGCAGGCGGAACACATCAAAATCGTTCCAAAATTTGAGGTCGGCGACCCCGAAACATTGCTATTGCGGCTTATTGCTTCGGAAAAGGCGGATCTTGTGCTGATGGGCACGCGCGGCAGAGGACACAAGAGGTTTTTGGAAGGCAGCCTGTCGAAAAAACTCATGCTTGAATCGCCGGTGCCCTTGCTTTCGATACACGAAGAATACCAATACAAGCCGAACAGCGAAGTGCTTTATGCCACAAGCCTCAATAAGTCGGATGTAAAAATCATCTCAAAAATCTTTGAATTGCTAAAGCCGTTCAACCCGCATCTGCACGTCATCCATTTCATCCTCGACCAGGAACCCGATAAGGCGTCGAAAGCCATGAAAAAACTCGAAGACAGCCTGAAATACATGGACTTTGCCGACCGTATCACATACAAGTTTGTGAACACCACCAGTACGAAGTCGGCGATGAAAACCTATTGCGATGAAAACCAGATTTCATTGGCCGCCTTTATCCCCTACCGCAAACGCTTCTACCATCTGTTTTACAAAGACACGTTTACAAAAGAAGATTTTTACGACCTGCACATTCCACTGCTGACTTTTAAAAGATGAAAGGATTCAAATCAGGTTTTGCCTTCCGTTGAGAACCGCCGACTGTAGCACCTCGCCTTTATAGGACAATTTGAGGGAGAAAAATGGCGCCTCTTCATCCATCAGCTTGAGAAAAATCTTGTCGCCCTGCCATGAAGCGAGTTCGCCAAGATGCTTTTTGTCAATCCATTCCAAGTCACCCTCGTCGCAATCGATTGGCGTTCCCTCCCATGCCGTGCATACAAAGATGTGCATCTGTTCGGATGGCCAGATGTCGGAAACAAAGGTTACAATGCCGCAATAACGCCATTCAACGACATCGAATCCCGTTTCCTCCTTCACCTCTCGGCGCATGCACTCTTCAGGACTTTCGCCTTCTTCGAACTTGCCTCCTACGCCTATCCATTTATCATGATTTTCGTCTCCCGATTTTTTGGTACGATGCAGCATCAGGTATTGTCCGTCAGCCTCTAAGTAACACTGCGTAGTCTGTTTCATTGGACGTTGTCAATTTTTGTTTTCGGGTTTATGTTTGAAAAAGGCAAAGGCGGCCTCACGACCGCCTTTGCTTGATTGTGATGGTTGATCATCAAAATTAGACGATACCTTGAGCGAGCATGGCTTTGGCAACACGCATGAAGCCGGCGATATTAGCGCCCTTCACGTAGTTGATGGTGCCATCGGCTTGTTTACCGTATTCCACGCACATGTCATAAATGTCATTCATGATCTTGTGAAGTTTCTGGTCAACTTCAGCAGCCGTCCAGTTGATGTGACCGGCGTTCTGGCTGATTTCGAGGCCAGAGGTTGACACGCCACCGGCGTTAACGGCCTTACCAGGAGCAAACGGAATGCCTGCATTCTGGATAGCGGCGATAGCGGCGGGTTGGCAGCCCATGTTGGAGATTTCAGCCACATACTGCACCTTGTTGGCGATCAGCATCTTGGCATCTTCTTCGTTCATTTCGTTCTGGAAGGCGCTCGGGCAAGCGATGTCGCACTTCACGCTCCAAGCCTTTTTGCCGGGTGTGAAGACAGCTTTGCCGGGGAATTTGTCGGCCATATCCTGAACCTTGTTACGACGTGAGTCGCGCATGACCAGCATATAGTCAATCATTTCTTGGTCGATACCGTTGGGCAGTTCGCAAACGCCGTCAGGACCTGACAGAGCAACGACCTTGGCACCGAGTTCGGTAGCCTTGGTGGCAGCACCCCAAGCCACGTTGCCGAAACCTGACAAAGCTAAGGTCTTGCCTTGCATGGTTTCGCCTTTCTGGCGCACCATACGGTCAACATAGTACATGGCACCGAAACCGGTAGCTTCGGGACGGATCAAAGAGCCACCCCAGCCGTAGGCTTTGCCTGTCAAAGCACCTGTGCTGTGCTCGCGGGCCAATTTCTTGTACATGCCGTACATGTAGCCGATTTCGCGGCCACCCACACCCACGTCACCGGCAGGTGAATCCTGGTCGGCACCGATGTTTCTCCACAGTTCATACATGAAAGCCTGGCAGAAACGCATGACCTCAGCGTCGGACTTGCCTGTCGGGTCGAAGTCGGCGCCGCCTTTACCACCGCCCAAAGGCAGGTTGGTCAGCGAGTTCTTGAAGATCTGTTCAAAGCCCAAGAATTTCAGCATGGAAACATTCACTGCGGGATGGAAACGGAGACCGCCTTTGTATGCGCCGAGAGCGGCGTTGTACTGAACGCGGTAGCCCAAGTTGGTCTGAACTTGTCCTTTGTCGTCAACCCAAGTCACACGGAAGGTGAAAACGCGATCGGGTTCAACAAGACGTTCAACGATCTTTGCAGCTTCAAATTCAGGATGCTGGTTGTACACTTCTTCAACGGATTCGAGAACCTCGCGTACGGCCTGCAAATACTCATTTTCGCCTGGATGCTTGGCTTCCAGAGCGGCCATAATGTCATTTACTTTCATTTTGTGATAATTATGTATTTATAGGTTAATTAAAAAACTTATTTCCTAAGACTTTGCAAAGGTAGGACTTTTAAT
>JBGYXG010000033.1:0-5517 GCA_041842465.1 Candidatus Limimorpha sp.
AAATACAATATTTCAAAGATCTTTTTATCGTTTTGTAAACGATGTTATGATACAGAATTGACCATTAAGTGTCAACGATGTTATGAAACTTTTTTGTAAACAATGTTATGACATTTATCAATTTGGATCTAAGAGAATGCCCCCAATTGGTATTTCTAGCGTGTTACCAGAACAATTTATCCACTACGGTTATGGATCAAATTTATTGTGACTTGCCCGATCGCAACAATGGTCCGCTTAAAGGCTATATCGTTCCCCTTTTCAATGAAAATGACCCCCAATTACGACTTGGTGCTGTCCACCAATAAAAACAACGCCATCGATAAGAACTGGAAAGTGGTGTATGTGGAACCCTATCTCTCCGATATTCCTGCCACTACCGGTAATTTCAATTGTAACGTCGGAATGGAAGAAGCCGTGTCAGCGGAAGAGGCAACCATCACACTCGCTCCCAATCCGGCGAGAGACTTTGTTACGGTCTCTATCCATGAAAAATATTGCAACCAAACCATGGTCATCATGGATGCCTTTGGCAGGACGGTCTATAACCAAGCCACGACTCAAGCCGAACAAGAGGTTCCCATCGCCGATTTACCCAGCGGACTGTATCTTGTGAAAGTCGGCAGTATTACGACCAAGTTGATTAAACGATAGGCAAGACCACTTTATTCCATAAAATCCCGCCACATCTCGGCGGGATTTTTTTAGTTCGCTTGGCGTGGGTGTATTATAGGATGTAAGCCCTCGGGCTGCCCTGATAACGGAGAGGCTATAGCTAAAAACAAGGGTGTCCATTGTGAGAAGGAATCTGAAGGAATTCGGTGGCAACCATCTGCTCTGATGCGGAAGAACATAATATTAAGATCGGTGCAAGTGTGATAAGTTTGCCAAAGAAGAAAAAGCCCAATAGTTATCCGGAACTTACAAAGGTAAATCATGCGGAGTTAAGATGGAAAGAAAATGTTCTTAACCGGTGGGACGCATGGAGAAGAGGCTTTCATTCGATGTACCATAGGGGAGTAAAGCTTGTCGTGAGAAGTTAGCCGAGGTCATAGTATCCAAGGTGCGTGTGCCTATGGGGTAGGACCGAACCATGCAGTGTATCAGTAATTGAAGGTTACGGTAGTTTTATTAGTCAGTTGCTCTTTGTGAGGCTATCTGTCGAAAGTAATGCTGAATCAACGGAAGCAGAGGCGATGTTTGACTCTTGATGACTGAAGACGGGAAACCCTCGCCTTCGGAAGTGTCAAAGTACGGAACCGCCGTATGCCGAACGGCACTTACGGTGGTGAGAGGAATACGGTTTCAGACCCGATGATGAAACCGTCGTCAATGGTTAGTATTCGAGTTCCCTTGAATCAAACACCGGTCCACCCATGCGTCCAACTGATCCACTGAGTTGGGCCGAAGCACAATTCCCCGATTTCTATCCAGCAGGTACAGGGTTGGGGTGGCGAAAACATGATATTTCTCAACGATGGGGCTATCCCATTTCTTGTAATCACAGATGCTGATAAACGGGAAGATACTCGAAAAATTCTTAAAAACACGCTCTTCTTCGTCAAGCGAAACGAACACGACCTCAATGTCATGTTTTTTCCACTTTTCATAAAGTTTGGAGACTTTCAACAGTTCTTGAGGGCATTGTGGGCACCAACTGGCGCCAAAAAACACAACCGTGTACTCGTTTTCCAAGTCGGACAACTTTCGGGGTCGTGCAGTGGTTTCGTAACCAGGAGCAACAGTACCTGTAAAGTCGAAATCCGGTGCCGTATGGCCCTTTTTCATAGAGCGGTAGGCTTCCAATTGTTTCGCGAAATCATCATCGAGAGAACACCCTTGAACGTTCAGCAATTTCAACGCTAAGTATTCCGAAGCCTCGAAAAGGCTTCTTTTCTCCAGTAAATGAAACAAATAAGTTGTTGTGGCATTCAGTTTTTTCTCATCATCTAATAATTGCCTGATTAGACAATCAATGGAAACTTTCATTTCTCCATACACTGAATCTAAAGAAAGACCGCTGTTTTCGATGAGCCAGAAATGGCTTTCGATGATTTCGGCAAGCAATCCGCTTTTTTGCAGACGATGATCTGCATGATTTATATTACGGAAAGCGGCAATGGTTGACGGTATTTCTTGTGTCCGGTATTGGGCGACGGTTGATACTGAACTTGACAGCTTGCGAATGGGCAAATACCAAGCGATATAACTTTCAACGGGCAAATCTTTCAAAAAATGAATATCGTCTGTACGGATCCGATTTTTTTCGGCGGCAATGGCTTGCCTGGTTTTTTCCTGCATCGAAAAAATGGAGTCCGTCGCATAAAGTGATTCCAGGTATTCCCATACACTTAAGGCTTGTTCTCTGCGAGGATGCTCTGTGGCATATTGTGCAAAACACCGGTTTTGAAATCCACTGACAATATTGATGCTGTTGACATTTTTGAAATCATCCCCCTTGAGTATCAGTTTTTCATTTTCAGCCAACACCACGACAAGCGGATGGTTGTCTCCCAAGGACAAATAAGCCATACCGCAGTCAGTATTATCGAAACACAAATCGAAACGGCCTTCTTCGTTGATGTTGCAACTGTCGATATGGTATGAATCGAAACCGGAGAAACCTACAAGGCGTATCGTTAGACCGGATAGTTTCGGGAACATGCCCGATACTGTGTTTTGTGCAAATATACTTGCCGTAACAAACAGGAAGATGAGAAAAATCAAGGTTCTTCGCATTTCGACAACTTTCTTTCGAAAGGGTTGTGATTTAGTCTTTTATGCATCGTACGGAATAGCCGTATGCACGGTAGGGAGCATAAAACTCGGCATGTGACATGTCGAAGGAAAGGCGGGAAGCTTTGGTGCCGCTCACGGTACTTGTCCAGTAAAAACCGGAAGTGCCGAGAAGAAAGAGCGCTCCGTTATTTGAACTCGCGAAATGACGTCCACCGGCACAAGGTAGTTTGAGAACGGATTCAAAAGCACCATTAAAGTCTAAGCTGTTCCATGTGTTGATTTCCGCTGTCCATTCAGCTTCCGTTGGTATGCGGAATCCAGCCGGACAAGGATTGTTGATCCCGTTTACACCTTGCCAGAGGTTGTCGTTTTGCGGGCTGCGCCAGTCATTAGGACTGCTATCTGTCAGTATGAAATCGCCGTGTCCCGGATTATCCCCATTGCTTAATGTGGTTGTGATGCCTGACGTCCTTTTTTGATGTCCGTCTTTTCCTCGCCCCCATTGGTACAGATCGCCAAACGAATTGACATCGGTCATGCTTGTTGCGACTTGTGTTGCGCCAAGATTGCGGTCCATCCACTCGGCACCTGTGGCAGGGTTGATTACAGTGATTATGGTGTCTGAACCGGAACCATTTACCCAGGTGGGGATGCCATTAATCATTTGCAAAATAGCACCTTCACTATCTGTTGCGGGTATGATGACCCATTCCGATCCGTTCCAATACTGCATGTCTCCGGAATGTATTCCGACAGGGACATTTCCGGCGGTTTTTGCATACAAGGCATAAGGAACGCTCAACAGCTGGCTTGTTCCCGTAATGGTGTAGTTGTCCAGCGGCGTTTCGATGGCAGTCTCGGTTTTGATGAAATAAGGACCGTTTGCCCAGTCAATGGATTCGAAATTGCCGGATATGGTGTTCCCGGCTCCTATTTCTATGCTAGCCAGACCGTTGTTGTTTGTATTCGTTACTTGTGTTTCGACATAAACCGCATCACCGTTTGTCGACCCTTGCAAGATGCTTATTTGCATTCCGATTGGTGCGGACGTGACTAACTCGCCGGTGCTGTTGCGGATAACGGCCTGATAACTCATTTTTTCAGGTGTCTGTGACAATACCGAAAGAGGCCTGGCAACCACTGCAAGAACCAGGATAAAGGGTAGAAGTGTTAGTACTTTCTTCATGGTTGTTTCTTTTTATTTTTTGATGATTTTATAAGTTTTCAATGTTTTGTTCCCTTGGTCGATCTTCAGGAAATAAGTGGACGGAACAAGGCCTGTCATGACAATGGTTGTCCGGCCGCCTCTGATTTTTTCGAACCGTAAGGTTCTTCCATTCGAGTCGCACAGCCGAAATGACAAGTCGGCAATGCGGAATTCGTCGCAATCTCGTGAAAGATACAGATAATCGGCAGCAGGATTGGGATAAACCGAAAATGAGATTTTTTCGGATTCGGCAACGAATGTAACTTCCGAAATTTCGTAAGGTTGCTGTACACCCTGTGCAACAGTACCGTTTGACCCGGTATTTGTGGTATACACTATTTGTCCTATGGAATACACAGCCGTCCCTTCACTGCCTATGGCATGGGCTGATGAGGTATTGACGACATCTTGCGCCTTGATTTCATGAGCAAGTGCCACGAGCCCGAAAATGAAGAAAGCACAAATCATTGGTTGCTTGTAATGTGTTTTTGTCATTTCTTGGTGTTTTTCTTTTTATATTTTGTAGAGAAAACAATAGTGGTTGAATATGCATGACCTCTTTTTTCGCAGACAAGAGGTTCTCTTCGTATTCGCAAACCTTGGATTTGCAGCGTGATTGTCTGCAACCAGGTTTGGCGGAGCAAAAATACTAAATTTTCAACAAATAGCGGTTGCTTATGCAATAAAAGATACGGCTTCTTAGTGAATTTATAGGTTAAATACAGTATTATTTCATTAAAAATCAATTGTTTATGATGTTTTTGAGGGGCGACTGATAATGATGTATCTAATTGATGCTTATTCCACTGCCATGCGGATTGCTGACGAACGGCCATCTTCACATTTGACAACAAGCAGGTAAATCCCTTCAGACATGCCATTCACGCTGATTTCATTCGTCCCCCGCACCGTCTCCACCATCTGTCCCAAAGCATTGTACACTTGAACTTCTACCGCATCCACACCTTCAATGCGGACGATGTTTGACACCGGATTGGGATAAAGCACCGCCTCTTTGTTCCCAAAGTTTTCGCCTAACGAAGTGGGACGGCAAACATACCAAACCTGCTCAAAACCGTCATCTCGGTAGGCTGAAAGCTCGGCATAAGGTGAGCACACCGCATAGTCGCATGCGATTCCGTTTTCGCTGTCATAATAACCTATTTCTTTGACAGCAACCGGAACCGTAGCAGTCTATTCTGAATCTACGATTCCCCTGCTCGTCGCGTAACCACAATTCTTCTATCGGGTCATCGTCAATGATCAGGCTCTTGATGCTATCGCCGGAATAACTTCCAAAGGATTCTTCACGGCGGATGGAAAGCGCCACCACGTTATCTCTCTTTTCCTTGACAACAAGATACCCATTCATCAGACTAAAGTGAAGACTCTTTGAAATGCAAGGAATGCAACAGTCACTTAATACATAATCAAACGACAAACATCAGCTCCGTGTCCGGCTCGAAAGTGACCTCAAACCGGAAATAGTCATAGTCTCCCCTCTTGAGACTGATCGTGTAGGTCTGCCCGAGTTCCAAATTGTCGAGAATGACCTCCAAACTACGCCGGCA
>JBGYXG010000034.1:0-4566 GCA_041842465.1 Candidatus Limimorpha sp.
ATTTTAATTTGTGCCCCCAATAACCATATTGGAGCAAAATCAGAACTGTTGCTTGTCGTTCTTTGATTTCCGCAGCAGCTTTGAAAAATCAAAGCCGCCGTTTCTTTTTATTTTCTGATGAAATGACGCGGTATCACTGTTAAAAGCGGCGGCTAAAGGAGGTAGCCGCCATGAAGCACATACCCTATCGACAAAATCCGACGGTCATTGACTTATCAAAAAAAGCCCGACCACCGTCGGGAACCTCTCCACCCTTGAATATGAACTGTCTAATCATCTAAATACTACTTACAATACCTATACGCCTGTCCGGGCTTTTCGGACAGGCGTATTTTGCTGCTCAAAAAATTTTTTGAAAAAAATCCGAAAATCTTCGGCGTTTTTTTCAAAAGGCAGTATTGCCCCGCGAAAAGGGGGAAGCACCACCAACTTTCCAACGAGAAAGGGGGTGAGAATGTGGAACCTAATCGCAGGGAGTTTATAAAACAGTGCGCTTTCCAGAAGTTTTGCAATACGGTACTGCACAATGAAGCGTGTGACGCTCACAAAGAGCTGCACAGGCATAAGGCAAAGGAGATTACCTTTTCCGACTTGACCTTAGAAGAAGCGCGGCAGCTTCATACCTTTGATGAATATTTCAAAGGGGAAATCGCCTTTGAAAGAGCCGGGAAGAAAATCACGCCGAAGCTGCTTCTTGAAGCAATCCGTACTTTGCCGGAAGAAAAGCGCAAAGCCGTACTCCTGTACTATTTCGAGGGAATGAACGACACCGAGATTGCGGAGCTGTTCGATACGTCGAGAAGCACGATACAGTACAGGCGGACAAGCTCTTTTGAGCTACTAAAAAAATATCTGGAGGAAAATGCTGATGAATGGGACGAATGGTAACGAACCCGGCTACCCGGAAAAAGCCCTTGTTCCCTATCCTGTCATTTTGGCAGCGACAAAGGGCGACCCGGACGCTATGAAAATTGTCTTGCAGCATTTTAGTGGTTACATAGCGAGCCTTTCCATGCGGAAGCTCTGCGACGAGCGCGGAAACGTCTATTTTGGCGTTGACGAGGATATTCGCCAACGGCTGCAAGCAAGACTAATGAGGGCAATCCTCACATTTAGGGTTGAATAACTGCACCGATACCGAAACGTCTTAACCCCTTTTCCGTTTCGTATCAATCCGCAGCAGCCCCGTATGTTCCTTGACAAAGAAAGCGACGCAAGATAACGGCGACGCAGTATAGGGCAAACCGGGTACGTCCTTTTTGCGCCGAGCCATACGGAGGGTGCGCCATGACGCTATTCCTCTATCGGGAAAAGCCGAGCGAGAAACACCGCGACGGGAAGCAAGTTAGCAGCTTGCGGGCGACAACACGCATTGAGGGGAGATAAGCCTTTACAGCCACAGTCCGAGCGTTCAGAGCGTCGCAGGCAATGGGTAAAGCTGCCTTAAATGAGCAGGGGTGCAATTCCCGCGAGGTTGTGCTAACAGCCGCCCGGTTAAAGCCCACTTTTTGTAACTTGACTTTTTAGCCATTTATGAAAGGGGGTATTTTCCTATGGCAAAAAAGGAAACAGCAAGCCCCGCTATCCCTGTATTCCCTATGTTAAAGACCGTTGAGCAAATGAGCAAGATTAGCGGTATCGGGGAAAATAAACTGCGCGAGCTTATGGATAGTGGCGAGCTTGAATATATACAAAATGGAAACCGTCGTTTGATAGCTGACGCTGCAATCTGGGACTGGTACCACAGGGCAAAGACGACAGCGAAGCCCCCGGCACGACAGGGAGGTTAAGCTATGGCTATATCAACAAGGCAGGTTAAGAATAAACGCGACAGCAACGGCGTACTGACCGGGCGGCCGGGTACAGTTTACGACGTGAATATAAAGTACACCGCCCCGAATGGGGAAAAGAAAACCTATTCAAAAAAGGGCTTTCCAACAAAAAAGGAAGCAACGCAGCATGAAGCAGAGATGAAAGCAAAGCTCCATAATCCGGGACAGATTGCGTCTATCGCTTCACAGCGGAAACAGACCGTTGCAAGCTATCTGAATGAATGGGTAGAAAGCTATGCAAGAGTGAACTTGCGCCCCTCTACTTACGACGGGTACAAAAGAACGATTGCAAACTACATCACGCCATATATCGGCGGCGTTGCCCTTAATCAGCTTACCCCCGCTATGGTAGACAAAATGTTTCAGCAGATTATTGACAAAGGCTTGAAACCGTCCACCGCAGCCGGGGCAAAGCGTGTTTTGAGCGTGGCGTTGAGCCATGCCCGGAAATACCGCTATATCGAAACAAACGCAGCAAAGGACACGCTTACGAAGTTTGGAAAGAGCGACAAGACCCCCGACCCGTACACGCCGGAACAGGTAAAAGCCCTTATGCAGCGCGTCGAGGGTACCGTTTGGGAAATGCCCGTTATCTTAGGCGGGCTTTACGGTATGCGCCGTTCTGAAATCCTGGGCTTGCGTTGGCGCAATGTGGATTTGGAAAACAACACCTTTGACGTTTCCGAGCAGCTACCCTTTAAGGTACCGCCAAAAACAAAAGTCATTGAGGAAATGGCACCGCCGAAATCCAACGGGCGAAAGCTGCCTATCACAGAGCTTGCCCGCCCGTTCTTTCTCAAACAGTTTGCTATGCAGGAAGCGCAGCGCGAACAGGCAGAAAAGGACGGAAAGCCTTACTATGACAATGACCTTGTTGTAGCGAAGCCGGACGGTTCCCCTATCTCCGCGTCGTGGGTATCTTCCCAGTTTGGAAAGCTGCTTGAAGATTTGGATATGCCGCATATCCGCTTTCACGATTTGCGCCATACAGCAGCTACAAATATGCACCAACTGACAGGCGACTTCTACACCGTAGGCGAAGTGTTAGGACATACACTTGCGGGTATCGGCGTATCGCTTGGGCTGTCTATGAACTTTGAAGCTGTTACCGCCCGTTATGTGGACGTGCGGCTTGAACGCAAAAAAGAAGTCTTAGACGCTTATCATGGGGCGGTCAAACAGGCAGACCCGGCAAAGGCAGAGAAAGCCGAGCCGAAGAAAGCAAAGAGCGCGGCAAAGAAAAAGAGCAGCGATTTAGAGCTTTAACCGCTGTATCTCTTTACCGCTTCTTATACCGTTTTATAGCCCCGCGTGGGATTTGGGCACCATTTGGGCACCATTTACCGAAAAAGCACCACTAACACAGGCGATAAAAGAAACGCCGAGAACGCGCAAAAACATAGAGTTTATGCGGGTTTCCGGCGTTTTCTAATCCCTCAACCGACCTAAAATCATCTTGCGGCAGAGAGAAAAATTCTACTATTTTTTATTTATTAATGAGAGCCGGTTTTAACATGACTGAGTCTGGGGAGACTTTTTGCTGTCCTGTTAGAGCCGGTATTCTTTTGTCTAAAAGCAGTTCAGCAAGGTCAAATGGAGTTGCTCCATTTAAGCTGTCTCTGGCTGTTGAATTGATGTGACTTGCCATAAGGTTGATGTCTTCCTGAGTGTACTTGTGCATGCTTCGACCTTTTGGAATGACATAGCGAATGTATTCATGGTTCTTCTCAAGTCTGGCCTTCTGGTTAGACACATAAGGATCGCAATAGAATACATAGGTGCGCTGCTTGCCATCTTCAGTCTTTTCTATATCCCAGGGGTTCTTGAATTCCGACCCGTTGTCGGTAAGAATCACAGGAAAGTATTTCTTGAAAAGGCGCGGCCCAAGTGTGGAGTAGAGCTCGTTGATAGCGTTCACGACACACTCCTGAGTACACCTTGGTAATAGGATAACAAGCATAAAACTGCAACTTCTAAACAGAAGAGTGAGCAGGCACTTTCCACTAGCCTGACCACCTTTAACGGTATCCATCTCGACAACATCGAGATCAGGATGATGCTCCATGAAGAACTCAAAGTCCTTGTATGTACGCTTGTTGCGGTATACCTGTTCTATGTTTTTTACTCTTGGTTCAGAGCGCTTCTTTCGCTTTTTATAGCGAACTCTTCTGGGCAGATCAATGTTCCTTGCCTGGAAGACGCGTTGGTCGAAGTAGTTGTAAAGAGTGCGTCTGCATACAGGTATCTCATCGGCATGCACAGCAAATATATGACTTAATGGCTGCCCGTTGAGAACCAGTGGAGAAACAAGATCGTTTAGCTGCTGCAATTCCTCAGGAGTGAGATTTATTCCTTTCCTTGAGTTGACCAGTTTCTTCTCATACTTTTTCTTGTGCGGCCGTGGCAGAGTAGTAGGCTTTTTCTAAAGGACAATCTCTGTAATGATCGCAGGAATTGCACACAAATGGAGCCTTGGTTGGTTTATAACAAACATAGGGAATAAAGTACTTACAATACTTAGTTGGATCCATGCGGTAACAGTAACGACAAGCTTTGTTACATTTGCGGTACTTGTTGTCGCCACATACATCCCGTTCCCTACAGGTTTTGTAGTCCCAGCAAAGTCTGCATTTATCCCACCACTGATATGGGGATTCAATACTTCTGGATCTTTTAACTTCTTTTGAAATGGTAGTAGGATCCTTGTGCAGAACCTTTGCAATGGAATAAAAAG
>JBGYXG010000035.1:0-3215 GCA_041842465.1 Candidatus Limimorpha sp.
ATAATTCATTACTTTTGTACTTTATTGTAACAACATAATATGTTGAAACCAAAATTTCTGAACTTAATCGTTACTATTCTATTTGTGATATTGTCTGGCTTTTGCACCAGGCTTGTCGCACAAGATATTGACAGTCTTTTCACTGTGTACCATAACAGCAAAGGAACAGTTCAAGAACGTACCGGCGAAGCGCTATTAAAAGCGCTCGAAGCACATCAATACAACATTGATAGTTCATACTATTCAGCAACTTCCCAATCGGAAAAGAGACTGATCCTTGTCAAGTCCACTTTGGACTATTATTTCAAAAACGAGCAATATTACCAATCCTTTATCACTGCGCAATATTTGGTGGAAATATCAGCTCCGATTTACGATACGGCCAACCTGATATTGGGATACTATTACATGGGTTTCTCATGTCAGCGTTCCGGAAGCATCGACAAAGCACTACAGTACAATATTATTTGTTACGACCTTACTTCTGCCTCCGGTGATCTGAAAACCCTCAGCTCCGTGATGAACAACATGGGAAATGTTTACATGACCAATAAGCAATTGGATGAAGCCGTCAGTTATTTCCAGCGAAGCATAGAAATCTGGAGACGTTTAGGGTTACATGACAAACTGGCTACCCCCCTGGGAAATTTATCCACAGCCTATTTGAAGCAGGAACGATACGAGGAGGCTTTGAAAGCTGCTAACGAAGCATTGGCCATTGACAAAGAAATGAAACGCCCCCAAAAGATTGCCATTCGTTTGAATCAGTTGGGAAACATATACTTACTTACACATCTGTATGACAGCGCGTTAAGCTGTCAAAGAAAATCCCATGCCTATTTTGAGCAGGCAGGAAGCGAGTATGGACAGACCATCACCCTTCATGCTATCGGAGAAACATACGAAAGCATGAATAAGTTCTCGTTAGCCATTGACCATTATGAACGAGCTTTATTACTTGCAAAGAAAAACAACAACATTTATTTGACACAAAGCATCTGCCGTTCTTTATACTCCATTTATCGCGACCTCTATCCTAGTAAAGCTTTAGAGTACTATGAACAATACGTTCAGTGCAAGGATTCCATTTTCAACGATGAGAATCAGAAACTGATTAATAACTTCAAAGTGAGTTACCAAACTCAAGAAAAGGAAATGAAAATCGCGGCACAAGCCAGAACCATTGCCAAAAACCGATTTATGGTTTGGGCCTTTGCTTGCGGATTGGCTTTCATCACAATCATTCTGATATTGTTGTCGAACAATTTGAGGCTCAAGAAAAAAAGATACGACGACCTGGCAAAAATCAATGAGATGAAAGACAAATTCATGTCTCTTTTCTCGCACGATTTAAAAAACTCCGCATTGAGTCAGCAAACGGTGTTGCATCATCTGAAAAACTGCCTCAGCACTCTCTCGTACGACGAGCTGAGCCAATCCATCGAGGTTGTTGTTGACTCCTCCGATACACAGGTGGAACTATTGCTTAATCTGCTGAACTGGGCACGCATTCAAACGTCAAGAATCGAATTCACACCCATAACCTTTCCCATCGCCGAAGTTGTCGAATCAAACATCAAGGTGTTTGACAACCAAGCCAAAGACAAACGTATCAGTTTCAACATCAATATTCCGGCAAACACGATTTGCTATAGTGACCGGAATATGATTTCCGCCATTATCCGCAATTATATCAGCAACGCCATGAAATTTTCCATCGATGGTCAAGCTATCGACATCTCGCTGTCAGAAAAAGACGGTAAATGGCTACTCAGCGTTACGGACCATGGCGTTGGCATCAGCCCCCAAGACCAAGATAAGGTTTTCAAGAAAAACATCATTTCAAGCATGGGCACCAAAGGCGAAACCGGTTCAAGTATCGGTCTTTCCATTTGCAAAGACATTGCCGACATTTGCCACGAAGACCTATCGTTTGAAAGCGTATTAGGATCGGGATCCACTTTTTCCCTCACCATTACAAAAGGATGAAAAACATGAATGAAACCATCAAAATTATCATAACGGACGATCATCCTTTGATGCGTATCGGGATAAAAACAATGATTTCCGGTAGTCGTGATATGCAAATCATCGGAGAGGCTTCCTCCGGCAAACAGCTGCTCGACATGTTGCAGACTCTATGTCCCGACATTGTGTTGCTCGACATCCTTATGCCGGGATTGTCGGGAATAGATACTGCAAAAACGGTCAGAATGCAATATCCCGACATCAAAATACTCATGATTTCATCAGAATGCGATGAGGAAACCCTATTGAACGTGGTGGATATTGGCATTGACGGTTTCATCAGCAAGTCGCAGCCCGCTTCCGAGCTTCATCTTGCCATTCACGACATCATGCAAGGCAACAGTTATTTTGGCGCCGATCTCTCAATGTTGATAAGAAACATTTCCTTGAACAAGTCTGCTTCAAGTGATGATCCAAGTATTTTTTCAAAAAAAGAGCTGGAAATCATCCAACTTTCGTGCGAAGGTTATTTATCCAAGGAGATTGCAAACAAACTGAACATCAGCCCCCGCACCGTTGAAGGGCACAAAGCAAAAATATTCAAAAAGCTCGGGCTTAACACCACCGTTGAAATGGTGCGTTATGCCATTCGGAACAAAATCATCAGCATCGTTTAATCCTCTTTTGCACTCCATATCAGAAAAATCAAAGCCAAATGATCTCTTATCCTTTGGCTTATTTTTTCAGGTAAAAATACCTGTTGACACGCATCGACTATTGCCTTACTTTTGTCGCAAAATAGTGTTGTTTATTATTTTGATCCTATGAAAACACTTTTTCGCATCGTCACCATGCTTCTGGTTGTCTCGACAGTTTCTTTCGATCAGCCCAACTATCCCAACGGCACGAACCGTAACGATGGAAAGATCGACAAGGCTTATTTGAGCAAACCGTAACAACTTGGCAAAAGACCCGCAATTGTTGGGAGCTGTCAACGAATATGGCGTTCAACATATCAAGAACTAAACAAAAACAATATAGAAGAAAAAGTTTTGAATACGATCACGAAAAAAACAGTACGATTGTAAGTAGGTTTTTTCATTTTGAAGGGGCAGTCTCAAAAGGCTGCCTCTTTTTCATTCATTTATGCAGCGAAAGACTTGGAGCTAGGCAGAAAACTTTGCATTTCGCCCTTTTGTGGAGTACAGATAAAGAAAGGACCCAAAACAGTCTGTCTTTCGATAAGA
>JBGYXG010000036.1:0-17296 GCA_041842465.1 Candidatus Limimorpha sp.
CGGACGGGAAGCCTGAGTACATCTTACCCCCCGACAACCTTAACAGAGCGCACACCGGTCGTTGCACGGGGCGCAGGAAATCATCAATGACGGCTACAGGTACTGCATGGACCTCGGCCTGGAGAAGTTCTTCGACACGGTGAAGCAAAGCAGGCTGGTGCGGCTTCTGTCGGACACCGTCAGGGACGGCCGTGTCGCGTCCCTTGTCCGCAAGAGCCTTCGGGCGGGCGTGGCAGTGGTCGAACAGTCGCAAAGGCTACTGCCGTGCGGCCCACAGCTTCATGCACCGCGTCGCCGCCACCGAGATGCTGAGACGAGCCGGCTACCCATGGCTTATGGATTATTACGTGAAATTGCATCCGGGTTAAGAACCGCCGTATGCGGAACCGCACGTGCGGTGGTGTGAGAGGACGGAAAATGAAGTAGGAGGAAAATGAAGCAGTTTTCCTCCTACTCGATTATAAATAACTATATATAAATAGTTTATATATGGTAATCTAATGCTTTAGTTGATTTTAAGATTGGTAACCTGTCCTGTCTGGGTATCGAAATACAAGCTGTTTTTCCCAACGGGCGCCATGAGCATTACCCCTAATTGGTTGATCAGGAAGCGGTCTTCAAGAAGCACACGGTTTCCGCAACTCACCTTGACATTAGCCATATCGGGGATGCGATAAATCAAGTTGTTCTCATGGGTCATCAGTGCAATGGCCGATTCACTGGGGGCATTGATAACCGCCGTATTCTGTAAGGAAATGATTTGTACCGTGATCGGAGTGCCGGCTCCCATGGTGCCCGTTGTAAGCCCTTTGGTCTCCGAGAATTTACCCACCGTCATGGTCGGAATCTCTTTTGAAGGAATGACATGAATGGTCTTCGTAACCGTTTTAGGAATGCGTTTACCGATAAACAGGCTCAGGTAGTCGTTTTCCATTGCATCAAGCCGCGCATACATTTCCTCAAGGGTCTTGCTGTCGTAAGCCGTCTCCTGATAACCTTTCAGCAAATTGAATTTTTCTTCGCGTATCTTCTCTATCTTCGCCACGATGGATTTTGCCATCGCTTCCGAAGACTTGGCCTCCGAGGAGATAAGCAAGTTGCCGAAAACATTGTCGGATGTAGATACCGCTACATGCCGTGGAGCCTCCGGATTGGAGGTATTACCTGATACTTGTTCCGATTCTTCCTTGCCGACTTTCAAACTCTTGATAATGCCATTGGGTAACAGGTTGAAAGCGACGGGATTGGAGCTGCGCGACGGAATACTCACAAAAAACGTAGCGTTGGGGTCAACATCGGCTTTTGTGCTAACACTTAGCCCCACCATGCGATATTCCATGCCATCGGCCTGAATATAATCCGATGTGCCCAAAAGGCGCAAAGCATAGTCGCTGAATGGACCTTTGAACACTTCTGACTCTTCAATGAGGAAATTCAATTGCAATACGGTCTGGGGCAACGAATAATAGATGCCCTTTTGTTGTCCCGGAGTGACGTTTTTGGCAAATGTGGTCATAAATTGCGCCCTCACAACGCCTATAGAACAAACAAACAACGCCGAAATCAGGAAACTGACAATAAGATGATTTTTTTTCATATCGAATAGAATTAGTCTTCAAAAATAAACATTTATTCGATTGCTTTTCATCATTCAAGCTTGGAAATTCGTCGATCATGCAGTAAAAACACGCCCAAACGTACAAGAACCCCCAATCGTAATGATGTAGCTCTTCGCATTATATTCCAAATAAACAATCAGCATAATACACTGAATATATTTTGTTTATACATCTTTATCAAAATAAAAGATTCATATACGATTGTTACCAATCCATTCCATCCATTGCAACTTGTTTCGTTTTTTTGCTCACTGCCAAAAGTGCAAAAAATGTAATGAGACCATTCAGAATGAGCAGCTCGAATCCAAAGGTATATCCGTTCAGCCACACAACAGAGTAGCGGCTCAGGATAAAACACAATGCCGGAGATAATATGGCGATGACCGGTACCCAACTTGCATGCGGCGTGCGGTTCTTCACAAACAGCCCAAAGGAATAAAGCCCCAGCAAGGGGCCATAAGTAATACTGGCGATGTCGAATAAGGTTTTGATCAACGAATCATTGTGAAAAGGTCTGAAAATGATGATAACCACCAAATAGAGCAGGGCAAAACCGATATGCACCATTTTGCGCACCTTAGTCTTCCGTTCCTCTGACAGCTTCTTTTGTTCATCGAAAAGCAGAAAGTCATAGCAAAACGTGGTGGTCAACGATGTCAACGTTCCATCGGCGCTTGAAAATGCCGCCGCCACAAGTCCGATGACAAAAACAATGCACGTAAACTTGCTAAGGCTGAAGGCGATGGACGGAAAAATCTTGTCGTTCACCACATGTCCCGCCGCATCGGTGGGAAGAGGCGTGCCCGAAACTTGCGAATAGTAAAGCAAAGCAACACCCAAAGCCAAGAACATCAGGTTGACAAACACCAAGGAAACACTCAGGCTGATGACGTTTTTCCGGGCTTCTTTCAAGGATTTGCAAGTCAGGTTTTTCTGCATCATATCCTGATCAAGACCGGTCATGGCAATGGTGATGAAAGCTCCGCTGGCAATCTGTTTCCAAATGTAATTCCTTGAACGCCAGTCTGATTCTATCAGTTTGGTATAGCCTTTGTTCGAGGCATCGCGCAACAAGTCGAAAAGTGACATGTCGAGATTGCGCAAAATATAAATGATGGTTACAAAAGTAGCCAACAGCAGAAACGTGGTCTGCAACGTGTCGGTCCAAACAACTGCCTTGATGCCGCCACGAAACGTATAGGCGAGGATCAGGATGATGAACACCAATGCAGGAACCCAAAACGGAAGGTTCCAATCCTTGAATACGTATTCATACAATACAAATACAGCAAGATACATACGCAATGCCGACCCAAGCAAACGTGAAACGATGAAGAAAAACGACCCCGTCCTTCTTGAAGAAGCACCGAAACGCCGGTCAAGATAGGTGTAGATAGAGGTCAGATTCATCTTGTAGTAAAGTGGTAAAAGAACGTATGCAATAACAAGATAACCAATAACATAACCAATAACAACACCAAAGTAAGTAAATTGCGTGCTGTTGACATATCCAGGTACCGACATGAAAGTCACCCCCGAAAGTGAAGCGCCTACCATGCCATACGCCACCACATACCACGGCGACTTGCGGTTTCCTGTAAAAAACGTATCGTTGTTCGACTTACGTGAAGCAAAATGTGAAACAACAAATAGTAATATTGTGTAACACAGAAAGATAATTAAAATAGTTATTGAATTCATTTTGCAAGAACAATTGAAAAATCATACAAGTTGCCGAAACAGTCATCTGCCAACTCATCGGCACTGCCAATAAAAACATTATACGTTCCGGCATTCCGGCCAAACTCCATATCAAGATGGCCATCGCCAACCATAATGGTTTTCGACAAATCGATTTCGGGGAAACGTTCACAGGCCATCTGCGCCATACGCGGATTGGGTTTGCGGTAATTGTCAGGGTCGGAAGCAAGTTGCGGACAAGCAAAAATAGCATCGACACGGCCTTCGTTCCGCTCAATTTCAGTCTTCATCATGGCATGGATTTCCGACAACTGTGTCACCGTCATCAGCCCCTTCCCGATTCCTTGCTGGTTGGTAATCAATACGATCCTACAAAAACGTCGGGCAAAGACCGCCATGGCTTCCAACACGCCGTCGAGAAAACGAAACTGTTCGGTATTTTGCACATACCCGCCGATAATACGTTCATTGATCACGCCATCACGGTCGAGAAACAGCGTCCAATCCGGCTTAACAATTTGATTCCAATCAACATTCATAAGTTACTGAAACAAATTGTTTTCTATCATTTCACAAACGACGTGTCCGATCATGATATGCGCTTCCTGAATACGTGGCGTGTCGGTGCTGGGCACGTTGAGCAACACATCGCAACAATCCTTCATTTTTCCGCCACTTTCACCCGTAAATCCAATAACAGACACCCCCATGGCATTAGCCTGTTCGATGGCTTTCAAGATATTGAGTGAGTTGCCCGATGTGCTGATGGCAAAAAGCACATCGCCTTTCCGTGCACTGCCACAGATCATTCGTGCATAAGTCTGTTCATACCCGTAATCATTGGCGACAGCGGTCAAAAAACTCGTATTGACATGCAGTGCTTCGGCAGGAAGCGGTTTTCTGTCCATATAGAAACGGCCGCTCAGCTCGGCGGCAAGGTGTTGCGCATCGGCTGCACTGCCCCCATTGCCGCAAAACCATATCTTTCCGCCACATTGAAGTGCCTTCGTGCACAACTCGGCGACCTTCCCGATGCGGCAGACAAAGTCCTTGTCGGCAAGAATACGTCGCTTCACCTCAATAGAGGCTGTAATGACATCTCGGATATCCATGTATCATTGATTTTTTGCAAAAATACAAAAAACGCTTTTCCAAAAGCGAACCGTGCATCATATTTCCAATTCGAGCAAGTACCGGTAAAGGCTATCTGTCGTTTAGCGGTTTACGTGTTTTTTCGAGAAAAATGAACCACTTTCAAAAAAAAGATTGCATATTTGCATCATGAAAACCGCCTTTCGGAAGGCCATAACAGAAAGTGTAACTCACAAAACTAACTGACATGCAATTCTATGACATTGACTCGGTATTCTCCTTCGGCAAATATGAAGGAATGACCATCGCTGAGGTTTACGAAAAAGACCCGAAATACATCAAGTATTGCGAGGAGAACATTGACGAGTTCTATGTTTCACCTTCGGTCATGCGGGAGTTGAAATCCATGAGCCGTTCCATCAACGACTCCGCCCTTCTCGGTGCCAATTTCGACAAGATGACCGATGATGAAATTGACGAATTCATGAACAACCTTGACTCGGAAGACGAGTTCGACGAATCGAAATTGGACAAAGACTTCGATTGGGAAAACAACGACTTCGCCGATGATTCCCCATTCGACGAGTTTGAAGATGAATTTGACGAAGACGAATTTGATGAAGCGTTTGGCGACGACAGCTATGACGACAGCATAGATGGCGGCATCGACGACATGTACTGATTTCGAACCGAAAGAAACATCACCCAATAAAAAATCCGCAACGGAATCGTTGCGGATTTTTATATTCACTTAAATACCAGATACTTTGCTCATTCTGAAAGATGTATTTTCTCAGCAATGGAATAAACACGTTTTTCGCGCTGTGTCGAGGTAACCATCTCCGCCAAGAACCCCGTCGAGAATAGTTGCACACCGATCACCATGGCCAGCAGGCAGAAATAAAACAACGGCCGGTCGGTCATATGATAGACATGGGCGAATAAACGCGAACATACCAAATAAACGGCGATGCCGAAACCCACCAAAAAAGTCAGCGAGCCTAACACTCCGAAGAAGTGCATGGGGCGGTTGCTGAACTTCGAGATGAAGCTGATGGTGAGCAAATCCAAATAACCTCTTACAAAACGGCTCATGCCGAACTTGCTGGTGCCATACTTGCGCTTCTGGTGGTGCACCACCTTTTCGCCGATATGCGAAAAGCCGCTCACTTTGGCAAGCATGGGGATATAGCGGTGCATCTCGCCGTAAACCTGAATGCTTTTCACCAAGTCGAGACGATAGGCTTTCAATCCGCAGTTGAAGTCATGCAACTTGATGCCCGACATTTTGCGCGTAGTCCAATTATAGAACTTCGACGGGATGTTTTTCATCAGCTTGGAGTCGTAACGTACTTTTTTCCAACCCGAAACAAGGTCATACCCCTCCTCCTTCACCATGCGATAGAGTTCGGGAATCTCATCGGGACTATCCTGCAAGTCGGCATCCATAGTGATGACCACATCGCCCGACACCACCTTGAAACCTTCGTTCAAAGCGGGCGACTTGCCGTAATTGCGGCGGAAACGCAACGCCTTCACATGGGGATTCTCCGCTGCAAGCCGCTGGATGATACTCCATGAAGCATCGGTGGAGCCATCGTCAACAAAAACGATTTCATAGGAAAGGTTTTCCTTCTCAACAACCCTACGAATCCACGCTTCCAACTCCGGCAGCGACTCCGATTCGTTCAATAAAGGCACGACTATCGATAAATCCATTGTTTTTCGTATTTGGGTGCAAAAATAATGATTTTGCGGCATAAACAAAAAAGGGTAAGCTACTTACATCGCACCGCTCAACCGCCTACCCTTGCTACCTTCCGGTCCTGGGGGATTTCAGCAGGAGCTGGTCGTATAAGACTTACCCGATGCAAAAGTACAATCTTTTCGCATACCGACAACCGATTTCATCGAAAAAAAATCGAATCATTTGTATGTGTTTAAGAATCAATGTTTTACAATCCAACTCATTGACCTTTGCTTGATGCATCAAAACAATGGGTGCAAAGTTCGCATTTCGGCAAGCCGATGGCACTTACAACAGCATCCAACGTATTGAACTTCAGCGTATCCACTCCCACATGCTGTCGGATTTTTTCTACCAACCGGGCATATTCAGGTGTAGAATGATCGCAATACGGCTCAAGATTTTTGTCACGGCCACCTTCCATTTCCTCAATGCATCGGCGCGTAATCAGTTCCATATCGGTCTTCGAAGCCGAGAAATTCAAAAACGGGCATCCGTAGATGAGTGGCGGACAACTGATGCGCACATGCAGTTCCTTGGCGCCAAAATCGTACAACATCTTCACATTGTCCTTCAACTGGGTGCCTCGCACAATGGAATCATCGCACAACACGATGCTTTTGTCTTGCATCAATTGCCGATTGGGAATGAGTTTCATCTTGGCGACATGCTCACGCTGCAACTGGTTCACCGGCATGAAACTCCGCGACCATGTAGGGGTGTATTTCACCACACCACGACGATACGGAATGCCGCTGCCTTCGGAATATCCAATGGCCATACCGATGCCTGAATCAGGAATGGGCGCCACATAATCCGCTTCCACATTATCCTTTTGCCCCATTTGGAAACCGCCACGATAACGCATCGCCTCGACGTTGATACCTTCATAATCGGCAGCAGGATAGCCATAATATACCCACAGGAAGGAACAGACCTGCCTATGTGGTGCCGGCGCTTGCAACTGTGTGATGCCGTCGTTTGTCACCTTGAGAATCTCGCCCGGACGAACATCGCGGCATGTTTCGTACCCAAGGTTTTGGTAGCTGTGGCTCTCCGATGCCAGCACATAGCCCTCGTCATCTTTCCCGATGACAATGGGCGTGCGCCCGTAGTAGTCGCGTGCTGCAATAATGGCATTATCAGTGAGGATAAGCATGGAACACGAGCCTCTGACACTACGAAACACATTGCCGATGCCGTCCACGAAATCCTTTCCCTGTGTGATGAGCAAAGCTACCAGCTCGGTAGGATTGGTTTTTCCGGAACTTAGTTCGGTAAACTGCTGCTTATAATCGAGGCAACGCTGCACCAACGCATCCACATTGTTAATCTTACCCACGGTGACAATGCCGAAACGCCCCAGATGCGAATTGACCACAATGGGTTGCGAATCCGTGTCGCTAATCACGCCAATGCCCTGATTGCCCTTGAACTTGCCCAACTCCTCACTGAACTTGGTGCGGAAATACGAATTTTCGATATCATGGATCGAGCGATAGAACATATCGTTCTCGCGGGTGGCTAAACCGGCGCGTTTTGTGCCGAGATGTGAATGATAATCCGTTCCGTAAAACAAGTCGGAAATGCAAGGTCTCTTTGAGACTACGCCAAAAAATCCTCCCATAAAACACTATTTTTCAAATTATTACATAAAACTGGAATACTATTATGCCCATATCCGTTTGGCTCACAAAGGTACAAGAAAATCCGCTTCGCTACACTTTTTTTTCACGCCAACGAAAATGTTTTCCCTTGATGTCAAAACAAAACATCAAGCAGTAGCAAAGCCGAAAGCAGTGACGGCACCGCCACTGTGACTCCCATTTTTAGAAAATCGAGATAGGTGAATCGCAAACCGTGATGACTGAGAATAGACGTCCACATGATGCCTGCCAAAGCTCCAATGGGAGTCAGAAACGCTCCCACGTTCGACCCGACAATAGCGGCATAAACCGCCTCGGTTTGAATGGCGGGCGACGACACCCCGATGACAGACGAAAACAGAATGCTCATGGGAATGTTGTTGATGACATTGGATGCAAAAAACGACGACAAACCAAAACCCAGCAAGGGATTGCCGCTCCCCAAAAAATCGCTGACCTCGGCAGTAACGCCATGCCGTGTCAAGGCAATGGTCATGACAAACATCGACAGCACAAACGGCACCAAAGGCCAGGGAGCACGGCGCAGACTTGCCAACAACTCGTTTGGCGCATGGTGTCGGCACAAGTCAATGAGCAGGCACCAAACAACAAGGCTGCCAACGGAGCAAGCGGCAATAAGCCACATTTCCCACCCGATATATGATGACACCGAAAGCGCCATGGTGCATAATGCCAGATGAACGATGCCCACCCACAGACTCAAACGGTCGGAAATCGTCTGCTGCACAGGACGCCCCTTGATGGGTGATAGCAACTGTTTGCGAAACATCAGGTAAAGCAGCAAAAGTGCCACCGACCCGGCGGCAAGCGTAGGCAAAGCCATGACTTTGAGGTAAGTCAAAAAGCCAATACCGTTGGCAGTGGCCAAATAAATATTGGTCGGGTTGCCGATGATGAGCGCCATGCTCCATGTGTTGGCCGCCACAAATTCGGCAGCCAGATAAGGCATGGCGTTGATGCGGGCGTTTTTGGCAAAATAACAGATGAATGGCGTAAACGAAAGGATGATGATGTCGTTTGAAGTGAAAACCGTCAGCAACGAAACAATCAGATAAAGATAAAGAAACAGCTTGAGTTGCGACTTGCCGGCTTTCTCCAAAGTCTTGTTCGCCAGATAACTGAAAAATCCAAGCTCGTCAAGATAGATGGATAGTATGGTCATCGAGAGGAAAAGGACGAGTATTTTTAACGGATTGATGGCTGTATTGGCCGTCAGTTCACGTTCTATCACATTGAAATCCACTTGTTTCGTAAGCACTAACGCCACCGCACCAGCCATTGCCACCACCCAATACAAATCCACCGACCAAGATTTGACTTTCACCTTGGGGAGAAACAGCACTGCAAGGATCAGCAAGATGCAGGTAAGCGCACAAATCACAACAGGATACAGCATGGGCTTTGCAGAGCAAGCCTCGGCTTGCCCTTTTCAATCGAAGCGGCAAAATTACGCATAAATTCCGCATGATACCGACATTGCAACAAAAACTTCGACAAAGTAAAAATCAATATAAACATTTGAATTTCATTATATTATCAAAAATACGAATACAGAGCATTAATTCTCATCATAATAAGGTGCAATTTTCGGTATAAAGTTCGTAACTTTGCAGCCAATTCAATTTTGGCGCCGATGATATTAAAGTTACATCCAACAAACCCTAATCCTCGGAATGTCAAGATGGTACTTGAATGCTTGAACGACGGCGGTCTGATCATCTTCCCTACCGATACGATTTACGGCATGGGGGGAAGCATCCGGCAGCCAAAAGTGCTCGACCGCATCTGCACCATCAAAGGCATCAAGAAGGAAAAGGCTAATTTTTCGTTTATTTTCCACGACCTGAGCATGTTGTCGGAATTCACCAAGCCCATCAACGACTCGGTTTTCAAGATGATGCGTCGCAACCTGCCCGGTCCGTTCACTTTCATTCTTGAAGCCAACAACAACATCCCTCGCATCTTTCAGAGCAAAAAGAAAACCGTTGGTATCCGCATCCCCGACCAGCCCATCATCACTGACATTGTAAGGGAGTTCGGTTCACCCATTATGACCACCTCCTTGGTTGACGAAGAAGACGAAATGGGCAACTATTTGACCAATCCGGAAGAAATTCACGAACGCTACAAGGACAAAGTCGATATTGTTATCGATGGCGGCTTGGGCGAAAACGTAGCAAGTACTGTTGTTGACTGCACTGATAATGAAATACTTATCGTAAGACAGGGAAAAGGAAAGTTAGAATAATTCAAAAAAAACGTTCATTTTTTTGGTTGCATTGATTTTTTGCGTACTTTTGCACCCGCAAAACCGATGACTCGGTAGCTCAGCAGGTAGAGCATCACACTTTTAATGTGGGGGTCCTGGGTTCGAGCCCCAGCCGGGTCACAAGCAATGAAAATCAGTCTTTTAGGGCTGATTTTCGTGTTTTTAGTGCACAGGATCTGCACACGATTTACCGATGTATAACAACCTTTTCGACCGTCGAAAAGGAGAAAAAAAATGTCAGTAGTCGAATTTCTTCCCGCACAATTAAAAAGAAATAGTCATGGATGGTATATTGAATACCAAACGTTTAATCCGAACGATGGCAAAATGCAGCGTTTCAGAACACACCTGAACACGCTTCGGAAACATTATTCGAGGCTTTCCGATTTCAAGAATCATTGCGCCGGAATCATCAACACCATTAATGCAAAGCTGGCAGGCGGATGGTCGCCCGTTGGAGAAAACCAAAATTCAAGATACTACACACCGCTACCGGCAGTGATCAGCGCCTACCTATCCGAAAAGCAGGAAGAGCTGCGCCCTGACACCATGCGTTCTTACCGTTCGTTTTGTTCAGGATTCGGCAAATGGCTTGATATGGCAGCTCCCGGATGCCAGTCCGTTTTGTTCAACAAGGTGCTTGCCGTCAAATTCCTCGATTATTGCTTCTTTGAAAAAGGGCTGAAAGGCCGTTCGTGGAACAACCAGCTAAAGGCGGGGCGCGCCTTGTTTTCGTGGGCGGTTGACAAGTGCTATTGCAAGGAAAATCCGTTTGCAGGCATCAAGACCAAGCGTGAATCGGAAAAGCGAAGGATGCTGATTCCTCCCGGCACCAGGAAACGAATTACTGACTATTGCCTTGAAAACAACAAGGGGATGCTCATTGTGAGCCAGCTGGTCTATTCGGCACTCGTCAGGCCAAAGGAAATACGCTGCATCAAGGTCGGCGATGTGTTTCTGAATGAGCATTATATCTATATCCGTCCGGAGAACGCCAAGACCCATTATTCGCGTTTTGCCACCATGAGCCCCATTTTGGAGACTTTGGTGGCCAAATGGATTTCCGGCGCAAGTAAAGATGACTTTTTGATTGGCAGCAGGGACTATGCCGCCGGAAAGAAGCCCATTCCCAACTCCCGTTTCTCCAAAGACTGGATTAAGATGCGAAATGCGTTGCAGCTTCCGGAAGAGATGCAGCTTTACAGCTTGCGCGACACCGGCATCAACGAAATGATAAAGTCGGGCATCGACCCCCTGACGGTCATGCAGCACGCCGACCATCACGACCTGTCCTTCGACAACAAACGACACACCTGGCAATGTATTTGTTAATACAACTGGCGGTGGAGGAACGTCATCGGGCGGTGGAGCAGGCGGCGATGGCAGCACAGGTGGAAACATCCCATTTGAAGTAGTGCCGCCTCGTTCTAATGGTTTGATGCCGCTTCTTAGAAAGTACTGGTGGATTGTGGCAATTGTTGTGGGTTACTTCATTTTCAGTGACGAAAAACGATGAAAATAATTGCAGTCCGTCCGAGACCCCATTACGGGAGCCATCCATCCCGACCACCAGAGGCCTATGTTGTCGGGCAGTCTTCCGGTGAGGTGTCGCAGCCGTATCACCATACGGAACATCACTACGTTCCTCCGGTCAACGATTCGGAGGAACCCGTAAGGTCATTTATGGGCTCTGGAATTGACGAACAAAACACATACATTCCGAATAACGCTTCAACAAGGTTCCTATCGCAGTACGGATCGTATTTATTAATTGCATCAATAGCTTTTGGCTATTACTTTTTGGAGGATTAAAAAATGATTGGAAAAAGTGGACTTTTGGGATCGGGTAAACCCAATAACGAACAAATAGATAACGCACAGGAAACAGCCCAGACGGTAAATTCAATATTTACTCATGCCGAGGCTTCTTCAACAGTAGCCAACGACTGTGCCGTATGTCGCATTTACAGCTTGTATGAAGTCGTGCAGGAACGTGTCAAGATATTGACGTGGCTTGTTATTGCAATTGCGGCGCTATTTGTACTTCAGAGCGCAAGAATTATTCAAGCGAAATAGAAAGGAGGGCGCCCATTCCCATATTGAGCTGGTGCGACACGCCTTCAATCTTCAAACTCTCTTTTTTCTGTTTTTCTGAAGCGGCTTCCGTTTTCTGATCTTCGTTGTTTTCCATGTTTTTTATGGTTTTGATGGATTTTTTATTGCTTTGTGTTGATTTTTAAAAATTTCTGTATATATTTGCGGTGTGTTTCGGGTGGCTCACTACCTGCGTCTGGCTGCATTTCGCCCACGGATTATTGCAGTTTCAGCGGTACAGAGGCAAGGAGAGGCGGACGCCTTGTGTTAAGAGCGGGGATTATCACACACGAAATCAAATTTCAACAGCCTGCCGTAATTCATTGGGCGGGCTGTTTTTATTTTGTAGAACTTCTTGTTGCCCTTTTCTTTCAATTCCAATTCCACAACGGCGACATGTTCAGTATCTGATGCCATTTGGCGTTTACCCTTCATTATGAAGTAATAAACACCAACTGTATCCTTCCTTACCTCTGAGAAGCGGGAAACTATCATTTGCACGTAGGAAAAGGAGCTTATTCCAAGCGTTTGCAGCTCTGTTTTGTGCCGGTTGAAGATATGCACCAATTCCCTGTCGGAAACCATAATGTCTGCGACGGGGATTTTTTCGCTTGCCCAACTATTCATCCTCACACGGCCAATTTTATGATAATCAAAATCGTAATGCGTTTTCCGTCCGTCTTGATTAGCCGATTTGTTTTTGGTTTTCGATTTTCTTGCCATGGTTTTAATGTTACGCCCTGCAAAAATATGAAAAATATTCGGAAAAGCAACATAAAATGTTGATATTTAATTTATTATGTTCAACTTTGAACATTTTACGCAAGTCTTTACATTGCGAATGTATGAATGATTTTGCTTGCTGCAACAAACTCTTGTAAAAGTTAAATTTCGGGAAAAAAGTGAAACCGTTTTTTTGTTGCTATGGTATGGTGATTATCAATAGGTTAGCGGTTTCACATCGCAAAGTTTCAGAAGTGAAACCCTGAAATTTTCGGCACTGGAGGGCTTGGGCTTCGGTTTCACATCGCAAAGCGAAAGCCCGATGTGAAATTGTGAAACCGAAAGTGAAACCTTTTTCCTTTATTTTGTAAAGTATTGATTTTTAATGTTTTGAAAACTAAAAAACATCCCAATATCTTATAAAGTTTCAAAGTTTCACTTTTTTTCCAAAAATTTAGGGTTAAAGGGAAGAAGTGGAAAAAGGAGACCAAGCCGAGCGGCTTGGGAATGATAAAAAAGGGGCGCCCTTGGCGCATCTTGTCAACACGGCTGACGCCGTGAAACCGGTAGGGGAAACGCTCCGGACGGGCGAAAAAAATCCCGCGCCGAATGGGCGCGGGGCTGGCTGTGAATGGCTTTCAGGGACCTTGCGGTTAACGCTGCGGGGTTTCTTCAAACAGCCTGTCGATAAAGTCGTTGCGAAGATCCGAAAGGGTCTTGTGTATATCGACAAGGACATCGATTGGTGTATGTCGACAAGGACATCGATTGGTGTATGTCGACAAGGACATCGATTGGTGTATGTCGACAAGGACATCGATTGGTGTATGTCGACAAGGACATCGATTGTCTTGTCAGAAAAAAGTTCTTCAGGGAGAATGGGACGGGCGGTGGGTTACTGGTTGATGCTGCGGTGTTCTTTTGCCTTGATAACGTCGATGTTCAAGTAGTTTACATAGTCCTTTTTGTTCTGTGTAATGATGATTCCGCATTTCATTTTCTGCGAAAGAACGTATTGCATGTTGTCCTCAAGGTCGTGTCCGTCGATATGCAATGATGCCACGATGTCTTTTTCTGTAAAATCGATGACGATGGCTTTTGAAAGTATGGTTTTCACATGCCTTACGATTTCGCTGTTTGGCATCTTCTTTTGCAGCACGGAAACCAGTTGCGCCACGCTCAGTGACGACACGTAAATTCTTTTCCCCGTAACGGAACAAAGATATTTCCAGCATCTTTTTTCATCTTCGTGCGTTGCGTCTTGAATGAAAGAGCCTACAAGCACGTTTGTATCGACGAAAATTTTGTTTTTGTCATTGAGGTTCTTCATGCGATAATCCGTTTATATTTTTCAAGTTCGGCAGCGGTGAGCAGGTCGAGGTTCTTCATGGCCCATCGTTTCAGTGCTATTTCAGTAACGTCCTTTTCTTTTAGCCCCGCCTTTTTCAGCAATAAGGCGATGAGTTCTTTCTGCATTTTTGTCGTTTCCTCGTAAACGGATGTTTTCTTTGTACTTGTGGTTGTCATACTGTTGTTCTCCTTTCCCAGTGCAAAGATAGTGCGTTTTTACGGTTTCTGGTTGTTTTTCGGGCAAAAAAAAATCCCGCGCCCATTCGGCGCGGGAGGGACGGAAAAAGATTTCCATCCGAGGCCTCAAAGGGCTATATCAGAAATCGTCCTTGTAGCGTTCGGCCAGGTCGGTGCCCACGGTCTTGATGTAGATGTAGTATTCGGTCCGGTTGCTGATTTTGCGCACGATGCGCCCCGGTGTCGATGCCGGGCAAAGCTCCGGCGGGTTGAGGCACTCGATGTAGTGGCTGTTGTTGCGGCAAAACGAGGCCAGCGCACGGCTGAACTTGCTCGACGACCAGAGTTTCAGCCCCGTGGCGGCCACGAAGTCGTTGAAGGCGTCGGCCTTGCGTATCAGGACGTCGAGGTTGGGGCCGTCGGGCAGGAAGTAGCCTTCGGCCCACTCGTTGAACTGGTCGCCCATGACGGCGAGGTTGATGCGGCTGTAGATGCTTCGAAGGTCGGCAGTAACAACTTTTTTCAGGGCTTTCATCTGCAAAAAGTATTGCAGGCAGTCGATGAGGAAGTTGAGGTCGGCGTTCCACTGGCCGGGCGAGTAGCCGGAGTCGAAAAGGTTAAAGCCGAAGTCGTCGCTGATGCGGCGCGTTTCGTCGTAGTTGTTGAACTCTGTCTTTTTGTGATAGTAGTCGCTCATTGGCACAAAGAGCAGGCGGCGCAGCGTGCTCTCGTCGAAGCGGTTGGGGGCGAAGTTGGAGGTGATAAGTATCTTGGGAGATTCGTTGAAGCGGATTTCCTTGCTGCGCACGTGCTTGGCGTTTACGATCATGGATCCGGTGGCCATGGTGTAGAAGCTGTCGAAGTCGAAATACTTTACGGCGTCGTCAACGAACAAAATGTCGGTGTTTTCGTCAACGCGCTCAAGGTAGTGCTGGTTGTCGGTGAGGTGCTTGCTTCGCCCGTTGAGATCCACCACGTGCTTCAGCAGCTTCAGTGCCTCCGACAGGAAACTCTTTCCAGAACCTCCCGAAGATGCCTCGTCGCCCAGCACGTTGTTTTCGAGCACCCACACGATGAAAGGCATGGACGGATCCTTGTAGGAATGCAGCAGGTAGCCGATGGCATACAGCTTGGCCATCAGGCAGCGGGCTTGTTCGTCGATTTCTGCTTTTGAAAGGCGCGGTCCATCGATGCTGAAATAGTAGGTTTCCTTGTAATCGGCGGAGGCTCCTTCAAATTCTTTCTTCCAGTGTAGGCGGCTGCTGTTGATGCAGAACCTGAAAAAATTCGATTCGTTTTCGTTGATGCGGAAAAAGGTGCTTCCATCGTCGCGTGCTTCGGCGTTGAACGAAGGAGGCAGCCGCTTGAAGGCGTGCGGGCTTACGTTGTCTTCCCAGATGTGGAAGTCTTTGCACTTCTTGACCTCGTCGGAGAATACTTCTATGCTTTCGTTGGCAAAGCGGAAACGCTGGCTTGCGGCCGTGTTGTTTTTGAAGGATATTTTATCGTCAACGACGGGCAGGTTGTCTATGACGTTTGCGGTGAAGCGGCTGGCAATAAGCGCCCGTCTCACTTCTATCGATATGTAGCGCTGGCTGCAAAAGTTGTTCAACAGGTCGCGGATGTTGTTCGGCGTGGCTTCGCTGACGACGTTTTCGTCTGTGATACGGATAATCCGCTCCTTGAGCGTTTGCTTGTCAACCAGGCGGCAATATCCGTTCATCTCTAAGAAATACAGAAGGTTGACAACGTCAAGCTCGGTACGCAATCCTGTTTTGGTGCGCGTTTCTTTCCAAAATCTGCACGAACGCGCCGTCTGCACCAACTTGGCGAACTCGCGCGGGGCGGCGTTGAACTCGCAGTAGTCGCGCATGTCCTTGCAGGGGTTGCCTCGTCGGTCGCGGTGCGACAACAAAGACGGTGGAAGCTCTATGGTGTAGATGTCGAGGTATTTCAGCGCAAGATCCTTGGCGCGGCGTTTCCCGGTGTCGTCGATGTCGGGCAGGTTGTACACCCGATCGCAAAGCGCCTGCAAGGTGTGGAAGGCGGCGGGCGGCAATTCGGCGGTTTCGCTATTGAGCCAAACGGGCTTGTAGCCTCTCGACAGGCAGCACACCGCATCGCGCTCCCCGGAGCAGATCACGCATTCGGGCAGCTTGGTGGGCTTGGGCTTGTCGTCATCGCCGCTGTTTTCGTTGTCGGCCACAAACTTGGCGTGCGCCTTTCGCAGCTCGTGCAGGCCGTTGATGTAGTTGGCCGTCTTGCGGCCAAGGTACATGAAGCGGTATTCCTTTTTCGGCTCAAGCGGTTTCATGACCTTGTAGAACGATTCGCCTTCGGTGCGGCATTCGCGCATGAAGATGGGGAAATCGTCGTTGGCTCGAATGGTGGTGGTCTTGCGGTTCTTGGTGAAAGCGTACCACGACAGGGCCGAAAACGAGAGCGCGGCGGCATGTTCGGCTTTTACGCCGTTGCCCAGCGTGCGCAGCTCGTCGGCATATCGGACAAACGGAAGGTCTCTCCGTTCGAGTTCTCGGCCAGACTCATTGAGCATGATGCTACTCGATATGGGACTTAACGGGCCGCCTTGCGGCACGCCCTGCTCCGTGGGCCCAGACCTGCGGCCCGTCATCACGCCCGCCCGAAGGCTCTTGCGGACAAGGGACGCGACACGGCCGTCACTGACGGTGTCCGACAGAAGCCGCACCAGCCTGCTTTGCTTCACCGTGTCGAAGATCTTCTCCAGGCCGAGGTCCATGCAGTACCTGTAGCCGTCATTGATGATTTCCTGCGCCCCGTGCAACGACCGGTGTGCGCTCTGTTAAGGTTGTCGGGGGGTAAGATGTACTCAGGCTTC
>JBGYXG010000037.1:0-19935 GCA_041842465.1 Candidatus Limimorpha sp.
AGCCGTATTTATCCTTCCATTTGTCGCGCAAATTCTTTCTCAGCTCGCGCTCGCGCGGATTGTCCTGCGGATCGTACAATTTGGTGCCGCTAACGGCATCGGGAAGGAACTCCTGCTCGACAAAATTTCCTTGATAGGAATGGGCATACTTGTATTCCTGTCCGTAGCCAAGGTTTTTCATCAGTTTGGTAGGGGCGTTGCGCAGGTGCAACGGCACACTGAGGTCGCCGGTTTGCCGTACCAAGGCTTGGGCGGCATCGATGGCGGCAACGGCGGCATTGCTTTTTACCGACGAAGCCAAATAGATGACCGTCTGCGACAGGATGATACGGCTTTCGGGCCAGCCGATTTTGTTCACGGCATCGAAACAGGCGTTGGCCAGCAGCAGCGCATTGGGGTTGGCGTTGCCAATGTCTTCCGACGCCAAAATCAACATGCGGCGGGCGATAAAGAGCGGGTCCTCCCCTGCCTCAACCATGCGGGCGAGGTAGTACAGGGCCGCGTTCGGGTCGCTGCCACGCACCGACTTGATGAAAGCAGAAATGATGTCATAGTGCATCTCGCCCATCTTATCGTATTTCGTGATGTTGCTTTGAATGCAATCTGTCGTAAAAGCATTGGTCACGATGAGTTCATTATCCTTGTCGTGCAAGTCGTTTAGCGAATCGACAACGATTTCTACGGCATTCAGCAGTTTACGTCCATCACCGCCGCTAATCTGAAGCAGTGCATCGGTTTCCTGTAGAATGATTTTTTTGCCGTAATCGCCTGCCAAGGCTTGCACCGCCTTTTGCAGCAGGATTTCCAAATCCGGTTTTTCCAGTGATTTCAGCACATACACCTGACAGCGTGACAACAAAGGCGATATCACTTCAAAGCTCGGATTTTCCGTTGTCGCCCCGATGAGGGTGACCAATCCCTTTTCGACAGCGCCGAGCAGCGAGTCCTGCTGCGACTTGCTGAAACGGTGTATCTCGTCGATAAACAGAATGGGGGCTTCGGGCGACATGCGGGCGCGGTCGATGACTTCGCGCACATCTTTCACACCGCTATTGATGGCGCTCAGTTGAAAGAACTGCCGCTGCACCTGCTTTGAGATGATGAAAGCCAGTGTGGTCTTTCCCACACCGGGCGGTCCCCAGAATATCATGGACGGCACACGGCCGCTCTCGATGGCGCGGCGCAACACGGCATTGTCGCCGATTAAATGGCGTTGACCGATGTAGTCGTCCAACGTCGATGGCCGAAGCCGTTCCGCTAAGGGCGTGGTGGTTTTCATTGCAACTTACAATTAAAATTGTCAACGGTTCCAACAACTCTATTAATGGCATTGGTCCATCGTTGACGCAGCAAAGTTAAGAAATCGGCTTCATACTGCCACAACGAAACGTTTCTTTCGGTACATTTGCACAAAATTTCGTCCCATGAAGAAAAACATTTGTTTGTTACCGTTATTGTTGCTCTTCGCCTTCATCGGTGAAACGGAAGCCTGCACCAACTTCTTGATTACCAAAGGTGCCTCTGTTGACAGCTCCACTTTCATCACCTATTGTGCCGACTCGCACATCCGCTATGGTGAGTTGTATTTTACGCCGGCAGCCGACTGGCCACAAGGCAGCATGCGCATCTGCTACGACCGCAGCACCAATGCGCCTCGCGGTTCGGTGCCGCAGCCGCCTCATACCTATCAAATTGTAGGTTACATCAACGAAAATCAAGTTGCTCTTGGTGAGACCACTTTCGGAGGCCGCGAAGAACTCATCGACCCCACTGGTATCGTGGACTACGGCAGCCTGATGTTTATCGCCTTGGAACGTAGCCGCACGGCGCGTGAAGCCATCAAAATCATGGCGGACTTGGTCGAGGAATACGGTTACGGCAGCGACGGCGAGTCGTTTTCCATCAGCGATGCCAACGAGGTGTGGTATATGGAAATCATGCCCAAAGGTTTTACGCCAAAGCTCAATCGAGAAGGTGACACCATCAACGCCGATCGGGGTGCCGTTTGGGTGGCCATCCGCATTCCCGACGGTTATATTTCGGGACATGCCAATGCCGCACGCATCACCACTTTCCCGTTGCGCGACGGCAGGAAATCCATCACCGACAAGGACTGGAAAAAACTCGACCGTCCCGAAGTCGAAGTGATTTACAAACACGATGTCATTGATTTTGCCCGTCGAAAGGGTTATTTCAAAGGTAAAGACGTGGATTTTGACTTCAGCGCGGCGTATGCACCTGTCGATTTCTCCGCAGCACGCATTTGTGACCTCCGCGTATGGATGATGTTCAACGCCGTATGCGACGGCATGGAACAATATTGGGCGTATGCCACCGGCGAAGACCTCACACACGGACGTATGCCGCTGTATGTCAAGCCCAACCGCAAAATCAGCCTTGACGACATCATGGGCTTCATGCGCAACCATTACCAAGGCACCGAGTTGGACAAGTCAAAAGGTCCCGGTTCCGGTCCGTTCGGTTCTCCGTTTCGCTGCACGCCGCTCTTTTGGAAATATGAAGGCGAAAGCTATTTCCACGAACGCTGCACCGTTACCCAGCAAACGGGTTTCTCGTTCATCGCACAGTGCCGAAGCTGGCTGCCCAACCCTGTTGGCGGCATCATCTGGTTTGGCGTTGACGACACCAACTCAACGGTTTACACGCCATTCTACAACGCCATCCGGGAAGTGCCCGTCGAGTTCCGTCAAGGCAACGGCGACATGCTCACCTATTCCGATAACGCCGCTTTTTGGGTCTTCAACCGCTTGGCACACTTCAAGTACCTATTTTACAACCGTGTCATCGCCGACATCCAAGCCGTGCAACAGGAATTGGAAAGCGGGTATCAGAAACAAATCGCTCTAACCGATGCGCAAGCGCTTTCTTATCTTGAAACCGATGCCGAACAAGCTTACATTTATTTGACAGACTTTGCCCGTCAATCGGGACATCAAACGGTGGAACGCTGGAAAGAACTCAGCAACTACCTGTTGGTGAAGTACTTGGACAGCAACGTCAAACAAGAAGAAAACGGGATTTTCAAACGGAACGGCTTCGGTTATCCGGCACGTCCCCAGCAAGTGGGCTATCCCGATTCGTGGAAGAAAAACACGGTGGACGAAATGAAGAAGATGCAAGTTCAATAGATTTTCATCCTGAAAACGCAAAGCACGAGGCAACCTCAGTATTTGCTTTTGTCCTCATATTCCTAAGATCCATCTGCTTTTTTCGTATTTTTGACGATTGAAAGACACACAAGTCCAAAAGATATTATGAATAGTATTGACAATCTGATAGTTATAGGCGACAGAGTGCTGGTCAGGCCCAAAACGGCTCCCGAAAAGACCCGTTCAGGGCTGTTATTGCCGGCAGGTTACAACGAGAAGGAATCCATACAAAGCGGCTATGTCATGAAATGTGGTCCGGGTATTCCCATTCCCGTTGCCAAAGACCCCGACGACGAGCCTTGGAAAACCGATCGCGATTCCGATTCGCAATACCTTCCTCCGCAGGCGCATGTCGGCGACTTGGCACTGTTCCTGCAAAAAAGCGCCGTTGAAATTGTTTACAAAGGCGAAAAGTATTTCATCGTTCCCAACAGTGCCATTTTGCTGTTGGAACGCAACGAACTGTGACCATGAATACCACGGAACATAAAGCGGGGTTTTGGAAATCGGCACTCATTTTTTTAATCGGGGTGCTGTTGTTTGCCCTCAATCTGCTCATCGGTTCGGTGTCCATTCCCTTTGCCGATTTTGTGGATGCGGTTTTCCATCATGCCGACACCACTTCGCGTTCCATCATCATCGCCTACCGTTTGCCGCAGGCGATAACCGCCGTATTGGCCGGTATGGGGCTTTCCGTATCGGGACTACTCATGCAAACCTTGTTTCGCAACCCGTTGGCAGACCCATCCATATTGGGTATCAGTAGCGGTGCCAGCTTGGGTGTGGCGTTCTCCGTTTTGTTGGTAGGCGGTATCAGCGGCATGGCCATTAGCGGAACGGCTTGGTGGACAACCATCGGTATAGCAGCGACAGCTTTCGTGGGCGCATTTTTGGTGTTATTGCTGATTCTTGCTGTCAGCATACGGCTGAAAAACATGGTCAGCCTGATTTTAGTCGGCATTATGATTGCCTACATAGCAAGCTCGGTGACCGATGTGCTGAAATTTTTCAGCCAAAAGGAAGACGTGCACTCTTTTGTGATTTGGGGCATGGGCAGTTTTTCCGCCGTGACGAAAGTCCAGCTTCCGTTTCTCGCCGTGTGTGTCGGAATCGGGGTCGTTGCTTCGTTCTTTCTGTCCAAAACGCTCAATCTGCTGTTGTTAGGCGACCGCTATGCCGAAAACCTTGGCGTAAACACCCGGCGTTCCAGCATGATGATCATTCTGGTTTCCGGTTTCCTGACCGCTGTCATCACTGCTTTTTGCGGTCCCATTGCCTTTCTGGGGCTTGCCGTGCCGCATATCGCACGATTTTTGTTCCGAAGCAGCAATCATAAGGTATTGATACCCAAAACCCTACTTATCGGGATGGATTTGGCATTGCTCTGCAATCTCATTGCCCGATTGCCCGGATTCGACGGCAACTTGCCCATCAATTCCGTCACCGCCATGATTGGTGCTCCTATCGTGATATGGGTCATTTTTCACCGTCAAAAAGTCTTGAAGAAATGAAAGAGGTAATACGCACCAACGGACTACAAATCGGTTACAAGGGTATGGCTTTGTTTCCAAAAATCAACGTCAGCATGATGCAGGGCGACTTGGTGGCGCTGGCAGGACCGAACGGTGCCGGCAAGACCACGCTTTTCAGGACTTTGTCCGCCGGATTGAAACCTGTTTCGGGCGAAATACTTGTTTTCGGCAAACCCTTGAAAGCGTACTCCTCTACCGAACGCGCCTCGTTGTTCAGTTTGGTGCTGACCGAAAAGCCCGATGATTTGTTTTTAAAAGTGGCAGACATTGTCGCGGCAGGACGTTATCCCCATCTCGGACTTTTGGCACGGTTACACAAGGAAGACGAACGTATCATCGAAGAAAGCCTCGACACCATAGGCATCTCCCATTTGTCGGGGCGCAATTTCATCTCACTCAGCGATGGCGAAAAGCAAAAAGTAATGATTGCCAAGGCCTTGGTTCAGGACACCCCGATCATCTTCATGGATGAGCCTGCTGCTTTTCTCGATTACCCAAGCAAAATAGAACTGATGGCACTGATGCTCATGCTGACCCGCGACAAAGGCAAAACCATCCTGTTCAGCTCCCATGACCTCGACCTGCTGATGCGCTATTCCGACACAATGTGGGTGGTGGCGCACAACCGACCGTTGGTGTCAGGCACACCGAAAAACCTCATGAACAATGGCGTCATCGACTCTTATTTTCCGCCCATCAAAGCCAAAGAGCAGTTTTTTTGGATGGAAAGCCAGCATATATAAGTCGAAAAAGCCCTGTTTTTCGCAAAACAGTTCCCTAAAATCAAGTTGAAATAGAAAAATTCAAGAAATAAAACATTGACTATTAGTAGTTTGATTTTTTTTCTTGAAAATTTGCATGATTTTGCTTGCAGATCGAATAAAAATGGTAATTTTGCAGCGCAAAACGATGGACCAGTAGCTCAATTGGATAGAGTCCCTGACTACGGATCAGACGGTTGTGGGTTCGAGTCCCGCCTGGTTCACGTAAAAGGTTCTGCAAAAAGAACCTTTTTTTTGGCCCATTCGACTAGCGGTTAGGTCGTAAGTTTCTCACACTTAAAACAGCGGTTCGATTCCGCTATGGGCTACTCCAACAGCAATTCCTCCGATTTCGGGGGATTTTCTTTTTTATCACCTAAATAATAAATATACGATAGTTGCGAAACTCCAAGACTAGCCATTGCAATAAGAAAACTCTCCTACCCGGTTTTGAATCGAAATACTTCCTTTTTGTTTGACACATTTCAACATTGCTGCGGAAAAAAATCCACAATTCTACAATTAATCCACAAATCTACAAAGCAACCAGAATCGATCCAAAAAAATATATTTTACTGAAAATCATTTATTTAATATTGCATTTATTGCCAATGCATACTTTTCTTGTACGGTTATTGAAAGAAAAGGGATCGAAGTGTTCTTTATTTATTACAATCTAAATTTTTAAACTCAAACAGTATGAAAAAACTTATTTTAGTCATTGCATTCGTTGCAACAGGTGTTTTCGGTTTCGCTTCGGTTCAAGCCACAAACTCGGTAAAAACAAAAGCCGTCGTGGAAATTTCAAACAATGATGATGGTTTTGTTGTTGTGGAACTCAAGGATTTGAATGAAAAAGTGCAAGCCGCTATCACATCTTTGTCGGAAACTTTCGACATCAGTGTGATCAAGTACAACGCCGAACAGAAAGTTACGCTGGTTGAATTGACCAACAAAGAGGATCAAACCGCAAAGACTGTCTATTTCAACGACGAGGGCGCGGAAATCAATTGGGAAGCTCCTGTTGACGAAACAGGAAAAGAAGAGTGATAACCCATCTCAAGTAGTAAACATTACCAACATTCTAATTTCATCATTGCAGTAATGCAATCATTTTCCGGTCTCACCGCTTTAGGTCGCTAAAGTGGTGAGATTCTTTTTACCGGATACCATTATTTTCCGTATTTACAGTTCAATGACACAGCATTCGTAGAATGTGAGAGAATAAGGCTTTTATGATTGATCGGGGTTGATACCCCTTACTATTACTTTGCATTCATCCTTTCCATCCGCATGTCGTACAGGTCGTCTAAATGTCGTTTCAGACGACGCGCCATGGGGCGGAACGTGTAATAGGTAATCGTTGCTGATATGGGGGCACCAACAAGAGGCAACACCTTGCCTACCCCTTTGGCAAACGAGTCTTTGGTGACGTTGATACCTATCCATTGGCCTATTTTCACGGCATAATGCGCCAAAAACGTTTCGGAAATCTTCAATCCTGTTTTTTGCGAAGCTGCCGCGGCAATATTGACCAAGGCTTCTGCGGCCAGCTTGTTCCCCATCATGACACCGACAAACAAGGTCATGATTTTCATCGATTCATCGTCTAATTCCTGTTTCAGGTTGGTAAGCGATGGCCAGCCGTAAAGATAAATCAGCTTTTGTAATAGCGACAGGATGTGTCCGTAAAATTGTGTCAAGTCCGTGGGAATGGTACCCAACATCCACCAGCCACCGGGAAGTCCCATCAGTGCCGATGTGCCGCACACCGTGGTGAGATGGTAGCCGATGCATTGGTTGGCCAATTTATCGATTTCTTTCTTGCTGAGCACATCGATAGGACTGCCTTGTATGGCGGTCATTACCTCCATGGGCGTGCAAAACTTCGACAGTTCCTTGTTCAGAAACGTTTCGCGGTCAACCTTGACAAAGGGAAGCTGCACACTATCTGTAAGAATGCGTTCCCACAGATGTAGCGATTTGTCGGTACGTTCTGCCGATTCTTTGTCCTGATTGTCCATTTTCGTCGCTCTATGTTACGGCTCGGCTTGTTTTTCAATAAAATCAAGGGAATCAACGGGATGACCGTGATCATAATAAAGGGTTGCAACAACCTTGCCGTCAGGTCCGTATCGGGTTTCCTTGCCTTGTTTTACGTTGTTTTCGTACGATACCGTCATGCACTTGTATCCCGATTCGTCATACCCTGTCTGTGTTCCTTTTCCCATGACATAATTAGCTGTTGATGAAAGGTTTCCATCTTCGTAAAACATCATCCACAACCCGTCCATCATGCCATCGACATACTGCCCTTCCATGAAAACTTTTCCGTTATCATGCCACTTTTTTAGATCGCCGTTCAATTTGCCATTGGTGTAGTATTCTTCTGAAATAAGAACGCCTTTTATTGAATAGGAACGCCGCACGCTATCGCGCACTCCGTTTTTGTACCAGCATTCTTCCGAAACAGTCCCATTCTCGTGCCATCGCATCAGGCTGCCTTCCAGTTTGTTATCGACATAATTGGCTTGTACTTGGGGATTGCCGTTTTGATAGTACCATTTACACATGCCATTCAACAAATCACCTTCATAACGAAGTTCCGATTTGATGGTGCCATTTTCCCATTTCTCCTTTTTCACGCCATTGTTGCAGGCCGTCCATCCCAAAGCAAGCAATAGCAACACAAAACCAGCGTATTTCATACTCATTCGTTGATATAATGGTTTGAATTTATTGGGGTAAGCTTAATCAGCTCATTGTCATACTGGTAAATGCTCCAGAAATAATTCTCCAACCCATCTTCGGCATTCGATTTCGTAAAGTAATAATTCGTATGCAGCAAAGGGATGTGATAATTAGGCAGACAGTCGCCAAAATGATTACCGTATCGCATCAATGCAGTGAGAAAATACAATCCGACATCATATCCTTCGAAGGCATAATCCTTTGGATCACAGCCGTATTTGTTCCTGAATTTTAAGACGAAACGATTAACGGACGGGGTGCTATAATCAATAAAATGATCGTCAAAATAAATGGCATTGAGTGTCATTAGGTTTTCAACTATCAAATTGTCAAATTTAGCCCACTCAGGAAGTCCAATTAATGTGACAGGGTATCTGTTGCCGATTTTGTTGATGTAATTCAACACTTGCGTAGCAAAAACGATGCTGGTGCCATAAACGACTACAACGTTATCTCTAACTCCGGACAACTGGTTGTGGAAAGCATTCAGGTTTTCTCCTGAATAAATGTAACGGTCAACACGATTCTGAAGAATCACCGAATCATTCAACCTGTTATTAATATCACCCGTTGCATACACCTGCCCTTCCACCTCGACAGTCTGAAGCAAGCGTTCTCCCATCTCACGCCTTCTGCTCTCTTGGGCCACATAGTTCATAAAATCTGCATTTGAAACCCCAACTTCCGTGTTGATAGACAAATTCAAAACACGTTCCAGTTCATCAATACTTTCTTTATTTACATCCTGCTCATAAAAGATAGTCACCTTTGAATCAGGATAATGCCTGCGGATAAGATTGCCCAACTGAGCCATCTGTGATTTTTGATTTGGGCGCAGTTTCACAACGTTAGGATTGTTTTTCACGACATTGTCGCGTTCGGAAAGCGGGTTTACAATGACAATGCTGTTTGCCTTTGCATACTCTTCAACAATAGAAAACGATTTGCTGAAGAAGGGTCCGATGATCAAGTCGATATTTTTATTTTGCAACTTGCTCACGGCGGCATGGGCGTTGTTCACATTTTCGTCCACATCGATAACGGTAAGGTCGAGGCGTAGTCCTGCATGATTGGTCAGAGAATCGACGGCCATCATAAAACCTTCGTAATACTGAATGAATGAAAATGGACGCGACTTCTGCGACCTTGCCGCTGCGTCTTTGCTAACCACAATGTGGTCCACATCCTTTAAATAAAGCGGAATAAGCAATGCAACATGCATGAGGCGTTGTGAGTTCTCGGCAAGTACGTCGCAATCGGCAAACACTATCTGCGCTTCATGAACATCTTCTTCAGGAAGCTCGGTGGTGGGCTTTTCAGGCACAATGACAACAGGATGAGGAAGATCGTCAGGATTGACAGGACGAATCGGAATCAATACGTTCTGACCCGAAAAAACCCTTGATCCGACGAATGGATTCAAAACTCTGAAAGACTCTTCTTCAACTTTCCATAAACGAAGCAATGCTTTGGTGCGCTGGCTATGCTCAACCTCGTGTATCAAATAGTCTTCGTTATTTACCATTTGCGGTATCGTGATGCTCACACCTGCCCTTGGCGCATTGTCCAACCCGGGGTTGACGGCTTTAATATGTTTGATATCGATACCGAAACGTTTTGCAATATCAAATAAGGTTTCTCCTTTTTTCATCACATATACGCCGCTTGGTTGGTCTTGAGAGGATTCATGAGTGATTTCCGGTTTCTGCGGAACAACAGGTTCGGACGGAACCGATGGCGTTGCTGGTGTTTTTTTAGGAATCACCAGGGTTTGCCCCTCACGCAAGCCATCTTCAATGCCGGGATTCATGGCTTTCAATTCCTGCTCCGTAACTCCATATTTTCGTGAAATGCCATAAATGGTCTCTCCTTTGACGACGAGATGTTGCGTGTTGTCATTGGACACGGGAGCAACAGGTTTTGGCTTTTCGTTAACAACAGGAATCCCAAGCACCATGCCAGCTTGAAGTCCATTGGAAATTTCAGGATTCATGGTTGTAATCTGCACCTCGGTGACATTGTATAATTTTGACAAACCATACAATGTTTCGCCTTGCTTGACATGATGCAGGTAATAATCCTTGCCACCGATACGCGTAATTTCCTTTGAACGTTCCGTTTCAACCTGAGCCAATGCAAAAACGGGAAGGAAAAACACCAGTAACAATGATAAAACAATGACTATCCTATTCTTCATGTGATATGATTTTCAGTGTGTTTTAGCTTGACAGCGACACGGTCAATAATGCTGCAAAAATAATAATTATTCACATGTAAATCGCTGATGGTTCCAAATTGACCATATCCAAAAAAAATAACACGCAGCGATTCAAAGGATGCTCACTACGTGTCGTTTCCAATAACGGCAATGGCGTATTATTAGATGTTGCCGCTTATTCCCATTCAATGGTCGCAGGCGGTTTTGAGGAAACATCGTAACAGACACGGTTGACTCCCCTCACCTTATTAATGATGTCGTTTGAAACTTTGGCGAGAAACTCGTAGGGCAGATGCACCCAGTCGGCCGTCATGCCATCGGTAGAGATGACGGCACGCAAGGCAATGGTGTATTCATAGCTACGCTCATCCCCCATCACCCCGACCGACTTCACCGGAAGCAGCATGGTGCCTGCCTGCCAGATGCTGTCGTAAAGGTTGTCGGCCATTTCATTCGGATAGGAAGCGCTGGGTAAATCGCATGGCCAGTTGCGCAATCCTTTGATGAAGATGTCGTCAGCATCACGCAGTATGCGCAGCTTTTCTTCGGACACCTCGCCCAATATCCTGATGCCAAGGCTGGGACCCGGGAAAGGATGACGGCCGATCAGTTCGCGCTTGATGCCCAAGGCGCGTCCCACACGGCGCACTTCGTCCTTAAACAAAGCCCGCAGCGGTTCCACAATTTTCAGGTTCATCTTTTCGGGCAAGCCTCCTACATTATGGTGCGATTTGATTTTAGAGCTGGGACCATTCACACTCACACTCTCGATGACATCGGGATAGATCGTGCCTTGCGCCAGCCAGCGCGCGCCTGAAATCTTTTGCGCTTCGGCATCAAACACTTCGATAAAGGTGTTTCCAATGGCCTTGCGCTTGGCTTCCGGATCGGTGACGCCAACGAGTTTGCTCAAGAACAATGGGCCGGCATGAACGCCAACGACATTCAAGCCCATTTCCTCGTAGGAAGCAAGCACCTCCTCAAACTCATTCTTGCGCAACAATCCGTTATCGACAAAAATACAAGTCAGGTTCTTGCCTATGGCTTTGTTCAGCAACACGGCGGCAACCGTACTATCGACACCTCCCGAAAGACCGAGGATGACTTTATCATCATTGAGCTTGTCTTTCAGGCTTTTGATCGTACTTTCGATGAAAGAATCCGGTGTCCAATCGCCTTTGCACCCGCAGATTTCAAGTGCAAAGTTGGCGAGCATTTGAGGTCCTTCCTTGGTATGGAACACTTCGGGATGAAACTGCACGGCATAGGTGGCTTCGTCATCCATGGTGTAGGCCGCATTTTCCACATCGGCTGTAGAGGCAATCACACGGGCACCGTCAGGAAGCTGTGCAATGGTGTCGCCATGGCTCATCCACACCTGACTGCTCTTGCTGACATTGCGGAACAACGGCGATTGCGCATCGACAACGGAAAGCGTGGCGCGACCATATTCCCTGGCAATGGAGCCATTGACAGTCCCACCGTAATGTTGTGCAATGTATTGCGATCCATAGCATATCGCCAGCAAAGGCAACTTGCCCTTGATACCTTCAAGGTTAACCTGAGGCGCCTGCACATCGTGCACCGAGAACGGGCTTCCGCTCAAAATGACCCCTTTTACATTCGGACCAATTTCCGGAATCTTGTCATAAGCATGTATCTCGCAATAGACGTTGATTTCGCGTAAACGACGCCCGATAAGCTGCGTCACTTGCGATCCGAAATCGAGGATAAGAATCATTTCCTGCATATCGAAACTTTTTTGCAAAAATAGTGATTTTTGAAAACCGAAAGAAAAGGAAACAAAAAACAAACAAATGAAAAAAGCCGTGAAAATCATATTCGGTATTTTGAACCTCCCATCAACACCTATTGCCTAAAAAACTATCTTTGCGCTGTAAAAAGATTCTCGGATCATGACCCACCCAAAAACTTCAAAAAAGAGCGACAAATCTCCATCAAAATCCGGCGGCAACGGGCTGTTGAAAATCGTTCTTGTCACTTTATTGCTGTTTGTCGTCGCAATCATTATTTCATACCTAATAGAAAGATAAAAGGACATGGACATGCTACTCTTAGGACTGTCGGTGCTTCCGGTCATCGCGCTTTTGATTTACATCTATCGCAAGGACAAATATGAGAAAGAGCCTGTTGGACAGCTTGTCAAAGCCTTTTTTGGCGGCATACTCGCCATCCCCGTCACTTTTCTGTTCGTTTACATTCTCAATAGCTTATGGTATTCGGAAACCGTTTTTTACCGTTCTTTTTTGGAAGCTGGGCTTGTTGAGGAGCTTTCCAAGTTGATCATCCTCTTTCTGTTCATTTGGCGCAACCGCAATTTCAACGAATACATGGATGGTATTGTGTATGCTGTTTTCATAGGTATGGGTTTTGCCTGTATCGAGAACATCCTGTATGTATATAGTTCGGGCTTAGAGTCGTATTTGAGCGGCATCGGGACGAGTGTCATGCGTGCCTTGCTCTCCGTTCCTGGACATTTTCTTTTTGCTGTCATCATGGGCTATTTTTTTGCTCTGGCAAAATTTGAAAAAAAGCACAAGATGCGTAATATCTTCCTCGCCCTTTTCTTTCCTTTCGTCGCACATGGCGTTTTCGACTGGCTGCTGATATACGGCAACGAGCTTGGATCAGCTTTTGCCGCCGGCATTTACATCCTCTTCATTGTATTTGACATTTATCTATGGCGTGCCGGATTGAAATTCATCCGCAATCACCAAAAGATTTCGCAATTGGCAGCCGAAGCCCAACAGCCTTCTTTCGATAATACTGATGCCGCCGGCAAGGAACCCGAATACAAATCCATTGATTGGCAAGCTGGCGACCGAAAAGATTGAAACGCCATCGGTTTTTCAAGACTTTTCCAATTGAAAAATTGCCTATTTTTGCCGACAAGTAAATAACACATCACTATGGCACTGAATTGTGGAATCATCGGTTTGTCAAACACCGGTAAGACGACCATTTTCAATTGCATATCCAACACGAAGGCTGAGATTGGCTTTGCCTCGAAATCGAACATCGGCATGTGCGAAGTCATCGACGAACGCCTGAAACTCATCGACGACATCTCGCATTCCAAGCGTATTGTTCCGGCTACCGTTGAAATCGTCGATCTCCCCGGATTGAGCAAAGGCGGTCAGGGCGTGGGCAACAAGCTGCTTGCCGAAGTGCAGACCATGGATGCTTTGATACACGTGCTCCGCTGTTTTGAAGACCCTAACATTCCGCACAGCGAGAACAGCATCGACCCTGTGCGCGACATGGAACTCGTCGATTTGGAACTGCAAGTCCGCGACCTCGACCTTGTCACCCGCAAGATGCAACGGGTGGAAAAACTCTTGAAGAACGGCGAAAAGGACAACAAACGGTGCTATGAAGTGCTTGCCGTTTATAAAGAGGTGCTTGAAAACATGGGAAACGCACGCGATGCCAAAGTGGATGAAGAAGACCGCAAATACGTGCAAGACTTGCAACTGCTCACCGCCAAGCCGCTGATTTTCGTCTGTAATGTTGACGATGCTTCCGCCACCACGGGAAACAAATATTCCGATGCGGTAAAGGCAGCTTTGAAAAAGGGTCAGGACATGCTTGTGATTGCCGGTAAATTGGAAGCCGAAATCGCAGAACTCGATGCCGACGACCGTCTGATGTTCATGGAAGACGCCGGACTGAAAGAACCGGGCGTGAACAAGTTAGTCCGCACGGCTTACCACACCCTGAATCTTCACTCTTTCTTCACTACGGGTCCCGACGAAACCCGTGCCTGGACTATTCACGTAGGCGATACCGCCCCTGTGGCGGCAGGTGCCATCCACTCCGACTTGCAACGCGGATTTATCCGTGCCGAGGTGATGAGTACCGATGACTTTTTGAAATACGGATCCGAAGCCGCAGTAAAGGAAGCAGGCAAATTCCGCATCGAAGGCAAGACCTACGTCGTTCAAGACGGCGACATCCTGAATATCCGTTTCAACGTTTGATATTGAGCGATATGGACGATCGTAAGGAACAAGTCATCCTTGTAGATGAAAACGACCACGCCATAGGCTTGATGGATAAGATGGCCGCGCACGATGGTCCTCACCTTCACCGCGCTTTTTCTATTTTCATCTTCAACAGCAAAGGCGAAATGCTCTTGCAACAGCGCGCCCTTACCAAATACCACTCCCCCGGTCTTTGGGCCAACACCTGTTGCAGTCATCCACGCAACGGCGAAACCCTTGCTGTTGCAACAGCGCGACGTTTGAACGAAGAAATGGGGATGATCTGCGACATGCACGAAATATTCAGTTTCATCTATCAGGCTCCAGTAGGCGAAGGTCTTACCGAGTATGAATTCGACCATGTATGGATGGGTGTAAGCGATGCTGAACCAGAAATCGACACCAGCGAAGTTCATGCTTGGAAATACATTAATATCATTGATTTGCGGGAGGACATGCAACTGCATCGTGAGCGCTATACCCCATGGTTCATCGTTGCTTTTGAAAAACTGCTGCAATCCGATGGGCTGAAAACACCCTGTGTCGAGCGTTAGTCAAAAGCCCTTCCTTTATCGCTCCCCTCTTCTTTACCTTTACCGATCCTCTGATGATTTTCCCTTTCATTCCACCTAAAAAATATCCGGTAAAAATAATTAGTTCGTATATATACAATATGTATTTTTACTATTTTTGTGGTCGTATTCATTGATTGATCAATAACAAAAACAAACAAATCATGACACGAAAAAACAGATTTTTATTAGGTCTCATTGCGTTGGTTCTTCCTGCCGTGCTCACCGCACAAAACCCACAAGGTGAGTCAGGAAGCCTTCAGCATCAAATCAACGGACTCCAGGAAAAGGTGGACCGTATGCCGAAAATATCCGGCTTTGCACAAGTGCTTTTTGAACAGCCTTTCGAGAACGGAAAAGCTGTAGACAACACATTCAGAATGCGTCGTGTACGCCTCTCGGTTGACGGAAAACTCACCCAACGTCTCAAGTACAAAATCCAAGGCGATTTCGTCAATTCTCCTATGCTTGTCGATGCTTACCTGAAATACACCATTTGTCCAGAGTTCGCGCTTCAAATCGGTCAGTTCAAAACCCCTTTCACCTTAGAAAGCCCCATCAACCCTTTGAATCTTGAAATCTTCGACTACGGCGATGCCGTGAGGGGCCTTGTCGGTTATAAAGATGTATGTTGCGTTGGCAAATTAGGTCGTGACATCGGCATTATGGCTACCGGTACGTTATTTCCTGTCGAGGACAAAGGCTTCGGCATTGTGGACTATAGCCTCGGCATTTTCAACGGCAACGGCATCAACATTGTTGACAACAACATGGGCAAGGACTTCGCCGGACGCATCGAGATCCATCCCATGCTAAAGGCCCTTACCGTTACTGGTTCGTTATACTACGGCGATTATTTTGTTTCGGATGTGCAAAAAGGCACGAGAAACCGCTATAGCTTTGGCTTACAATACAATGATGACCGTTTTGTAGTCCGATCGGAGTATCTTTCAGGCGAAACAGGAAAATTTGCCGATGTGGTGCCATTCCAACCTGAGAATTTTTACAGCGAAGGCTATTATGCAGTCGCCGGATACTGGTTCCAGTTCGGAAAAAAGGAACACCTGCAACGCCTCATGCCCGTTCTGCGTTTTGAATCATTTGATAAAAACACCCGACACGTCGGCAACAATGTTTACACGGTCGGTCTTAACTACTGGCCGGTGAAGTCGCTGAATCTCAAGCTCGATTATTCGCTGATACAGGGAAAATACCAAGATAACAATGAAAAGCACCGCGTTGTCGCCATCCTCAGTTACAAATTCTAAAAACAGATAATTGTTATGAATAAAAAAGAATCCTCTTGGACACAACTCTACCAAAAAGAAGACTGGCTGGCCTGCTGGTTAGGTTTTATCATCATCGCACTGACTTGCATTGCAGTCATCACACAGTGGTTTGACATCAGTGCTGCCAAATTCTCCACATGGCATTTGTGGGAAGATGTGGAAGCGAAGCAATCATTGGGAGAGCAGCTAAACGGCAGTTTCTGGATCAAAATGTTGCGCACTTTCTTAGTGCTTGCCATCCTATTTACCATCGGCATCAAGCTGCAAGGCGGCAAAGTGGGTCAGTTTATCCCTGCTTTTATCGTGTTATTCTTGATTTCCGCCATCGTGAGATTGGTAAGTGCCGAGTTCACCCTCAACCGTTACTTGGAATGGGCTTTCTGGGCTTTATTCATCGGGCTGTTGATTTCCAACACCGTCGGCATTCCCGAATGGCTGCGACCGGCCATCAAGACCGAATTTTACATCAAGACCGGCTTAGTCGTCATGGGCTTTTCGGTGCTGTTTTCCAACATCGCCAAGTTCGGACTGTATGGTCTGGGCATTGCTTGGGGTGTCACCCCTATCGTCATCATCTTCATGTGGTGGTTCGGCACCAAGGTGCTGAAAATCGGCAACAAGCCGCTTGTCATCACATTGGCCTCCGCCACCTCGGTATGCGGCACCAGCGCCGCCATCGCCACCGGTGCGGCCGCCAAAGCCAAGAAAGAAGACCTTTCCATGGCCATTTCCATCTCCATCATCTTCACCATCCTGATGATGGTGTTCGAGCCGATGATCATCCGTGCCTGCGGCATGAACCAGTTGATGGGCGGCGCCCTCATCGGCGGCACCGTTGACTCGACGGGAGCTGTGGTACTGGCGGGTAATGCCTTGGGCGACGAAGCCGAACAAGCAGCCGTTTTGGTCAAGACCATTCAAAACATCCTCATCGGTTTCATCGCGTTTTTCGTGGCTGTCTTCTTTGCCACCAAATTGGATAAAACCAGCGGCACCCATGTTGGAGCCGGCGAAATCTGGAACCGTTTCCCGAAGTTCATCATCGGATTCTTTGTGGCCTCATTGGTGGCTTCGTTTGTCATCCAGCCCGTTTTTGGCGGTGATGCCGTCGGAGAGATAAACAAAGTGTTGGGACAATACAAGAACTGGGCTTTTGTGCTGGCATTCACCAGCATTGGTCTCGACACCAACTTCAAGGCGATTGGCAAACAGATGCACGGCGGCAAAGTGCTTTGGCTCTACGTCATCGGTCAACTGTTCAACATTGTCCTTACCTTCTTCGTCATCTGGCTGCTGCTATCCGGGAAATTCTTCGAGGTTCCGAATCTCGCCTTGTTCAAATAATGACACGCAAGCACAAACTATTCAAAGTGATTACAATCGTCATGGTTGTAATCACTTTGGTTTTAGCCCTTTACATCATGGCGCACCGGTTAGGCGTGGTCAGCAGCTATGACTTTGGCGCAGGTGCTTATTATTATGCCGACATTCCCGCCGAACAGTACGGCAAAATCGCTCCGCAAGGCGATTATCAGACCTCCGTTCCCCGATGGATGTATTACGTACTCTTTGTTGCTTGGGGCTGGCTGATGTGGCGGCTGTGGATCTGGGTGGATAGAAAGTGACGTGGGTTTCAGAAAGAAACGGCGGCAAAGGGGCAAATTAAAATGAACAAACTATCATTTTATCTCAGTTAGCGCATAGTTGGTGCTGCGGCCGCCACCGGCTTCCTGCTGTAAAATTTCCTTTTCCACCAGGTCTTTGATGTCGCGGATCGCCGTGTCTTGAGAACATTTGCATATTTTCGCCCATTTTGACGACTGTAGCTTCCCGACGAAATTACCGTCAAGCAACTTATCGAGCATGAGTTTCTGCCGGTCATTGAACGAAATTTGAGCATGAGTCATCCAAAACTCCGCTTTTTTCAAAACACTTTGCAAAATTTTTTCCGAAGCAAGTAGGGCTTTTTTCAAGCAAGTCAAAAACCATTCTAGCCAAGCCGTAATATCGCTGTCTTCGGTGCGATGCTGCACTTTTTCAATAGCTGCGTAATATTTTTTCCGCTCTTTGTTTATTTGAGCCGACATACTGTAAAACCGCCGTTTGCTCCCGTCGCTGCGGGCAAGCAGCAAATCGCAAATGGCACGGGCAATACGACCGTTTCCGTCATCAAAGGGATGGATGGTTACAAACCACAAATGGGCAATAGCCGATTTGATCACCCCGTCTTGCGCTTGATCACTGTTCAGCCAATGCAGAAATTTGTCCATCTCTGCCTGCACCTCTTGGGCAGGAATCGCCTCATAATGCACTTTTTCACGTCCAAAGCCGCCCGAAACAACCTGCATCTCGCCAACGCGATATTTCGCCACTTCAATGGCATAAAGTCCGCTGCGCCCTGTTGGGAACAAGGCTCCGTGCCAGCCCAACAACCGTTCTTCTGTCAGGGGTTTTTCATATCCTTGCGTGGCATCAAGCATCATTTCAACCATACCGTCGATACTTCTGTCAGCTTGGACAAGCCCTCCTACTACAAGTCCCAAACGCCGTGCAATAGATGAGCGAACTTGCTGTTTATTTAGTCTCTCGCCTTCAATTTCCGACGACTTCAATATATCGAGCGTGATATTTTCAAGCGTTGCTTCTTCCTGATAGGCAAAACCAAGCGAAGTCATTCTGCCTAAAAGCCGTCCTTGAAGGTTACGGACTTCGGCCAATAATACACTGATTTTCTTTTCATTCCAAGTGAAATCCGTCCAATTTTCCTTTTGATAAATGTATTTTGCCATATCAGTGGTTTTTAAAATGCAAAGTTACAACTTTTGCGGAGAATAACAATTGCTTTTTATGCAAAAAATGCGTAGAATAATCCTGTTTTTCTTCGCAGGGTTACAGGTTGGACTTATTGTATTAAAATTTAGGCGAATATGTCAGCATGTTTCTTTATTGAGAAGTTTCTTATCAGTGCAGAAATGCGGTTCTTTTGGAACGACAATAATGCTATTATTCCTGCATAATGATTTCCATCGCCTTTTCAAGCAATTCATCCTTTCCTTGTCTGATTCCCTCGATGGTGGGGTGTACTTCTATGTCTGGCACGATACCAACACGTTGTGTTTCTTCCCCATTGGGGTAGTATATTCCAATTCCAGAAATCATGGTTCTTAATCCACCGGGAAGCATAATCATTGACACGTTTCCGTCTGCTCCGGCGGTCGTACTTCCCACAATGGTAGTATGATCGCCTGCTCGAAAGGCCATGGCCGTGTATTCTGCTTGACTTTGTGATATTTCATTCACCAAAACAACCAATTTACCATGATATGTATTGCCTTGGCTTGCAATGACTATATTGTTGGTGAATGTGAAATTCCCAGGATTGTCAATGTCTCCTTTGGTAAATTTCACAAAAGGGGTCGGTGAAGAAACAAAAAAAGAACCTAAACTAAAAGGAACAAAAGTTGAAGGATAATTGCGAATGTCAATGATAATTCCCTTGGTGTCCTTAAACTCACTCATTATTTGAGGAACGTCTTCTTCCTTGATGCTTTGAAGCGTTACATAACCTATATTGTCGGCCAACATTTTAAAAGATTTGTCATCGTTGCTTCTATTCCAATGATAAATGTCAAGGCTAT
>JBGYXG010000038.1:0-21602 GCA_041842465.1 Candidatus Limimorpha sp.
AAAAGCCTTTTTCATTACATTTGCAAGAGCAGATTACAGCAATTTACTTTCCAATAAGTATTTCATACTTAACTTTATATAATAAGTAATAATTATCTGATAATAAATAATATATAATAATATGTTCCTTATCTTTGACACCGAAACCACCGGTCTTCCGAAACACGACAAGGCACCGCTGAACGACTTTGACAACTGGCCCCGTGTGGTACAATTGGCTTGGCAGCTTCATGATGCCGAAGGCCGTTTTATCGAAGCCCAAAACCATCTTATTCGTCCCGATGGTTTTGTAATCCCTATCAATGCCGCCATGGTGCATGGAATCACCACAGAACACGTCCTCCAACACGGAGAGCCACTCGAACAAGTGTTAGAGTCCTTTTTGCAGTCGGCATCCCGTGCCAAGTACCTCGTCGGACATAATATTGGTTTTGACCTTTCTGTGCTTGGATGCGAATTTTTACGGGTCAAAAGTGAGAACCCATTGGAAAAATGGCAGTTTATCGACACTTGCACGGAAAAGACAGCCGGTTTTTGCCAACTTCCAGGAGGTAAGGGGGGACGCTTCAAACTCCCGAAACTCATGGAGATACACCGTTTGCTGTTCGATGCCGATTTTGACGCCGCACACAACGCTTCGGGTGATGTCAATGCCACAGCACGCGTATTTCTAGAATTGCTTAGGCTGGGACTGCTTGATCAGAACGACATTGCCGAGCCTAAAGCATTTTTCGAGACGTTCAAAAATGCCAACCCCGAACCCATCAAAGCGGTGGAAATGGTCATCACTTCAAATATCGACCATACAGCACAAAAAGAGGACGCCGAAATAAAGCATAGCAATTACGTGCCCCAACATTTCACCCACCTTCACGTCCACTCGCATTACTCCATCCTCGACGGCATGTCTAAAATCTCCGATCTTGTCGATAAATGTCTGAAAAACAATATGTTTTCCATTGCATTAACCGACCATGGCAACATGTTCGGCATCAAGGAATTGGCAGACTACGCCAATAAAGTCAATGGAAAGGTGAAAGACAGCCTCAAAAAACAGAAAGCCTTGTTGGAGAACCCCGAAGCCACTGAGGATGAAAAAGAAACGGTGCAAAAGGAGATAGAAAGGCTGAATGGCTCCTATTTCAAGCCCATTTTCGGTATCGAGACCTACTGTGCTCCCGAAAGCATCCAAAAACGCGACGGTCGCGATGACCGTGGCTGGCACTTGATTCTTCTTGCCAAAAACAAGGCTGGCTACCACAGCCTGTGCAAACTCAGCTCCATCGCCTATACCGATGGCTTTTACTACAATCCCCGCATCGACCACAAGCTGTTGGAACAATACCACGAGGGGCTGATAGCAAGTTCCGCCTGTCTCGGTGGCGAGCTGCCGCAAAAAATCATGAACGGCGACATTGAAGGTGCCGAACAATCATTGCAATGGTTCAAAAACCTATTCGGCGATGACTTTTACATTGAGTTGCAACGTCATAGAACCGACAAGCCGGGGGGCGAAACCGGAACGTATGAACGTCAGAAAGAAGTAAACAAGGTGTTGCTGAAACTCGCCCGTAAAACCAACACGAAAATCATCGCCACCAACGACGTGCACTTTGTGGAAGAGGATCATGCCGAAGCTCACGACCGCCTGATATGCCTCAGCACCAACAAAGACCTCGACGACGCCACGCGCATGCACTATACCAAGCAGGAATGGCTCAAAACGCCTGAAGAGATGGGCGCTATATTTTCCGACCTGCCGGAGGCGCTCGAAAACACACAGGAAATCGTGGACAAGGTGGAATCCTACAGCATAGACTCCGATCCCATCATGCCTGAATTTCCCATACCGGAAAGCTTTGGAACAGTGGAATCGTACCGACAGCGATTTACCGACCAAGAGCTGTTCGACGAATTTACCCGCGACGAATACGGCAAGGTGGTCATGCAACAAGATGAGGCTGAAAAGAAAATCAAGAAGATGGGCGGCTACAAAAGGTTGCTGCGCATTAAGCTTGAGGCCGACTATCTCGCCCAACTGACATGGGAAGGTGCCAAGATGCGTTACGGCGAGCAATTGACCGATGAACAAATCGACCGTATCCGCTTCGAACTGCATGTCATGAAAACAATGGGCTTCCCCGGATACTTCCTCATCGTGCAGGATTATATCCGCGGCGCCCGCGAAGAGCTGGACGTGTCGGTGGGGCCGGGCAGAGGGTCGGCAGCAGGATCAGTGGTGGCTTATTGCCTGAAAATCACCGATGTGGATCCATTGAAATACAACCTGCTGTTTGAACGTTTCCTCAATCCCGACCGCATATCGCTACCCGATATTGACGTGGACTTCGATGACGAAGGGCGTGGCCGTGTACTCGACTGGATTACCAAGAAATACGGCAAGGAAAATGTGGCTCACATCATCACTTACGGTACGATGGCGGCCAAATCAGCCATTGCCGATGTAGGAAGGGTGCAGAAAGTACCGTTAGCCGATGTGAACAAAATCAAGAGTTATGTGCCTGACCGCAATTTTGAAGAAAGCGATGTTAAGGCAGTGGAAGGCGAATTGCCCCAAAAGATGCCTAAGGTCAACTTGACCAATTGCTATAAGTATGTCCCCAAACTGAAAGAATTGTTGAATGGGGATGATGAAAACATCGCTTCCATGCTGACTTATGCCGAAGAGTTAGAGGACACCAACCGCCAAATCGGCATTCATGCCTGTGGTGTCATCATCGGGGCAGACGACCTCACCAATGTGGTGCCCGTGGCCACCATTGAGGACAAGGACACCAGGGAACGTGTCGTTGTCACACAATACGACGGGCACGTCATCGAAACCGTCGGACTTATCAAGATGGACTTCCTCGGACTGAAGACCCTCACGCTCATCAAGGATGCCATTGCCAACGTCAAGAAAACCAGAGGTATAGATATTGACATTGACCACATCCCGATTGATGACGCCGCCACTTACGAGCTGTATTGTGCCGGCAACACCATCGGCACCTTCCAGTTTGAATCGCCAGGGATGCAAAAGTACCTGCGTGAGCTGAAACCAAGTGTGTTTGAGGATCTTATCGCCATGAACGCACTCTATCGCCCAGGTCCCATGGACTACATTCCCCAGTTCATTGAGCGCAAACAAGGGCGCAAGCCCATAGAATATCCCATTCCCGAGATGGAGAAATACCTGAAAGACACGTATGGGGTTACGGTGTATCAGGAACAGGTGATGCTGCTTTCGCGATTGCTGGCCAATTTCACCCGAGGCGAGTCTGACACCTTGCGCAAGGCGATGGGCAAGAAACAGATCGACAAAATGGAAATGCTCAAGGGCAAATTCATGAAGCAAGGACAGGACAACGGACACGACCCGAAGCTATTGGAAAAGATTTGGAGCGACTGGGAGAAATTTGCTTCCTATGCTTTCAACAAGTCACACGCCACTTGCTATTCGTGGTTGGCCTACCAAACCGCTTACCTGAAGGCAAACTATCCTGAGGAATTTATGGCGGCGGTACTCAACAACAACATTGGCGACGCCAAGCAGGTCACCTTTATGATGGAAGAATGCAAGCGCATGAAAATCAACGTACTGGGTCCCGATGTCAACGAATCGGAATACCGGTTCTCTGTCAATGAAAAAGGGGAGATTCGTTTCGGCATGGGAGGCATCAAGAACGTAGGGGAGGCGGCCATTGCCAGCATCATCGAAGAACGCAATGCCAACGGACGTTTTAAAGACTTGACTGACTTTTTGTTACGGACCAGTGCAAAAGGAGTCAACCGCCGCGCTTTGGAAAGCATGGACACCGCGGGCTGCTTCGACTCGTTCCCAAACTTTCACCGTGCCATGTTTTTTTACATGCCGCCCAACGACTCGGTGCCCTTCATCGAACGCGCCATCCGCATGGTGAACTCATATAATGAACGAAAGAACTCCGCCCAAATCGATTTGTTCGATCTCGGCGATGAAAACAGCGCTTCCGATACCCTTTCCATTCCTTTGCCCGACTGCGAGCGTTGGTCGAAACTGAAAGAGCTACAGATGGAACTCGAAAGCATCGGTTTCTACATCAGCTCTCATCCCATGGACAGTTACCGGCTAACGTTGAAATACTTCACCAACATTAATGTGGAAGCCCTGAATGAGGCTGTTAAGGATCACAAAAAAGTCAACTACGAAGTGAAACTTGGAGGACAAATCACCAAGGCAGAGCATCTCGTTGCCAAAAACGGCAATAAATATGGCCGTTTCACCATCGAAGATAAAACAGGGTCGTACCCGTTTGCGCTCTTCAGGGAGAATTATCAGAAATTGAAAAGCATGCTGGAGGAAGGATTGTTTGTCATGCTGACGGGAACCTTGTCAGAACCCTATCGAAAACCAAAGCAAGACAGCATCGATGAACCTCCCATGGATCTGGAATTCCGCATCAATGATGTCAAAATGCTTGATTCCCTTATGGAAAACACCAAGAAAAAAGTACATATCGTTATCGACATCTCCCAAATGACCAAGGAGAATATGGAGACGTTTGTCAATCTCATCAAGGACAATCCGGGGCACCAGCAGTATCATATTCGTATCTGCGACAGCATCACCAACATGAAGTGCAACCTTTCGCCCTATTCCGGAGGTGTGAAAGCCCACGAACTGCTGCCACAACTCGAAAAACTGCCCTTTGTGGAGTTTGATTTGAGATAGCAGGTCTTGTTCGTTTCTCATTATTTTTATTATTTTTGCACACCCAATATTGAACAACAAATAAATTAAACTATGGCTATTATTCATTTAACTGACGAGACTTTTGAAGCAGAGGTTCTGAAATCGGAACTTCCCGTTATCGTTGACTTTGGCGCCACATGGTGTGGCCCCTGCCGCAAGGTGGAACCCATCATCGAAGAAATCGGTGACGAATACGAAGGTAAGGCAAAAGCCGTGAAATGCGATGTTGAAGAGTGCCCTGCAACAGCACAGAAATTCGGCATCATGAACATTCCTACGGTTCTGTTTTTCAAGGGCGGGCAAGTGGTTGACAAGAATGTCGGCGCAGCTCCCAAGAAAGTTTTCGTCGAAAAATTGGAAAAACTGTTCTAAAAACCATCTTTCAACGCCCTTTGTCCTGAATCAAACTTTGGCAAAGGGCGTTGTTGCAATGCGTTTATGCCATTGCAACTGGCAGAGGCTCTTCGCTTCACGCTCCATCATCTTTCTGATTAACAAATCAATATGGACTTTTCGATCGACAGAAACCGTCTGACGCAGTTCGGCAGTTTGGAATTTCTCGCACGGCAGATCGTGGAAGGCTTCATCACGGGTTTGCACAAAAGTCCGTTTCATGGATTTTCCGTTGAATTTGCCGAACATCGCCTGTACAACACAGGGGAACCCATTCGCCATATCGACTGGAAACTGTACGGACGCACCGAGAAGCTCTTTGTTAAACGTTATGAGGAGGAAACCAACCTGCGCTGCCAATTGGTCATCGACAAAAGTTCAAGCATGTGTTTTCCGGTAAGGCAGAAGATTGGTTTTGAGCACCCTAACAAATTGTTTTTCTCGGTGTATGCCGCCGCCTCACTCATGGAACTCATGCGCCGTCAGCGCGATGCCGTCGGATTGGATTTATTCGATGAAAACATCACTTTTCATGAGGCGGTCAAATCGTCAACGGTACACAATAAGCTTATTTATAGACAATTGGAAAATCTTATCGACCACTATGACAAGTCGGATAAGAAAAAAACAGCTACGACACAATGTCTGCATCAGATTGCCGAAGTGAACCATCGTCGTTCCTTAGTGGTCATCTTTACCGACATGTTGGATAGCCTGGACGACTACAGCGAGATGTTCACCGCCCTCGAACACCTGAAGTATAACAAACACGAAGTCATTCTGTTTCATGTTTTTGACGGACAATTGGAACAAAATTTTGACTTTGACAACCGCCCGTATCGATTTGTCGATTTGGAAACGGGGGAGAGCATGAAACTGAATCCGGTCGAGATTCAGGAACGTTACCGTCAACTGATGATGCAGCGAAAGGATGCCATCCTCAAGCATTGCCATCAATACCAAATCGACTATGTGGAAGCCGACATCAACAAAGGCTACAACCAAGTGCTGACCAACTACCTCATCAAGAGGACAAGGCTGCATTGATAATCATTTTTTTCGGCAACAGCCTCATTCCATCATTTTTATGAAAATCATTGTCAAATAGTGTAAGATTTTTCTTTTTATCACGATATGGAGTTAGAATAGAAAAGAAAAATGACCGACAAGGAGTTTTAAAATACCATCCTTCAGTTACAGCCTTATATGCAATGCTTGGCGGAAAAGCTTGTAGGTGATGCTGACAGTGCAGCTGATGCCGTTCAAGAAGCCGTCATCGACATTTGGGAAAAAAGAACGGATTTGGATGCATCAACTCACATGAAGGCCTTTTGTGGAACCATCGTGAAACGTCGGTGCATCGACCAGCTTCGCAAGCAACGTCCCAGTGTTCCTATCGATACGGAAAACCTATTGCTCATTGAACCTTCGCCCGATGATTTTTCGGAAGACCGCTATCACAAAGCCCGACAACTTGTTGAGCAATTGCCTCTACGGCAACGCGATGCCGTATTGCTGAAATACGAACAGGGATTAACGAACAAAGAAATTGAAAAAGCATTAGGGATGAGCAGCACACATCTTTACGCAACCTTTTCAAGGGCTTATAAATCAATCAGAACAGCACTTCATCACCATCGATCAAAACAGGTTATGGAAGAAAAAACAACATCGATGAAGAAGTACGGCTTTTGCTTCATAATCTGGAAGTACATGGGCAAAATGCCAAAAGACAGGCTCGATTGAGCGAATTGATAGACCATCTTTCGGAAGAAGAACATGTCAAACACAAGAAAATCAAATTCTTATGGTGGCCTATTGGAATGGCGGCAGCAATATTGTTGCTTCTGTTTGTTCTGATGCCATTAAGCAAACAAAAAACATCTGAGAGTGTCAATCCCTCACTTGCTACCCGACAAACCATGCTTTCGGATTCGTTGATTCCACAAACGTCGGAGCGTGCATTGCCGAAGGAACAATTTACACTTCAAGAGACTGTTGCTGAGACTGTATCTTCCAAGACCCATCCTCGAATGATTAAGAAATATAAACCCGAATTGATGAATATGCCCGTTGAAATCGCCGAGCCTCGCCCCGAAGAAAACCTCATCCTTTCGGAACAATTCATGAGCATCGGCACAGATTCAACTTCGATGCTGCCAATAGAAATTCTGGCAGAAGAAACCGCCCAACATGATTCGTCTTTGACTCAATTGTCGCAAAGAAAAATCATTCAAAGCAACAACTTGGTAAGCTACAAAAATGAAAGGAAGGAAGCATTTGCTTTTTTTAAAAAGCCATATCAGGAAAAGCAAACCATTTTTGGTCAGCCTCAAGATCGTAATATTCAAAATGGCATATTGGCTTTTGAATTTAAATTGTCAGATCATTAATCCATAAAGATAGCAAGAAATGAAACACGTCGCAACCCTATTATTCATCTTTTGCTTGGCTCAAATGAGCAGGGCACATGAAGAAATCTCAGTGGAGCAAAATATCAATCAACCTATTGACAAACCTGAAATACAGTCAGGATGGAATGTGCACCTGATTCATTGTGAAACAGATAGTGCCTTCAATATCGCCATCGTGACCGATGAGAGTTATGAACATGCAGCAACGGAAACCCCGCTTTGCAATCTTTCCCAAACAACCTTAACCATTCTTGAAAACAAAACACTTCCGACCGGCACTGTAGTGGAGCCGAAAGGAAATATGAAATTCAAGGAGATCAAAATCGGCGAACGATCTGTTGTAAAGGCTAACCGAATTAATACCTCGTGTCCAATTACCTGTAAAGATGATTTTATAAAAATCGAACAAGGTGCCCGATTGCATGTCGGCAGCCTTAACATTATCGGAGGTCCTTCCATTCGGGTCATGGATAAAGGCATTTTTACCGTTGACACTTTAATGGGCGCGGATAATGCCAATATATTTTTATTTGGCGGGACATTTGAATACAGCACCAACCTGACACAAGGAGAGGTAACCGCCTCTGAATTTCAACGTCCCGAATCGACACCCTTTACGCATCGACAAACAAAAAAAATCGTGAATGACACTGTGAATGGCGTTATTGTCGTCAAGGAATCTGTGAAAAAATGGAACGGTGCCATTAGCTTAGGGCTGTCGGCAGGTTTCCGATTGGACCAAGGTCCCAAAGATTTTAGCAGTCCTTTTCAGAATAACGGTGTATTTTCGCTTGCTTTGCCCCTTTATACCTCTTTCAGGCTAAGTCCACATTGGAAAATAGATGCCGGATTACAGTATTCTTTCAATTATAGGTTCATGGCTCATCAATTGGTCCTTAATGAAGAAGGATTGAAAATCATTGATGGACAAACGCCTATCCGGCAAAATACCATGACAAACAGCTATATTGGCATTCCTGTCGCCCTAAGCCGAAATATTGGCAAACTTGATGGAGAAAACATTGCTGTGGATTTGTTCTTCGGACATACTTTATCGGGAAGACTATGGACTTTAAGCCCTTGCAACAACCACGAAGGATCGCATTCTGACAAAGCAAACCATTTGTTGAATCCGTGGAAAATAGAAATTGGGATAAGCCTCAACACCAGTGCTTTAGGCATTATTCATGGAGTCAGAATCTTTACCAATCTGCTACCTGAGTTTAAGAAGGAATACGCAAAAGAGCATTTCAAGACAATAGGATTCGGATTTAAATTATAAGATTCTTAGCTTTGTCACATGATTTTCAGCGCAATGCAAGCACACGCCTCGGCATCGGCAAGGGCATGGTGATGGTGGGTCAAATCATAGCCACAAGCTGCGGCAACGGTTTGCAGTTGGTGATTGGGTAGCGTTTTGCCGAAATACCGCCTTGAAGCACGGCAGGTGCAGTGAAAGGCATAGTCGGGATAATCCATCTGATAGCAGCGGAAAACGGCTTTCAGACAGCCTTCGTCAAACGGGCTGTTATGCGCTACAAGGGGTAAGTCTATGAGGTGTGGTGAAATGTTTTCCCATACCTTTGGAAAAACGGGAGCATTCTCAGTATCCTGTTGCCGCAACCCATGGACAAGGGTGTTCCAATAGCTATAGTAGTTTGGTTCGGGCTGAATCAAGGAATAAAGGCGATCGGTGATGATGCCGTTATGCACAATGACGACACCGACACTGCAAACGCTGGTGCGCTGGCTGTTCGCGGTCTCAAAATCGATGGCGGCAAAATCTTTCATTGTTTTCGTCTATTACTGAATTGCAGTGTGCAAAGGTCGCTATTTTCGTTTATTAATGAAACATCTGCTTCGTGTTTTCTTTAATTTTGTAATAACCCCATGCCCATCTTTCAAACAAAAACAATTGTTGTGTGTTTTTGAGGTAAATTCTTCATGCCGCCTTTAAAATCAGACAATGGGAAAAGCAGAAAATCCCTATTTTTGCTGAAATTTAATGCATCATGAAAAGAGGTTTTGGAAGCGATAACCATTCGGGGTTCTGTCCCGAAGTGTTGGAAGCCATCGTCCGTGTGAATGAAGGTCATGCCTTAGCATACGGTGACGATGAATATAGTTCAGCAACGGAAAAGAAGTTCCTGCAGGCTTTTGGTGCTCAAGCCAAGGTGTTTTTCGCCTTTAACGGAACAGGCTGCAACACTTTGTGCATCGATGCCATGCTGCGTTCACACGAGGCTGTGGTCTGTGCCGAAACGGCGCATATCAACGTGGACGAATGCGGCGCCCCGCAACGTATTGTGGGTTGCCGCCTGCTTACAGTCCCTACACCCGACGGCAAGCTGACTCCTGAACTGGTGAAGACCCGACTACATGGCTTTGGTTTCGAGCACCATTCCCAGCCCAAACTGATTTCCATCACCCAGCCCACGGAGCTTGGCACCCTGTATTCCTTAGATGAAATCGAGGCATTGGTGAACTTGGCAAAGCAACATGGCATGTTGGTACACATCGACGGAGCGCGACTCGGCAATGCCGCCGTGGCTTTGGGCTGCTCATTCAAGGAGATGACTACCGATCTTGGCGTGGATGCCGTTTCATTCGGCGGCACCAAAAACGGGCTGATAATGGGGGAGGCCGTGGTGCTGCTGAATCCGGCATTGGCCGAAGGCTTCAAATACCGTCGCAAGCAAGCCATGCAACTCTGTTCCAAGATGCGTTTCGTCGCGGCGCAGTTCGATGCCTATTTCGAGAATGACCTTTGGAAACGCAACGCCGAGCACTCCAACCGCATGGCGCAACTGCTTTACAAGGCCGTGAAAGATATTCCGGGTGTCAAGGTGGTATATCCTGTGCAGGCCAACGGCGTGTTCGTGCAACTGCCCCGCAAAGTGTGGACGGAACTGCAAAAGCATTATTTCTTCTACGACTGGGACGAAGCCGCCGACATCGTACGCTGGATGTGTGCCTTCGATACTACCGAAGCCGACATCAACGCTTTTGTGTCACTGCTGAAAAAACTGATGGTGGCGTAACTCTACAGTTTCCAAACCGCCTCTACTTTCACGTCGGTCTTGTGGTTGCCTTCAATGTGCGCCGCTCCACTACCGATTTCATCGCGGTCACGGTAAACCGTGCAGCCAATGCGGGCATAAAGTGTCAACGCATTGAACAGCTTCAGCTTTCCAAGCAAATACACCCGCATTCCTTTTCCATAAAGGGCAGGAATCGAAAAAGAGTAGAGCACGTCGTTTTCATAGACGTACAGCCTGCTGTCGTAGTCACGGGTATCGAAAAGGGCATAACGGAAAGTGAATGAATAGGGGCGGCAGGTCGGCTTGTAGGCGACATCCTGACAAAGGAAGTAGCCTTGGCTGTTCATAGTGTTTTCACTACGGTAATGGGCATATTCGGCTTTGTTGCATAAGGCAAAATCATTGCCTATCTTATAGTCGATATTGAACCGAACCGAGTTCTTGGTATAGGAAACCGGATAATAGGCAAACGCATTCCCATCGGTGGCATTTTTCATCTTCGTTTTGGAGCGTAGTTGCAGGTAACACGAAGCATTGCGGTTCAACGAGTGCGAAACACGCAGGTAATAGTCATGTCCCCAGCTTGGCGCATACACTTGGCTCGTGAGCCAAGTGAAGCGGAAAAAGTCGGCGTAAGCGAGAATCTTCCAATATGGAGCGGGAGCTGCTTCCAAACCAAGATAGAATCCCGTTTCGCCTTGCCCACGGCTGCTTTCAGAATAGGCGTTGGCCATCAGGTTTTGGTATTGTTTGTCATAATTGCGGTACGACAAAGTGAAGTTGATGTAGCCCGTTGGACTGACGGTAAGTCCCAACAGTCCGGCCATTGCCTTGTTACTGCTCATGGCGGCTTCGCCAAAAACGGCGTAACGCTGCCGCACATACTTGAAGTCAATGCCGTGATTGGTGAGTTGTGAGCCTTGGAAATAGAACTGGTTGTAATAGCTCGGCTTGAGTTGCAACTCTGCACCCAACAACGTGTGATGGATGGTATAGCCGATTTCAAGATGACCATCGGCATACCCGGCATGAGCACCGAAAACCTGCTGACGGATGGTGTTTTTATTGGCAATCTCGCTAATGGTACGATGATAGCCCGTTTCCAGCAAGCTGCTGACAATCTCTGCCTCATTCAACGAATCGGCTGTGGCGATATGAGCATCCAAGTTACGAATGGAATAGAAAACCGTGGCCATCAGATGCTTATGCTGCAAAGTAATTGCGCCGCCTCGCAGAAAGCCGTATTCAGCGGCAGAGGCCTTGGGCTTCAGACCACGCGCCTGTTTCATCATGGAACTGCCAGAGACAATCTTGCCGAAACTCATTCCCGACCATAAGGTCAGTCCTTGCCCGAATGACAACTGGTAATCGCCTAATGCCACATCTTTTACCATGCCAAAATCATGGGCATAAAGATGAAATCCGTAAAAATCAAAACCCTGTCTGTATTTGTCGCCTAACAACGGCATAAGGCTGTCGCTGAGCGGTTTACCCCCAAATGGTTCGCCAGCATCTTTCTCCATGGTAAAACCGAAACGAAGACGGTTGTAATAATTGTAGTGGTAACGTAGCTGGTACCTTTGCGGACTGCCGAGATAAAATTTACTCGGACTGGCCAACAAGGCAGAATCGCCGACCTTGGCATAGCCTTGCGCCCGTTCCAACACTTGTTCATAACGCCCGATCACCTGATGACGACCATAACGAGCGAGCTGCCTCAAGGTGACGCGAACGTGCGAGGGGTCTTGTCCGACATAAACAACAGGAGAGACAATGGAAAAAGTCTGTTCGTCGAAACCCTCCACCATTTCGAGTTCGCCGACAAAGGCAAAATCGCCGTACAACTGACGGTATGTCTTGATACTTTCGTACTGAAACACATTGATCAGGTGCAATTCCAAGAGATGGACAACGGCTTCACTATTCAGATTAATTGGATTTTGGCTGTAATGAAGATAAGTTTCCAACAAGTCTTCGTAGTCCGTTTCTTCATTGTCGCTTTCCTCGGCAAGGCGTTCCACCTGCTCAATCAGAAGCCGGTTCAGGGCATCGGACGAAAGGCTGTCGATGGCGACCTGCGCTTTCAGCAATGCCGCAAACAACAATGCTACTATGAGAACAAGCGACCTTTTCATTTTTTATCGAAACTGAATGTCATACCGATTTGAAGCGACTGCCCCAACACTTGGTGCATTTGTGCCGACACGTCGATTTGTACCACGCTGATGCGGTAGCCGACTCCAAAAGTAAAAATGCCGGGATTGCTCTGGGCACCGGCACGGATATAGAAATGCTTCACAGCCTCGTATTCGAGACCGCCGCGTAAACTGACACCTTCATAATCCGTGTTCTTTTCAATTTCGCATTCGCCGACAAAAGTTTTTGTGAAACGGTAGGCGAGACCGAAACGCATCACAACGGGAATAGGCTCATCGTTGAATGTATTCAGCTTGAAATGAGCAGGATTGAACACGTAAGCCCCCAAGGTGAGTTTTTCGGTCAGGTGCGATTGCAAGCCCAGCTCGAAGGTCACTGCGCTTTGGCTGCCATAATCAAAACCGGTGTTCAGCAACAGATAATCCAATTGCAAGCCAATTTGAATATAAGGTCCAAAAGCCTTGGCATAAGCAAGCCCGAATTTGTTTTCATTATAGTTTTCATAGCCAAACTGGTTGAAACCCAATCCAATGCTTCCGAATTTGGTGGGCACGGCTATACCTGCGCATTTAAATGCAGTGGCTTTTTGCATCCAACGGTTTTCATAGTACAATCCGAAACTGAAACCGTCAAGCCATGACAACCCTGCCGGATTGTTTTGCAACGCCCATAAATCCTGCGCACAGGTGGTCACCCGACCCATGGCGCCCGAACGCCCACCAATGGGACTGACAATGTCGTAGGCATAAAGACCGTTGCACAACGACAGCAGAAAAAGAAAGGCAAACCATCGTTTCATCGTACTGAAATTTGGCTACTAAAATACAAAATATTCCATATTTTGCCACTGCAATACCAAAAAATGAAATTTTTAAAAGGAACGACCTGAAAAAACACTATCTTCGTACACTAAAAATAACCATCTATGGATTATCTGCTGATGATTGTCGCCATTTTGCTGGCATTGTTAGGTCTTGTTGGAGCTATTGTTCCCGGAATTGCAGGTCCGCCTTTCAGTTTCCTGGGACTGCTGGCGCTTTCCTTTGTGAAAAACGTGCATTATTCGACCGGATTTCTAATCGTCATGGGCGTTATCGGAGCCATCATCTTCGTACTTGATTACGTCGTTCCGGTATGGGGGACGAAAAAGTTTGGCGGCACCAAGGCGGGAGTCAGAGGCAGTACCATTGGGCTGATTTTAGCTCTGCTGATTACCATCGTCTTTCCCGTCGGATTTTTCGTAGTGCTGCTGGGACCTTTCATCGGTGCGTACATCGGCGAAAAAATGGCCCACACACCCGACGACAAGGCTTGGCGTGCCGCTTTCGGATCGTTTGTCGGTTTTTTGTCAGGCACTTTCATCAAGACCATCTATGCCATAGTGGTTTTGTTTCTCATTGTTAAAGATTTAATTAAAAGCTTCTTATGAACGACTTAAAAGCCATAGCGAAACACATCCGCATTTCCATCCTCACCATGCTCACCGAGGCAGGATCGGGGCATTCGGGCGGTTCTTTGGACTTGGTTGACCTCTTTACCGTGCTGTATTTCGACCATCTGCGTCACGACCCGAAACATCCCGACTGGATCGACCGCGACAAAGTGATTCTCTCCATCGGACACACCGCCCCCGTCTTGTACGCCACCTTGGCTGCGGCTGGCTATTTCCCCGAATCGGAGTTGTCCACGCTGCGCAAAAAAGGAAGTCGCCTGCAAGGGCATCCGAGTTACGAATTCAGGCTGCCAGGAATCGAATCCTGTTCGGGATCGTTAGGACAAGGATTGGGTGTATCGTTAGGCATGGCGTTGGCTGCAAAAACCGACCAACGCCCCAACCGTATTTTTTGTTTCATGGGCGACGGAGAACTGCAAGAGGGGAGTGTGTGGGAATCGGCAATGGCAGCCGCACACCATAAAGCCGATAACTTGTGCGCCATCATCGACCGCAACCGCCTTCAGATTGACGGTGGCACCGAAAATGTCATGGCCATCGACCCGCTGAAGGACAAATGGACAGCTTTCGGATGGCAGGTGTTGGAAATCGACGGACACGATATGGAACAGATCAAAATGGCGCTGCAATGGGCAGATAACCAAAAGGAACGACCTTCTGTCATCATCGCGGACACCATCATGGGAAAAGGAGTGAAATCGATAGAAAACGACAATAAATGGCATGGAAAAGTGCCGAATCCAACACAACTTGAACAATTTTTGAAAGAACTCTATTAACAGTCAGGTGCTGCGAAAACGCATTTATTGCAAGCCATGACGGAACAGATGTTCTTTTGTCATACACAGAATAGACAAGCTAATGAATACTATCAACAAAGGCAATAAAGCCACTAAAACAGGATTCGGAGAAGGCGTACGCGATGCTGCCGAACATGATGATCGCGTCATCGGATTAGGTGCCGACATCACCACATCGGTAGGGATGAACTTATTTGCAGAAGCCTTTCCCGAACGCTTTTTTTCATTGGGCATCGCCGAACAGGACGGGGTTGCCGTCGCTGCCGGTCTTGCTTTAAGCGGCAAGATTCCGGTATTCAGCACTTATGGAGTCTTTGCTGCACACCGCGCCAACGACCAAATTCGTATTTCGTTGTGTTACAATAACGTACACGCCATCATTGGAGGCGCACACGCCGGTGTTTCCGTAGGTCCTGACGGTGCCACCCATCAGGCATTGGAAGATATGGCCGTCATGCGGGTTTTGCCCAACATGACGGTCATCTCGCCCTGCGATGCCACACAAACCCGTATCGCCGTGCAAAAAGCCATCGCCCATCCTTGCGGACCAGTCTATATCCGTTTCGGGCGCGAAGCTGTTCCCGATTTTACCGATGAAAATCAGGATTTTACAATAGGGAAGGGACAAATGATGAAACAGGGATCCGACATCACCATTGTCGCCACCGGTCATGAAGTATGGCACAGCCTTGTCGCTGCCGATACTTTGGAGCAACAAGGTATCAGTGTTCGGGTTATTAACATACACACCATCAAGCCATTGGATCGTGACATCTTACTAAAAGCCGCAAAAGAAACCCGAATGATTTTCACCGTAGAAGAACATCAGGTTGCGGGCGGTTTAGGAGGTGCGGTGGCCGAATGTCTCTCCGAAATCCATCCGACACGCATTGTGCGAATTGGCATTAACGACCGTTTCGGAGAATCGGGACAGGCCGATGAACTGATGCACAGCTTCGGTTTAGATGCTGACGGCATTGTCAACAAGGTACGTTCCACCTTACAAAACGATTGACGGCATGAATACCCGATACTTTGAGATTTCCTCACGAAAACAGTTCGAATGCAAGCTGAGAGAAAATCGTAATACGCTGTCACATTGCGTGTTTCAGTCGTTGGACTTAACCAATATTCCCGGCGCAGATTCATTGGAATACAGCAACTGTCTGTTTCTCGGCTGCCAAATTCCCGAAACCCTGACAGCACATTTTGATACTTCATGCCTTGTCTTTTCCAACTTCAACAAGCCCTTCAACACCTTTCCCAATCGGCTTTACGATTCCGCCAGACTTTATGCCGGCTACGACTATCATGACGATACGACGTTCAAAACCTGCTACGATTCAAAGGTTTATCATCATTATCTGCGCTTTGGCAAACGCGACACCGACTTTGTGGAGACATTAGCGCGTTCCTTGCACGACCATTCCATCAGCGACGCCTTGTATGAGCTTATTGACCGTTACGACGAAAAGATGCTGATCGGCATTATGGGGGGTCATGCCAAGCGTCGCGATGACTCAGTGTATCGGCAAATCATGTTTTTAAGCAAACAACTGACCGAGATGGGGCGTTTGATGGTGACGGGAGGCGGTCCCGGAGCCATGGAAGCCACACATCTTGGCGCTTGGATGGCGGGACGTTCCGCCACCGAGACCGAGGAGGCCATCAGCATGTTGATGCCTTCACCCACTTACCACGATGCCGGATGGCTCAGCCGCTCGTTCCAAGTGATGGAACGTTTTCCACTACAGAGCGACTTCCACAGTTTGGCCATCCCGACATGGTATTACGGTCACGAACCCACTGCACCTTTCGCCACCGACATCGCCAAGTATTTCGACAACAGCGTGCGCGAAGACGGCATTGTCACCATCGCCAAAGGCGGCATCATCTACACACCGGGGAGTGCGGGCACCATGCAAGAGATTTTCCAGGATGCGGCACAAAACCATTATGAGAGCGTGGGCTATGCCAGCCCGATGGTTTTCCTCGGAAAAGACTATTACACCCACCAAATGCCTGCTTATTCCTTGCTGAAAGAACTGTCCGACAAGAAGCTCTATCACAATATGAAACTCACCATTTCCGATGACAATCAGGAAATTGTGGAGGCTATTGTGCGTTTTTGCAAATTGTGAAGCAAGGAATCAGAGAAAAAGTGTAGGAAAACAACTATTAATACAAGCGTTTTCTGTCCAAATCGAAAATCTCCATGTCTCGGACGGATTTCCCGTCGATGACAAAACGTATCATGGTGATTTTCTTATGAAAACCGCTGTTGCCCGCTGCCCCGGGATTGACATGGAGCAGATTCAGTTGACGGTCGTAAATGACTTTCAGGATATGCGAATGACCGCAAACGAACAAATCGGGGTTATGTTCCTGCAGCAAATACTTGATTTCAGGCAAATAATGCCCCGGATAACCGCCGATATGGGTCATATATACCTGCACGTCTTCCACCTGAAAGAAAAGTTCTTCAGGATAAGCCATCCTGACGATATGGTCGTCAATGTTGCCATGAACGGCACGCAAAGGTTTGAAATGTGCCAGAGTTTCGGCGGTAGTGATGTTGCCGATATCGCCGGCATGCCAAATCTCGTCCACATCACAAAAAAAGTCGAACACCTGCGGAATCAGTGTTCCGTGGGTGTCCGACAAAAGACCGATGTGTTTCATCGTTTATAGATTGATCATGAATCCAAGACTGAAAACTTCCTTGAATTGCACTTTGGAGTTCGGGTCGAGGATGGATTCTCCCTGAGCATTAATATCATAGAACGGGATGTCGTAGTCGTAGATCAGATGTGTGGCGATGTTGCAGTTCAGCCATGAATTGACTTTCATCACAAGCATGTTCTGCCAGTCCACGTCGATACGTTCCGGATGATTAAGATAGTTGGAGAAAAGTTCCAGTTTCGAGTTGAAGTCAATGTTATGAGCCAGCGGATATTGGAATTTGGCAACCATGCGTGCACCAAACTCAAAACGTGTCATACTTGTTGAATGGGTCAAAGTGTCGTTTTTATCCAGTGTATTTACGCCGTATGCTCCTTGTGATGCCAATAAACTGTCGTTCACAATAGTAAGTCTTCCGGTGACAGGAGCAAAATAAAGCGAGAAATATTCATTGGGAACCCATTGGATACCAGCACCTAACGAAATGTAAGCAGGAGCTAAGAATTTGGAGATGTAGTGGGTTGAATCCTTTTTGTAGTCATATCCGTTGGCAAACTGCGAGCGGAAGGCAAATTCCAGACTGTAGAGCAGCTTTTCTGTGGCTTTCCAGCCGGCTAATGAGGTGAGTTCAATTCTGTCGTCGGTCTTGATGGGTTTCGCCTTGAAATCGAAATAGCTGTATCCCAAAGCGGCAGCAAAGGTGTTGTCCCATTTGAATTTTCCCTTGGCATAATTGGCGGAATAGCCTAAAGTACCCAACCAGTTGACGGTGCTTTGACCACCGGCAGCCCAATTGGTGAAGCTGCTCTGCGAAAGGTTCAAACCAATATTGCCTTTGCAGGTCCAATCCTTGGTTTCTGTTGTTTCCTGTGCAAAAGCAAACATTGCGGCAGAAATCATTAATACGGTTAAAATCAGTTTTTTCATTGCGTTAATTTAAGTTAATTATGAATTAATAGTTTTTCAAAATCATCAAATTCAATAACTGTTGCCATCTTTATAATTACGGTTCCCGATTTGAAAGGTAATATCCTGTTCATAATGGCTTCGCACGTATTTTCCGTTTTTGACGGCAGGAATCCAATGGGTGTTTTGCATCAGTCGTATGGCCTCGTTGTCACAACCCGCGCCTACTGATTTTTTAATCGTGATGTTCGACACGCTACCATCGGTTTCAATAATAAAATGCAAACGGACAACGCCTTGCACCTCTGAGGCACGGGCGGCTTCGGGAAAGTGAAGCTCTTCTGCGATATATTGACCGAAATTACGTCCATCGGCAAAATAAGGAGTTGCGACTTCTTCAAGCTCACGCACTTGGAATATCCGATAGCTCGTGTCAGATTCCAAGGTTAAAGGAATGGCAACGCGTTCATGGTGTTTCCAATAACGGCGGTAGGATTTGGCACTGAATGTCACTTCATACTCGCAATCGGCATCAACGATTCTCCCTTGCCGCAGTGCGGGTTCCCAAAGTATCTTTTTCACCATGTCCAACGCCACAGGAGAGGCTGCCTCGCTGAAACTCGATACCACGTGATGACCGCTACTGTTGCCGGCGACATCTAAATGGAAGCCAACAACGACCTTGCCGCTGTTATTTTGCTCCAAATCAGCCTGCGGATACACAAGATGTTGCGCAATATAATCATTCACCAAACTGTTACCTGCAATAGGAGTGGCGATAGGTTGCTGCGCCATGACCTGAACACAGAAAAAGGAGACAACAATGGCTAAGAAAAAAGGTAGTCTATATACAGCTTTCATTTTTACAATGTTATGATGGATAACATCCATGTAATGTTGCGGCAAAAATACGAATAATATTGGTTTGCACGATTCATGGAAAAAATTGCCAAACATCATGCCAACCAAATGCCACGAGGGCAAAAATCGGATTCTTCAATAAAAGTCCCATAAAACATGTTCGAAATATTGATACTTTTGCAGCAAGAAATCATCAAGTATGGAAGACAACAACTATAAGAACAACATGGTTTTCGGCATTCATCCTGTGCAGGAAGTGATGGCCGCCGGAAAGGAAATAGAAAAGGTGTTTATCCAAGCCGGGATGCGCGTTCCCGAGATTACGGAAATTGCCAATTATTGTCGTGCGAACCAGATTCCCGTGCAGTATGTGCCCATTGAAAAGATGAACCGCCTGACCCGCAAGAACCATCAGGGTGTGGTGGCTTTCATTTGTCCCATCGAATACCAGAACATCGAAAAAGTCATCCCCATGGTGTATGAGGAGGGGCGCGACCCGTTTGTCCTTGTGCTTGACCGCGTCACGGACGTGCGCAACTTTGGCGCCATAGCCCGCACGGCATACGCAGCAGGCGTAGATGCCGTCCTCGTGCCTTCCAAAGGCTCGGCATTGATTAATGGCGACGCCATGAAAACCTCGGCAGGAGCGCTTTCCGCCATCAACGTTTGTCGTGCCGACAACCTGAAAGATGCCTTGGACTTCCTCAAAGACAGCGGATTGCGTTTGGTTGGCGTTACCGAAAAAGCAAATGACCGACTTTGGAATGCCGATCTTACAGGTCCTTTGTGCGTGGTGATGGGGTCGGAAGAAGACGGCATTTCGCCCGCCTATCAAAGCCGCCTCGACCAGCAACTGTTGATTCCCATGCCCGGTGACATCGATTCGCTGAACGTTTCGGTCGCAACCGGAATTGTTTGTTTTGAAGTGGTAAGGCAGCGGGGGAGATGAATGGGTGATTCACAGGTCGTCTGAATCTCCCAATTAAAAAATCATGATTTTCATTGCAAGACATCGATTTTGTTTTTTATCTTTACAGCGTAAAATAATAATGATTCAAGAAGGTCCAATAGAAGAAGCAAGATACCTCACTGGACGAAAAAAATACAATTTAAATACAAACAGAACGAAGAGCAAAACATACACATAGATAAACAGAAATAAACATATTATCAGATAGCGTTTGTAGCTGTCCTTGAAGTCCATTTACCACTTCGTCCTCGCAAGAGGACAACCTATCAAGGATAAGTCTTCAAAAGCCGTAGTATTACGGCGTGGAATGACTTGTATGATAGGTGGGTGTGGTAACCCGGACTTCAAGCAAGGAACAAATTCCACGCTTTTTTATGGCAAAAATCAAAGACATACATATTGGTCGGCAAATAAAAGAAAAACTGAAAGAACAAGGGAAAACCACGGTTTGGTTAGCTCGGCAGATCCCATGTTCGCCCAATCATCTATACAAGGTGTATGCCAGTGCTTCCATCAATACGGATTTGCTAAAACACATCTCAAACATTCTTGATTACAACTTTTTCGAGGATTTTATCCAAAATAGATAGGTTTTTCTATCGCTTTTGGATAGCATAAAACGTTGGCTCGTAAAGAAGAATAGTCCAATTTTGCAAACGAGAAAACAGCCAAGCTTTGAAAGGTGAAAACAACAATGCTTTACACACATAAAGAAACAAAAGGTTGCACCCAATACGGATTCAGGAATCCAGCAGCCGAGAAACAAGTAGTCGTTATTCACATGTTTAAAAACAAAGCCGGACCATGAGAGTTAACGGGTAGCCTCTCTAAGTGTGCATAAAACAAAGAAAAATGGAGACCAGAACCCATTAAAAAACGGGGCGTAATCCGAAAAGCCTTATGAGTAGGAAAAATTAAATTATACAAGTATGAAGAAAATTGTTTTAAATTTAGCATTAGTTTTTGCTATTTCAACCTTTATGACTTCTTGTTATACACTGACTTATTCAGTGGGTGAAGGAGCTAAAACAGGTATTGAAGTTAAAGAGAAAAACCATTATTTAATTTATGGTTTAGCTCCAGTTAAAATTTCCGACCCAACAAAAATGGCTGGTGATGCAAAGGATTACACCGTAACCATACAACACACATTCGTTGATGGTCTATTGAATGCTTTAACTGGTGGAATT
>JBGYXG010000039.1:0-24846 GCA_041842465.1 Candidatus Limimorpha sp.
GCCAACCGCTTGGCATTGGCGTGTCTTGACGGCGATCTGAATCTAAAGTGGAAACAGTATTTCCTTGAAAAAGATGCTTTCCATTGGGGAACAAGTATGAGTGTTTCTCAGGATAGGAAAGTGGCGGTGGGTTCGTACGATTATCAACAAATTCCGGGAAAGATTTCCGTTGTCGTTGTCAATGACAATAGCTGGGGCACTCCCGAGACGGAAGCCGTCATGCGTCCCTATGTTTTCTATCCCAATCCTGTCCGGGACCGTTTGAGTTTCCATTACTCTCCCGACGTGAAGCCTCAGCACGTGGCGCTCTGCGACATGCAGGGGCGCGAGCTTCGCGTGTGGCGCAGCGGATTTGAAAGCATCGACTTGTCGGGACTATCGGCAGGCTCCTACATGCTGCGTGTCACCTTGGAAGGCGGCAAGTCTTATTCCGACCCGGTTATCAAGGAATAAAAGTCCCGGTCGGACTGTAGTCGTCCGTAGCTTCTTTCCCAAGTAAAAGAGGCTGTCTTCACCGAAACAGCCTCTTTTTGAAGGAAAGCATGTTTTTTTTGAGTACGTTATTGGGATAAGATAAGTTGCAAAAATCCATGGGTGCTTTCCATCCAAAAAATGCATTTTGGCAAGGTCAATGAACCATTAAGCCCGACAAGCCGTGAAAAGATGATCCGTATTGGTGGAGTCTTAATCACGGCCTTTCTCTTGGAGGGCTGCACGGAAAAGCCGAAATGTACAAGTATGAGGGATGCCATTTCCCCTCGGAGCCTGTTCGCTCTCCTGTTTTCTTCGTTGTTCGCTGCCATGCGGCATAAGGATGACCGGTTCTGATCAAGATGGCGTTGTCGCAAGGCAAAACGTTCAAATAGTTTCACCGGCTCGCATTTTCCGCTTGAGGTAGCCAATGGCGGCATAAGCCAGAGGCGTTCCCCCAATAGCCTCGATGAGCAGTTTGGCAAGTACTTGAATCCAAATCATGGAAAGGATGTCCTTGGTGGGCACGGTGCCAATAAAGGCGATGCAAACGAAGATCGTCGTGTCCACGATATAGCCGAACACCGACGAACCAATGGTGCGCACCCAAAGCTTTTGTTCGCCCGTTCTCTCTTTGATTTTCACCATTGTCCACGCATTGATCAGTTCGCCACAGAGAAATGCCGTCAGCGAAGCCGCCATGATGCGCGGCACGAAACCGAAAAGGTGGGCGTAGGCGGCTGCCGTTTCCGAAGTTTCGGGCGGATAGGGCAGACGGATGCCGATGCAGGTGAACGTCACGAAAATCACTTGGCAGAGAAAGGTGAGCCAAATCACCTTTTTTGCGGTCTTAAATCCCCAAATCTCGGTCAAAACGTCGCCCAGCATGTAGGCAAAAGGAAAAATGATGGTGCCGGCGTCGAAAATCGTGATGCCGAAAACCTGAATCAGCTTGACCGCCATGACGTTGGCAGTCAAATAGCTGGTGACCAATAACCCGACGATGATAACAAGCGAAGGCAGTTTGCCCGTAGGCTGTGCTTCTCGGTTTTTTAAAGGGTTTTCCGATACCTTGTTCATAGTAAGATGTTTTTTGCGCCCTTAAGGGCTGTGTTTGAGGCGGCAATATTACTGATTTTTCAGAAAAGGACGGTCGAAAAAACGGTTTGCATGCAAAAATTCACTAATTTCGCGGTTTCAAAACGGGTATCGCTCCCTCCGAAAAAGTAAATATACAAATCAAAAATAACATATTGAAATGAAGCAACTTATAGAATGTGTACCGAACATCAGCGAAGGTCGCGACATGAACATCATCAATCAGGTGACCGCTGAAATCGAGAAAGTGGAAGGCGTCAAACTGCTTGACGTTGATCCCGGTGCAACCACCAACCGTACCGTCATCACCTTTGTGGGTGAGCCTGAACACGTTTGCGAAGCCGCATTTCGCGTGGTGAAGAAAGCCTCAGAGCTGATCGACATGCGCAACCATCACGGCGACCATCCGCGTTTTGGCGCTACCGACGTATGCCCCTTGGTGCCTGTGGCCAACATCACCATGGACGAAGTGGTGACTTATGCCCGCAAGTTGGGCGAACGTATCGGCAGTGAGCTGAGCATACCTGTTTTCTGCTACGAAAGCGCCGCTTTTACCGATGAACGCCGCAACCTCGCCACCTGCCGCGCCGGCGAATACGAAGGCTTGGCGGAAAGAATTGAAACGGAACGCTGGAAGCCCGATTTCGGGCCCAACAAGTTTGACGCTCATGTCGCCAATACCGGTGCTACTGCCGTTGGTGCCCGCGACTTCCTCATCGCTATCAACTACAACCTGAACACCACCTCGACACGTCGCGCCAATGCCATCGCTTTCGACGTGCGTGAAAAAGGTCGCCCGAAACGTATGGGCAACAGCGTGACCGACAAGCCGATGAAAGACGAAAACGGCAAGACCATCATGATTCCCGGCACTTTGAAAGGAACCAAGGCCATTGGCTGGTTTATTGAGGAATACGGCATTGCCCAGGTGTCGATGAACATTACCAACATCAATATGGCGCCGGTTCACGTTTGTTTCGATGAAGTCTGTGCCAAGGCTGCCGAAAGAGGCGTGCGTGTCACTGGTTGTGAAATCGTAGGATTGGTGCCGAAGAAAGTGCTGTTGGATGCCGGTCGGCACTATCTGGCCAAGCAGCAGCGTTCGTTGGGCGTCAGCGAGGATGAAATCATCAAAATCGCCATCAAGTCGATGGGTCTCGATGATCTTAAGCCTTTCAATCCGAAAGAAAAAGTCATTGAATACCTTATCGAAGACCATTCGCAGAAAAAGTTGGTCGATATGACCTGTACCGGTTTTGCCAACGAAACGGCGAGCGAAAGCCCTGCTCCCGGTGGCGGATCCATCTCGGCCTACATGGGCGCTCTTGGCGCATCTTTGGCTACCATGGTCGCCAACCTGTCATCGCATAAGCCCGGTTGGGACGATCGGTGGGAGACCTTCTCGCAGTGGGCGGAAAAAGGTCAGGTCGTGAAGGATGAACTGCTTGCCTTGGTTGATGAAGACACCAACGCTTTCAACACCATCATGGCAGCCTTCGGTTTGCCGAAAAAGACCGATGAGGATAAAGCTGTGCGTTCGCAAGCTATTCAGGATGCCACGAAATATGCCACCGAAGTGCCTTTCCGCACCATGAAGGCTGCCTTCAAGGCTTTTGAAGTAGTGCGTGCCATGGCGGAGATTGGCAACCCGAATTCGGTTTCCGATGCCGGTGTCGGCGCACTTTGCGCACGTTCTGCCGTCATGGGAGCCCATCTGAATGTCAAGATCAACGCTTCCAGCCTGAAAGACATCGCTTTCAAGGAACAGATTTTGAAAGAAGCTGCCGCTATCGAAGTCGCAGCCTTGCAACAGGAAAGCGAAATTCTAGCTATTGTCAATAAAGTGATTAATATGGAATAAAAGAAGTGCGACTTTGCAGGGATTTGAGCCTCAAATCCCTGCAAAGAAACACGCAAAAATGGGGAAAATAAAGGAAAACAAGCCTGAAATGCCGTTTTAAAGTGTTTTTAATATGTTCATTATCAATGAATTAATAAAAATTTTCAAAAACATTTGGTAAGATTCAAAGAAAGTGAGTACTTTTGCAGTCCCAAAATGAAAGGAAGATAGTATGTCAAAGAAACAGAAAGACGCACGCATTCAGGTGATTCTCGAATGCACGGAGCATAAGCAGAGCGGTATGCCGGGCACATCACGGTATTTTACCATGAAGAACAAGAAAAATACTCCCGACCGCTTGGAGTTGATGAAGTACAATCCGATTTTAAAGAAAATGACCCTCCACAAGGAGATTAAATAATTAGAAGTTATGGCAAAGAAAGTTGTTGCTACCCTCCGTGCGCTGGGTAAAGAATACAGTAAGGTGATCAGAATGAAACGTTCTGAAAAGACAGGTGCTTATTATTTTGAAGAGACCATCGTGCCTGTTGACAAGGTGCAGGAATTTCTTGCAAAAAGATAACATACATCCTTTCACCTCACATCATAGCTTTTCCATAGCATTATGGAAGAGCTTTTTGTGTTTATAAAATCATTGAATATGGGTTTGTTTTCATTCTTCGGTAAGAAAAAGGAAAGTAAGGAAGATTTGGACAAAGGCTTGGAAAAAACCAAGACCAGTGTCTTCTCCAAACTTTCAAAGGCCATCATCGGCAAGTCGAAAGTCGATGACGAGGTGCTCGACAATCTTGAAGAGATCCTCATCACCTCTGACGTGGGTGTGGAAACCACGTTGAAAATCATTGAGCGTATCGAAGGTCGTGTGGCGCGTGATAAATATGTCGGCACCAGTGAGCTGAACCAGATTCTCAAGGAGGAGATCGCCGCACTCTTGCAGGAAAATGAGTCGGGTGACGGCACCACTTTCGACATCGCCCCCGGCAAGAAGCCCTATGTCATCATGGTGGTCGGCGTGAACGGAGTGGGAAAGACTACGACCATCGGCAAGTTGGCATATAATTTCAAGAATGCCGGTAAAAAAGTCGTGCTCGGCGCGTCCGACACGTTTCGTGCCGCTGCCGTTGAGCAGCTTAAGATTTGGGCCGAACGTGTGGGTGTTCCCATCGTGCAGCAAGGCATGGGAGCCGACCCGGCTTCGGTGGCTTTCGACACCGTGAAGTCGGCATTGGCACAGGATGCCGATGTGGCGATCATCGACACGGCGGGACGGCTGCACAACAAAGCCAACCTGATGCGCGAACTGACCAAGATCAAATCGGTGATGCAAAAAGTCATACCAGATGCGCCGCACGAGGTTCTGTTGGTCTTGGATGCATCTACGGGACAGAACGCCATCGAACAAGCCAAACAATTTGCCGCAGCGACAGAAGTCAATGCGCTGGCGCTGACCAAGTTGGATGGTACCGCAAAGGGAGGTGTCGTGATCGGCATCTCGGACCAGTTCAAGATTCCGGTGAAATACATCGGCGTAGGCGAAGGCATCGACCATTTGCAGGTTTTCGACCGCAAGGCTTTTGTGGATAGTCTTTTCGAATAATATTGCCATAAGATCTGCTTTTGAATAAACCTGTCCTGAATATTGTTACCCTCGGGTGTTCGAAGAATAAAGTCGATTCCGAGCATCTTGCGGCTTTATTGTCGCATCGTTACCGTATCCGCCATGATTACGAAGGAAAGTCCGAGGCGGTGGTCATCAATACCTGTGGTTTTATCGGCGATGCCAAGGAGGAATCGATCAATACGATTTTGAGCTATGCTGCGTTGCGTAAGCAAAACCGCATCAAGAAGCTGTATGTGACAGGCTGCCTCTCGCAGCGTTACCGCAAGGAACTTGAAGCCGAGATCCATGAAGTGGACGGCTTTTATGGTGTCGAAAGTGTCAATAGTATTGCTGCCGATTTGCTGAAGGAAGATGTCGTGCAAGGCTATGTCTGCGACCGTGTTTTGTCCACCCCTAAGCATTATGCTTATCTCAAGATTTCGGAAGGCTGCAACCGCCGTTGTGCCTTTTGCGCCATTCCGCTGATCCGTGGCGGTCATGTATCGATGCCCATGGAGGCGTTGCTTGAAGAAGCCCGAATGTTGGCGCAAAACGGTGTCAAAGAGCTGATTCTCATTGCACAGGATTTGACGTATTATGGTGTTGATTTGGACGGCAAACCGCACATTGTGGAATTGGTGAAGGCTTTGTGCGAGATTGAAGGCATAGAATGGATCAGGTTGCACTACGGCTATCCGTTGGGTTTTCCCGATGCGTTGCTTGAACTGATGCGCGACCATCCGAAAATCTGCCATTATATCGATCTGCCATTGCAACATGTCAGCACCCACATCCTCAAGGCAATGCGGCGTGGCGTGGACCGTGAGATGACCATCGGCTTTGTGAACAATGTTCGCCGCTATGTGCCTGACATTGCATTCCGGACGACTTTTATTGCGGGTTTCCCGGGCGAGACGGAAGCGGATTTCTCGGAGTTGTGTCAATTTGTTACCGACATGCGTTTTGAGCGTGTGGGTGTGTTTGCCTATTCCCCTGAAGAAGGTACGCCCGCTTATGAGTTGAAAGACGATGTGCCGGATGAGGTGAAGCAGGAGCGTGTGGACAAGCTGATGGCATTGCAACAGGATATTTCATTGGAAATCAATACAAAGAGGGAAGGGCGGGTTGAAAAAGTGCTGATTGACCGTATTGAGGGCGATTATTACGTGGCGCGTTCGCAGTACGATTCTCCCGAGGTGGATGACGAGATTCTGATTGCTGCGGAACACAAGCTCAAAGTCGGCGATTTTGTCAACGTTAAGATCATGAAAGCTGATTTTTTCGATTGTTATGCGGAACCGGTTTGAGTCTTTTTTCCGTATCCTTGTTTGCGGTGATTTTTATTTGTGTTCTTTTTTTCCAAAATGAAACAATTTGAGTAGTTTTGCGTTTTAATCCCTGAAAACGATTCGCATCGATCATGATTATCAGAGAGACCATTACTACATTTTTCAAAGGCGTCTGTATGGGCGTTGTCAATGTGTTGCCCGTTTCCAGCGGAACCATCTCACTGGTGCTTGGTATCTTCGAACGTTTTATCAATGCCATCAAATCCCTGAATTTTAAGAATTTAAAATATCTTTTCAAGGGAGATTTCTATGGTTTTTTAAGGCATACCGATTTCGGTTTTCTAAGCGTGGTGCTGTTGGGTGTTGTCGCAGGCATGTTGGCGACTTCGTTTTTCTTGAAATCGCTGATGAAAACCTACGAAATCTACACATGGTCTTTCTTTATCGGACTGATCATCGCATCGGTGGTTTATGTGCTGCGGACCATGGACAGGTTCAGCATGAAGCTGTTGGGCATGTTGGTGGTCGGTTTCTTGATTTCGTTTTTTCTGTCCATCAAGTCGAACCCGTATTCAAACGACAACTTTTTCTATCTGATGCTGTGCGGTATTATCGGTGCTACGGGCATGGTGGTGCCGGGTATATCAGGCTCCCATCTGATGATTGTCATGGGCAATTATGAGCTTATTGTCACCGGTGCGATTCCGAATATTACGCGGGCTTCTACTTTCATGGAAGGGTTTATGGTGCTGTTGCCTTTTGCTTTGGGCTGTATCATCAGTCTTGTGCTGTTTTCGCACTTGCTCTCATGGCTGATGCGCGATTACCGGAATCAAACCTTGTCGGTACTGGCCGGTTTTATGCTCGGCAGCCTGCCTGTGGTTTATCCTTGGAAAGAACCGACTGCGGATATGCTGGATTACGTTTTCCATTTGCCTCCCGCCAATGGCGAAACGTTGCTGGCTGTTTTCATGGCCTTGCTCGGAGCAGGCATGGTGTTGCTTGTCGAGGTCATTGGACGGCATAAGGCAAAGAAAGCACAGCCTTGATAAATAAGAGTTTATAAGGCTCAAAACGACACTCTCCCGACATCAAAATCCAAATATCAAAGCTTGGTATGCTTTGTGCATCAGTTGCTATCAGTATGCTATACGACCAATGTCAATTGGGTATCCGGTTCGAAAGTGACCTCGAAACGGAAGTATTCATGATCGTCATGCTTGAGGATAATGGTGTAGGTCTTGCCGATTTCCAAATTGTTCAGAACGAACTCCACGCTGCGACCGCAAAGGCAGTAGCAAAAGTCACCGTCTTCGTGCATGGTCACGGTAATGTCGTTTTCCTGCATGTTGATTTCCTGTGAAAATTCAGTCGTGCAGCAGTTGAAAGGCGTGTGGGTGGTGTGGATTTTCAGTTTCGAATCGTCAATGGCGGTGACATAAATCGTGTCGTTCCAATCTTTGGTTTGAGGATGGTCCAAGCAATCCGACACGGAGAAGTCGGAAACGGCAATGGGTGCAGGGACGGGAGCAGGAGTTGGAGTAGGGTTGGTGTAGAAGGTGAGGTTGGTGTCGGTCTGGAAAGTGACCTCGAAACGGAAGTATTCATGATCGTCATGCTTGAGGATAATGGTGTAGGTCTTGCCGATTTCCAAATTGTTCAGAACGAACTCCACGCTGCGTCCGCAGAGGCAGTTGCAAAAGTCGCCGTCTTCGTGCATGGTTACGGTAATGTCGTTTTCCTGCACGTTGATTTCCTGTGAAAATTCAGTCGAGCAGCAGTTGAAAGGCGTGTGGGTGGTGTGGATTTTCAGTTTCGAGTCGTCAATGGCAGTAACGTAAATCGTATCAGTCCATTGGTCGATGCGCGAATTATTCAAGCATTCCGAAACGGAAAAGTTAGTGATGCCAACCGGTGATGGTTCTTTTTTCTCTTTTTTACAACCTTCGAAAGCCAAAAAGACAATGGCGAAAAGAGTTGCAAAGCATAGGATGCTTGTGATTGAAAGGCGATGATTCTTTTTCATTACGGTAATATTTAGGGGTCGATATTATCACATATAGTGGCATAAAAATACGTATTATGTATCAATTTGAGCTTTTCAAAACGTTTTTTTTCAAAGAAAATGAAGGTTATTTTATAATTAATTGATTGATAGTGATATATGTGGAATGTCCGTATGGATTGCAATTCAATCTGTGAAAAAGAAACACCTTGGAAACTTGTCCAAGGTGCTTTTCTCGCGTTGTCAATGGTGGTTTGGCAAGTAATAGTCTGTCAGTAAACAAGGCGGACGTTGTCCACCCAAAGAGTGTTGCCCGCGGTGCCGCAGAAAGCCGGATAGCATCCTGATTTTATGATGAGCATGATGTGGGTCGGGGTATCTTCGGCATTGCCCCATGCCACTTCGTTGACAATCACCATTTTGCCTTTGCTGTTCAGGGCTTTATAGGATTCTTCGGTACCAAACAAACCTTGATAGGGCTTGAAATCGCTGCGCTTGGTGATGTCGCCGTAATGAATCGGCATCTGATAGTCATTTCTCCATTCGCTGATACTTTCGGGAAAACGTTGCCGCAACGTTCCGATGCGCTTGGCGTAAATGTTGCCTTTTTCATCTTCCCAGCGTTGTTGTAAAAAGATGCAGATTTCCGGTTCGTCGTGACCGTCAATCTTGCTGGTTTTCATGCCCAATGCTTTGGTTACTTTTTTTGAATCGCTAACCAAGGTCTTCAGGTCGATCATCAGGGCTTGGGGCTTTTCCGTGAAAGGGATGCCCATGTCCGTTTTACTATATGGATCGTTGATATTGCGAACGGGTTCCAAGGTCTGTCCCAAGAACAGCGTGCCGGAAACGCACACGTGAATGTCAACCAATCCGACTACACGAACATCTTCCATCTGTGTCTCTAATCGGGCGCACCAACCTTTGCCGCGCTTTTCGGGACGGGTCGTGTTGGCTGCCTTACTGACTCCCATGATGTTGGCGTAGGCGTTCGAAATACCCCAAGGCGTGCGCCCTTTGGGTTGGTAGGCTTTGGGCTGGTCAACACCGATGGTGTCGGTGGGTCCCAGCACATAGAGTGTCTTCACTTTCCCGCCAATAATCTTTGATTCTTTGATTTGACGGACGGTCCAGTGTTCCATGTCGCCCCATTTGATTGGAACGACCTTGTTCTGTGCCGTTGCGGCGTTGCCTATCAAGGCAAGCAGCAGAAAAAACAGGGTTCGTTTCATGATGGTAGTTTTTCAAGTGATTCTTATTCTTTTCGTAAGGTTATGTTGTCAATACCTTGGCTTTGGAAAGCGTCGGTTCGGAATTGTCCGATATTCAGCCGTACTACTCCCATCCGTCAAAGATGGCCTCGTCGTAGTAGTTGTATTCGTCATGCTTGTGGAACGGAGTCCACACCTGGGCGTAAAACGGATTGCCTTTGGCGATGGCATCGTAGTTCCATGGCATGGGCGTACATTGGGGACACCAATGTCCTCCCTGCAAAATAAGTGCCGCACTGGCCCGAAAACGATGGCCAAATTGACATTCCCATTCCAAAGGCGTGGCGAGGTCGCCTTTTGTCATCTTCGTTGACAGGCATTTGCCTCCTCTATAAATGGCGGCTTGCTGCATGTCGGTGACGTCCAATTCGCATAGTGGTTTGGTTTCGTCGTAACCATGGTTCAGCAAAGTGACTTTTTCGTCGGGGCGCTCCAAATGTTGGTGCTTCCAGTCAGGAATGTGCTTCCAGTCTTCAACGGAACCGTAGTAAGCCATGATGCGTTGTTCCATGTCGTGTTTGATCCAGTATTGTGTGCCCCAGTTTTTTTTGTTGGCAACAGACTTCATGACCGTTTTGAAAACAAAGGGAGGAACGAAACGCGCTAAGCTGTAGTAGGAGGGCAGTTTCTGCCGCATTTGTTCAAAATAGGTGTCAATGGGGATGTTGGCGCGGAAATGAAGGATGGAATCAAGCAGGTCGCTGTCGGAGAACCAGAATCCATGGAAATTGCGCAGGGCAAACCATTCGGTGCGGAAAATCCGTTCAGGCGGAGGGCAGGAGAGCACTTGGAGCAGCTTGCACTCAAACTCATAGTTGGTCAAACGGTACTGTGCGCCGCTGCCGATGTCGTAGAAGTTGTTCCAAAACGTGTCGGGCACATTGGATTTGCAAAGGTTGGCGAGCACGCGCCCTGAGTCTTCAAGAGTAGCCCATTCGAGTACGCCGTTCAAAGGAACATGAAACATGATGGGGTCGTAGTGTTGCAGGATTTCCGGATAGAGAATCCCGGTTTGGCGGAGGCATACCCAGTGTTTGATGCCGCTTTCAACAAAACAGCGTTCGGCAAGGGTCTTCGAAACGCCGTAATGGTCGAAAACACTGACGTTGATAGGGTCGCCGGTACGTCCCCAATGAATGGGAGGGTTGCGGTGTCCCGATTGCGCTATTGAGCCTATGTAACACACTTTGATTTCATCGGCATTGGGCTGTGCGAGGACGGCGTTGACGATGTTTTGCGCCGATTTTACGTTGACGGCAAGCGTTTTTTTAGGAAAATAATCGGCGGCAGGCGAAACCATGCCACCCACATGCAGCACATAGTCGGAACCTTGAACGGCTTTTGCGACATCATCGTAGCAGGTCAAGTCGCCCCAAACGATGCGTATATGTTTTTCCACGTCTTTCAGTTTGTTCCGATTGGTCTTACTGTCGCGTGCCAGAATGGTGACATCGAAATGCTCGTCACTTTGCAGCAATTCTTTCAGTGCTGCGCCGCCCATGTTGCCTGTGGCTCCGGTAAGACATATTTTTTTACCCATGTGCATTACGTTTTAATAAATAAATGGGAAAATGCGCTTTAAATTTTTGCCTTGCATCTCTTTTGGAAAATTTTCTTTGTAGAATTTATAGATGGCGTCGGAACGCGGCACCAGGTTGGCAAAGGTCCAAATGAAAAACACAAGGCCGGGGACGGACCATGTGAGGATGGCAAATCCCAGCCATTCGATCAGTTCGCCGAAGTAGTTGGCCGAAGTCACATAATCGTACATGCCGCCATGGGGCAGGTAGTAGTTTGTGTCGCCTGGGGTGCGCAAGTGCCGGATGCGGCGGTCGGAGTCGATGTTGATGACAAAGCCTAATAAGAAAAACAGGGTTCCGATGATGAATTTCGGGTTCAAGAGCCATGATGGGGTGTAAAGATCATCGGGCGACAGGAAGAAAATCCAGTAGCCTTGCATGAAAGCGTTGGCCACATTGAAAAAAAAGCCCATGCACATCACGGCCAGCGACATCTTGCCTTTTCCTCGCATCAGAAATGGAAAGATAAACGTGCGTTGCACATAATGGAGTTCAAACAACAGGCAAATCACCAATGGGGCAGGCGACAAGGTACGTTTGCTACATAGCCAGAAAACAATCATCAGCAGGCAAATGGGCGCTTCCATGACGACCCATGCCGTGCGGTTGCTGATGGTGCGGCCCCATTGTTTTGCGTTGAACTTTCCATAACCGGCTTTTACAAAATAAAGGGCGATGAAAACCATCACCGCCGCACCGGTCATGGCGCCGATGAAAGTATTGTATGGAATAATGGGATTGAGTTTGATCATGGAAAAGATTTAAATAGGTGTGATATTGAATTGATGAGTACAAAAGTTTTATGCGGATGGAATAATAGAGCGGCATCTTTTGGGGAACTTTATTTCTTTTTTACAAAGTCGTTCATTTTGTCACTGCCCCAGATGACTTCCATGATTTTCAGCGATTCCTGTACATCCATGCTGCCGCGTGCCTCAAGGTTGCGTTGGATAAAGATGCAATCGGTGAGTTCGGCGTTCTGGCAAACGATGTCTTGTGCCAAGGCATCGCAGGTAGGAGCGCCGCAGATGCCGCAGTCGGTTTGAGGCAGCATGGCGCGCATCTCGTTGATTTTCTTCATTTTTTCTAAGGCTACAGAGATGTCGTTGTCCAAAATAAGCATGGAGCGAGGCTTGATGTCGTTGACTTTAATGTTGCGAATCAGGAAGTTGCGTTCATTTTCTATCTCATGATCCTTGGTGTATTCTCCGCAGCGTTCGCGCTCGGCAATTTTCCGAGCACGGGCAAAGATGCGTTCGCACATGAGGAAACGGTTGTCGGCGGTGAGAATGCCACCCGGACAGCTTTGGTCGCAGGCGCGCAACTCTAAGAAATCAACGTTTTCCACTTCGTCGTTTTCCACTTTTTCGAGAAACTCGATGACGTTGTCAATCTCATCGATTGAGTAGGAGTGGCGGACTGGTGAGAGACGCCTTTCACCATTGGTGAGCGAGCTGAGCACGCTATCGGAAGAAAGTTGTGAGACAGGCAACTTCTTTTCCTTGAAGTTTTTGCCTTGTTCCTTGATCCTTTTAAACACACGGTTGTAGAGTGAATCCATGTTGATGACTCCGTTCACGTTTGATTTTTCTTCACCGACGGGGTTCTTCACAGCGGCGATTTTTGCTGCACAGGGTGTGATGTAGAACAGCCCGATTTCTTCGTCTTTCCAAGGCTCTTCTTTCTTGATCTTGCGACGGATGTACATGGCGGTAATGTCAATGGGGGCCTTGATGGGCAGCAGGTTGTCAACCAGTCCGGGAAACTTCACCTGTATCAGCCGCACGATGGCAGGGCAGTAGGTGGAGATCAAAGGCCGTATTTCGGGATGTTCCTCGGTGTATTTGTTCTTTGCCGCAGTGTAGATAGGTATTGCCGTCTCCGTTTCGATGACATGGGTGAAGCCGATTTCGTGGAGTATTTGGTAGATGCGCGATACGGTGATGTCGTTCGGAAATTGCCCCATAAATACAGCCGGCACCAATGCCACACGGCAGGGGAAGTTGAAAATGGTGTCGAAGTCGTCCTGCTTGACGTATATGGCGTGTGTGGGACAGACCTTGAAGCAATTTCCGCAGTCGATGCAACGGTCGGCAAACAGCAAGGCCTTGCCGTCGCGAACACGCAGCGCTTCGGTAGGACACGATTTCATGCAGTGCGAGCAACCGATGCAGGCATTGTCGTCAATGCGAAGTGCGTGAAAGAAAGTGCTGTTTTCCATGGGTTAGGTTTTTTGAGTTGGTTAGAGTGTTAGGATAATGTGTTGGTTGTCGTTTTGTGGTTGTCAGGTTTTTGTTGGGTGAGTAAAGCGGAAGAGTTGTGTTGGTGTATTTGCTAGGTGAAGTCATGACGGTATCATAATGTCATTGCCGTGTTGGAAATTCCTATATAAAGCAGACTTCCATTTCCACGGTGGTCCCGACACCTACCGTTGAAGTGACGTTCAGCTTGTCAACGTTCTTTTTAATGTTGGGCAGACCCATGCCGGCTCCGAAACCCATGTCGCGTACCTGGGGCGATGCCGTGGAGTTGCCTTCCTGCATGGCCCATTCGATGTCGGGAATGCCGGGACCTTTGTCAACAATGCGGACAATGATCTTGTCGGCTTCGATGTCGGCATAGATGGTGCCGCCGTATGCATGTGCAATGGCATTTACCTCTGCTTCGTACAAGGCGACAACCACGCGCTTGATGACGGCGGGGCTGATGTTGAGCTGCTTCAGTGTCTTTTTGATCGCACTTGAAGCGGAGCCTGCATTGACAAAGTCGGCTTCATAAATCTGATATTCGAAATGCATAGTGTTCTGTTTTTAAGGTTCGTAATTCTTGTCCCGACATAACGGGTCTTGTCCTTGGAACGATGATAGCGAAAGAAAGCGACAAGGCTTCCTTGGGGTGGAATACTTCGGGTAGTGGACTTTCCTGATATTTCCCTGTCTTATCGCCGTCATGTTCTGGAGGTTAGTAAATCGGCTTCATGCCCGATTGATAGAGTAGGCCGCAGGCTTTGAACATCGAGTAGTCGCACTCCATGATTACCATCTTGTTGTCGTTGGCAGTTTCAATCATTTCGCCGGTGGCTTTTTTCTTGCGCACGATGACGATAACGTCGAGGTTGCCCATTTCGCAGGTGCGGATGGTTTGCATGTTGCATAATCCGGTCAAGATAACAGGGCAGTTGTCGCCAAGGGTCAGGATGTCGCTCATCAGGTCGGAGGCAAAAGCCAATTCGTGTTCTTCCTCCATGCGTTCGTGCCCGCAAAGCACTTTGGCGTTCAGTGTTTCAGTAATTTCTCTTATGGTCATTTTATGTTCGTATTTATATGGTATTCGGTTTGTTGTCAATGGTTATAAACATGTCGGGTCATTCTTTCGGCCTTCTTTCGTTTGTGCCATGTTTTCGGTTCAGTCGTTATAATGGATTTCTTTCAGGTTTTCCTGAATCATTTCTTTCAGATACTGCATGATGTGAATATCGTTCATCGGCATACCGTCGATGGCTTCCTTGATTTCGTCGGTGTCGAGGACAAATTCCCCGTCGTCGGTGGTGTGGCGGTAAATGAAATGCACGTCCTCGTGTGCCGAGAAGAGCATGACCAACGACCCAGCCAAGTCGCCCATGGGCGGTCTGTCCAAATGGTCGTGCTGGAACCAGAAGTTGAGTTCGGTACCCACGCCCACTTGGCTTTCGATTTTCATGCCGCCTCCGGCATTTTCGGTGTTCATTTTGATGAGAGGCAGTCCCAATCCTACTTTACGTGTGATGCGCGAGGTCGTCCACGGGTCGGTGACCTTGGCCAAAAAATCCGGCGTCATGCCTTTGCCGTTGTCTTTGATGGTAAAAGCATAGAGATTGTCCTTCAGGCTGTCGCGGATGATCAGTTCCACTAAGGTGGCGTTGGCTGTCGTGGAGTTTTCCATCAGGTCGTACACATGTAGTGATAATTCTTTCATTCGAATAAAAGTTGAAGTTTTTCCTTGGGTTCGGTGTCGATATGCCGTCCGTCCTCGCCGTGAAGGGTTTTGCGGAACTCATCGAAAGTTGAGTCGTACATGTGAAGCACGCAATGCACTTCACCGATCAGATGTAAAAAATGCGCATCGGAGCTTTTGGTGAAATTGAAGCGTTTCAGATAGGCGTATTTTTTCAGAAATTCGTCTTTTTTCACGTGCTTCGATATTTCTAAAGCGTCGGCTTTCAGGTCGGGGGGGATGAAACCCAATTGGCTGATCAAGCTGCTGGCAGGCTTGTTGACATGTGCCGGCACAAATAGTCCGCCGATTTCGTGCACTTTTTCATACAAGGTGTCGAGACCGGCATCAAGGGCCGACCACAACAGCCATTCCTCTTCGCCGGTCACCTCTTCGTTTTCATTCACAATGAGTTGATAGCCAAACTTTTCCTCATCCAATGGAATGTGCGGCAGATGATCGTCGATGAAATCCTGAAACGCATCAAGTTGTGCATCGTTTTCAAAGTAGGCGAGGGCGTGTGCTTCTTCCTGGGTGGTGATTTCGACACCTCCAATGACCATGATGCCTTTTTTGCGCCCGATTTGCTGCGCAACCTTCACTTGCCGTGTCGTATTGTGGTCGCAGATGGCAATAATGTCGAGGTGCAGTTTTTGGGCTTGTTCGACAATGGCACTGGGGCTCATATAGATATCTCCACATGGCGACAATACCGTGTGAAGATGCAAATCGGCTCTATAGGATTTCAGTTCCGCCATGTCAAGGTGCGTTTTTTGCCGGATGGGGCAATGGTGTGCAGTCGGAAAGCCGATTGTTAATGCAGCAGGTTGTAAACCAGTCCGGCGATTTCGTAGGTCGGTAGGTCGGTCTGAAGCAAGGGAAGCCCTTCCTCGTTGCTTTGTTCAATGGTGTCGTTGTTCGGCACCAAGTTCTTCACGAGGATGATGCACGAAAGCTCTTTCAGCGAAGCCACAGCCATCACGTTTTTGTGGATTTGCAATGTGATCCAGATGTTGCCTTCGTAGGCGTTTCCCATCACATCGCTCAGCAAGTCGGAAATGTAGCATCCGTCGATATCTCGGTCCAAGCCTTGCCCGCCGGCAAGAACCTTCAGGTTGAGTTTGTCAACTAATTCTTGTACTTTCATTGTTTCAAAATGATTGGTTGCGACTGCAAATGTAAGAAAAACATATTTCTTTTGGGAAATGATGTTGAAAAACATTGGCATGAAAAAAGGTATGCCTGTCAAAGCATACCTTGAATCGGTTCTTGTCCCGATGGATTATTTCAGCAACTCGAACTCGAGGCCGAATTGCCATGGCGACGGATTATGGTCGGGCTTTCCGATAAGCGGGTCTTCTCCGGTGATGACCTTTGAAAACCGGTAGCTGGCCGTAAGTCCGATGTTGATCTGATTCAAAATCGTATAGCTGAAACGTGTAATCAAACCGTATTGGAATCGGTTCATGTGCTTGCATTTTGAATAGATGGTCTTGATCCTTTTGTCATAAGGAAGAGTGCTGCTTGCAGAAAGCACGTGCGGCTCCATGCAGGTTTCATCGTAGCGATGGACGATTTTGCGTGTGCCATTGAAATCGCCGTAGGCTCCAAGATCCCAGTTGACACCCCGCATTCTGTTGACAATGCGCTGGAATATCTCGCCGCGTAATGCGAATGACTTCATTGTGATACGGTCGTTATGTCCCGTCAATACGCGTGTGCTTTGGTAGTTGCAGAAACCAAAACCGAGGCCGGCTCCGATTTTGTAGGTCTTACCCATCAGCCACCGCCAGTGGTAAAAGACCGATGGGCTGTAACGGTTCCAGGTGGAGTCGGGGATGTTGAAACTGTTCGAGAGTGCTACTGTTGATTGCAGGTTTTCGTGTCTGATTTCTGGGAAAGTGCCGTTTTGCGCGGTGAGGGCAAGCGGATGGCTTACCGATGGAGTGTTTTCTGTATTATTTTGATTTTCAATGTCATGGCTTCGGAAGTAGCCGTTATGGCTCACGTTGATTTTCTTGCCGTTTCCAAGCTGTGTTTTCGAGAGAGAAACGGTTCGGTCTTTGTTTGAGGGGAAGGTGAACTGATAATAGCCAATGAGAATGCCATTGTCGCCTTCGATATTGACAAAGACGGGACCTGTCGCATCAAGGACTTTAATGCTTATGCTGTCGGTGCTTTCCGAAATCTCAAACGATGGCTGTGTGTTTTCTAAATCACCGGTGAAATAGGCGGCTTGCGGCACGCCGTATCCGAAAGCGTAATCAAAATAGGGGTACAAGTCGCCTGATTTTTCAATTTCGGCTTTCATTTGCAAGGCGTTCAAATCGCGGCGTGTCTGCCAGGCGCAGGCACAGAACCCTGCTGTCAGCGGGCTGGCAAAGGAGGTGCCGTAGGCGTAGGTAAACCCTTCCGAAAGACTTGCAACTTGGGCGTATCCGTAGGCGCATATATTCGGCTTGCGGCGTTTGTCAACGGTGGGGCCGTAAGAGCTGAAATCGATGTGTTTGTAGTGTTCCAAGCTGGCTTCGATACCGCCCACGCAGAGCACGTTTTCGGCATCGCTGGGCGTGATGATGGTCATCCAGTGGCTGTCGTCTCCTTCGTTGCCGGCGGCATTGCAAACGAGGATGCCTTTTTCTACCGCCATATTGGCGGCTTTGGCGACATACGATGTGCCGTCCATGTTCCTCGTATGGTAGCGGTCTTTGCCGTAACCCAACGAGCTGTTGATGATGTCGGCGCCGTTTTTGTCGGCCCATTCCGCACCTTGTGCCCACCATATTTCTTCTTTGAAGGGTTCGGGGTCGATTTCGGTGCGTGCCAGCAGAAACTCCGCTCCGGTGGCTAAGCCTATCTTGGTTCCGTCCATCATGCCGGCGATGCAACTCAACACCATGGTGCCGTGCGAATCCCAGCCATACACGTTTTCGCATTTTTTCGGAAAGTTGTAGGTGGCAAGAATCTGTTTGCCGTCACGCAGGTGCTGGAAGGCGGGGTGGGTGTCCACCTTTGGAAAACCGCCGTCAAACACCGCAATGCGCAGCCCCTTGCCGTCAATGCCTTTTTCGATGAAGAAATTGCCTCCAAAACGTTTCAACTGGTCGTGGATAACGCTGTCGGAAACAAGTAGGACTTTTCTTGGGGCGCCAACAGTTGCACTGGCCAAAGTCATCGGGGCATGGGCGATTTCCTCTACGCGATCGACAAAAGGCAGTGTCATGATACGGGACGCCGTCTCGTCGGAAGCCATGACGCCGACAGCATTGAGCCAACGCGATGTTCCCACCACTTCGGCTGTAAGGTCGGCAACGGCATTGGAATAGGCTTCATTGACCGGGTAATTGCTGATGTCGTATAGCGAAGCGCCGCATTTTGCGTAACGTGCAATGGCTTTTGCATCAAAATAGGAGTAAGGATCGAACTCGGAACCGTTTTTGTCGGTGAAAAACACCCAGTAACAGTTGAATTGTGAAAATGCCAAATTGCTGAATGCCAACAAGAAAAATAATAGTAAGTGTTTTTTCATGGAAAAGTGATTTGAATGGGCAAAAGTAACAAACATTTGTTTATTTTTGTAGCATCTAATTTGAAGTGGAAAGGATACGGCTATGGAAAACGCATTAGAAAACAACCTGACGAGGCAAAAATTTGAGATTTTCATGATGCTTTGTGCGGCAGGTATCGATGGAACGATTAACATGTCGGAATTGGAAAAAATCCTCGAACGGTGGGATCACAAGGATTACGAAGAGGTATTTGAAGTGTTCCGGAAAATGAGTAGTCCCAACTGGCTGAGTTTTTTCAAGGCGCATAAAGACGAGTTTTTACCCACCGAAGAAGACCGCGACAACTTTCTGCATGAAATCTATGATGTGTTGTCGGTGGGCGACAAGATGGAAGTCAAGGAAAGTAATTTTTACAAAGTGCTGAAAATGCTTTGTAATGACGAGTTGTAAACACGTCATGATCTGCGGTAGGTGCGGCACGTTTTCCTGCCGAAGCAAAGTGCGCAGGAAAGCCGACTTGTGAGTTTTGTCGCGGCAGATATTTTTTTCAATTCGGTTCATTGACATTTAATATATTGATTTGCAAATTCATACGTTACAATTATCGGTGATTTATTATTCTTGGATTTGTTGTTTCGTATGGTTTTCTTTTTTACCTTTGCAGCGCTATTTTTGGAAGACTTAGCAGCAAACTTTTTATTAGACAAAATTAAGAAAGATAGGAATCAAGACAATTCAAAATAATTCAAGACATTAAACAACTCAATTATTTATTTATAACCACCTAAAAAGGAGAACAAAATGGCAAAAGTCAAATCTTTGGCAGAACTGAAAGCTATGAAAGACAAGCTTCAGTCGAACCTTGATCTTCGCGAAAAGAGCAATAATCCTGACTCTTTGGTTCAAATTAAGGTTGCAATGGCCACTTGCGGTATTGCTGCGGGTGCCAAACAGGTAATGGAACACATGATGGAAGAGGCTGACAAGTTGAAACTGAGCATTATTTTCACTCAGACGGGGTGCATGGGCTACTGCCATGCCGAACCCACCATCGAGGTGAGAATCCCGGGCAAAGAACCCGTTGTGTTCGGTCATGTCGATAACGCTAAGGCAGACGAGATTCTGACCAAATACGTTATGAACAACGAACTGGTGGAAGGCATCATTCCCGTGAACTACGAGACTATTGACTAACCTATTTATTTGGAGGACTTTATATGACAAAAATCAAGATGCACGTGCTTGTGTGCGGTGGTACCGGATGTCAAGCATCTGCAAGTTCTGAAATCGTTACGAGTTTTCAGGACATTCTGGCAGACAAAGGCTTGCAGGATGAAGTTCAGGTAATCAAGACGGGTTGCTTTGGCTTCTGCGAGAAAGGCCCTATCGTCAAGATCATGCCCGACAACACATTCTACACCCAAGTGAAGCCCGAAGATGTCCGCAAGATCATCGAGGAACATATCATCAAGGGACGTAAGGTGACCGATCTGCTTTACATCGATCCGGAAAACAAGGAACATGTCGCCGACTCGAAGCACATGGGCTTCTACAAGAAGCAACTCCGTATCGCATTGCGCAATTGCGGCTTCATCAATCCCGAAAACATCGACGAGTACATTTCGCGCGACGGTTACGAGGCATTGGGCAAAGTGCTGTCCGAGATGACCCCTCAGCAGGTCATCGACGAGGTTACCAAATCGGGTTTGCGCGGCCGTGGCGGTGCGGGCTTCCCGACGGGTGTGAAATGGGGTCTTTGCGCCAAGAGCAAAGCTGACCAGAAATACGCCATCTGCAATGCCGACGAAGGCGACCCGGGTGCGTTTATGGACCGTTCCATCATGGAAGGCGACCCGAACTCCATCATCGAGGCCATGGCCATCTGCGGCTATGCCATCGGAGCTTCAAAGGGCTTGGTGTATATCCGTGCGGAATACCCTTTGGCCATCCATCGTTTGGAAGTCGCTATTGCACAAGCCCGTGAATACGGTCTCCTTGGCAACGACATCCTTGGCTCAGGATTCGATTTCGATATCGAGCTGCGTTTCGGTGCGGGAGCCTTCGTCTGTGGCGAAGAAACCGCATTGATCCACTCCATGGAAGGCAAACGTGGCGAACCTACCTTCAAACCCCCGTTCCCGGCGGTTGAAGGTTATATGGGCAAACCGTCCAACGTGAATAACGTCGAGACTCTTGCCAACATCCCGATCATCATTACCAAAGGTGCCGAATGGTTCGCCAAGTACGGCTCCGAAAAGTCAAAGGGAACAAAGGTGTTCGCTTTGGCCGGACAAATCAACAATGTCGGTCTCATCGAAGTCCCGATGGGAACACCTCTGCGTGATATTATTTACGAAATCGGCGGCGGCATCAAAGGCGGTCGTCAGTTTAAGGCGGTGCAGACCGGCGGTCCTTCCGGCGGTTGCTTGACAACGAAGCACTTGGATACCCAAATCGATTATGACAGCTTAGTGGCTGCCGGTTCCATGATGGGATCGGGCGGTATGGTCGTAATGGACGAAACATCCTGCATGGTTGCCATCGCCAAGTTCTACCTTGAATTTACCTGTGAAGAATCTTGTGGCAAGTGCACCCCCTGCCGTATCGGCAACAAGCGCATGCTTGAAATCCTTACGAGAATTACCGAAGGCAACGGAACCATGGAAGACCTTGAAGAACTCCGCAATTTAGCAGGGGTCATTAAGGACACTGCACTGTGCGGATTGGGTCAGACTGCCCCGAACCCGGTACTCTCCACTTTGGACAATTTCTGGGACGAATATGTGGAGCATGTCGTCGAGAAGAAATGCCGTGCCGGTGTGTGTAAAAAGCTCATGAACTATGTCATCGACAAGGATAAGTGTATCGGTTGCGGCAAGTGTGCCAAGAATTGTCCCGCTGACGCCATTTCGAAGACCGATTACATTGCTCCGGGCCACAAGCTGCCCTCGATGGTCATCAATACCGCTGTATGTATCAAGTGTGGCGCTTGCATGAGTGGCTGTAAGTTTGATGCAATTTCTGTCAAATAATCATAAGGAGAACATAAAAATGGTAAAATTAACAATAGATAATAAACCGGTAGAGGTAGCACAAGGCACTTCGATTTTGAAAGCCGCCCGTCAAGCCGGTATTCATATTCCTACCCTTTGTTACTTTGAATTGGCAGGAATGAACTTCGAAAACAAGCCCGGCGGCTGCCGTGTTTGTGTCATCGAGGTGGAAGGCAGAAGAAACCTGGCTCCTGCTTGTGCCACCGAATGCATGGATGGCATGGTGGTGCACACCCATAGCGCACGTGTGATCAATGCCCGTCGCACCGTGGTCGAATTGATGCTTTCCGACCACCCCGCCGACTGCTTGACCTGCCCCAAGTCGGGACAGTGCGAACTGCAAGCCTTGGCCCAGTACCTCGGCATCCGTGAAATCCCGTTCAGAGGAGAACAGTCAACCTATCGCAAGGACATGTCGCCCTCCATCATCCGTGATGTGGACAAGTGCGTGATGTGCCGTCGTTGCGAAAACATGTGTAACAACATCCAGAGTGTGGGCGCTTTGTCGGCCATCAACCGTGGCTTTATGGCGGTGGTGTCTCCCGCTTTTGAACAGGATATGGTGGAATCCACCTGTGTCATGTGCGGACAGTGCGTGCAAGTTTGCCCGGTAGGTGCCTTGAGTGAAGTGGACGACACCCGCAGGGTGATGTCGGCCATCAACAATCCTAAGAAGACGGTCATTGTTCAAACCGCTCCCGCTACGCGCGTGGCCTTGGGCGAAGAGTTCGGCATGGCTCCCGGAACCATCGTCACCGGACAGATGGCGGCAGCATTACGCCGTCTCGGTTTCGACTATGTGTTTGATACCGACTTCAGCGCCGACTTGACCATCATGGAAGAAGGCACCGAGTTGCTGAACCGCATCTCGAAGCATTTGGCCGGCGACAAGAGCGTTCGTCTGCCCATCCTCACTTCCTGCTGTCCCGGCTGGGTGAACTTCTTCGAACACAACTTCCCCGACATGCTCGATGTGCCTTCTACGGCAAAATCACCGCAGCAGATGTTTGGCGCCATCGCCAAGAGCTACTGGGCTGAAAAGATGAATATCAAGCGTGAAGACCTCGTGGTGGTGTCCATCATGCCTTGCTTGGCGAAGAAGTACGAATGCAGAAGAGACGAGTTTGCAGTTGACGACAATCCTGACGTGGATTACGTGCTTTCCACCCGCGAATTGGCTCGACTGATCAAGCAGTACAATATGGACTTGAAGGACATGCCTTCGGAAGACTACGACGATCCGCTCGGTGAATCGACAGGTGCCGCCGTTATCTTTGGTGTTACCGGTGGTGTTATCGAAGCCGCAACGCGTACAGCCTATGAAGTGTTTACCGGTAAGAAACTAGATAAGGTTGAGTTTACACAGCTCCGTGGTTTGGAAGGCATCCGCGATGCCCATGTCGATTTCAACGGTACCGATATTCACATTGGTATTGCCCACGGTCTGGCAAATGCCCGCAAACTGTTGGAAAGTGTCCGCGACGGCAAGGAACAGTTCCACGCCATCGAAGTCATGGCATGTCCCGGCGGTTGCATCGGCGGTGCCGGTCAGCCTTACCACCATGGCAATAGCGAGATCATCAAAAAGCGTTTTGAGGCCATTTATCGTGAAGATGAGGGCAAACCGATTCGTAAGTCGCACGAGAACCCGTCCATCAAGAAACTCTATGAGGAATTTCTCGGCGAGCCTTGCGGCCATAAGTCGCACGAACTGCTTCATACCCACTATTTCGACAAGTCGAATTATGTTGAAATTGGAGAGTAATTTATTAACAATGAATCAATTAGAAAGGAATAATCATGGCAGTTATTAAATTATCAGAATCGAAGGTTAAGTTTGTGAAGGACGTTTGCAAGTCTTTTGACAACAAACCGGGAGAGGTGATTAACGTGTTGCACAAGGTCCAAGGCGAGTTCGGCTATCTTCCCGCCGAAGTTCAGGAGCTGGTGGCCTCCGAATTGCACATCCCGGCGTCAAGGGTATATGGCATCGTCTCTTTCTACTCGTTCTTCACCATGAAGCCCAAAGGCGAGTATCCGATTTCGGTGTGTCTGGGAACGGCTTGCTACGTTCGCGGAGCTGAAAAGGTGCTGGACGAAATCAAACGTCAGCTTGGCATCAATGTGGGTGAGGTTACGCCTGACGGCAAATTCTCGCTGACCTGCCTGCGTTGCGTTGGCGCCTGCGGTCTTGCTCCCGTCATCGAGGTAGGTGACAAGGTGTATGGCCGTATGACTCCCGACCGCGTGAAAGACGTGCTGACCGAGTATAAGTACAAATAAGGACAGTATCCTATTAATACAAATAGGTGATTCAAAAGTCCGTCTCGCAAGAGGCGGACTTTTTTGCTTTTGAAAGCCGGAAGGCACGGGGGTGATAAGGGCGCGGATCGGCGTTGTCGCACCTGAAATGTCGTTGTTTTGCTCCTGATTCATCACAATACGGGATTCAATACCTTAAAAATCCCCATTAATGGGGATAGCCGGAATGGTGAATCCGCCCCATCTTTGCACCCGATTTTTGTCAATTAATGTTTTAGAATGAATTTTGAGTTTGTTAGAAACTGCTGAAGTATGGGAACGGAACCTTCCGTTTCCATACCGGCATGCAGCAGTCCCCCCTTTATCTCTTTCCCTGTCAATCTTTTCACAATTACGATATGCAACATAAAACACATTTCAAGGTTTTCTTTTCGCTGCTTTTTGTCCTGGCAGCCGCTGCGCCCTGTCTTGCGCAGCAACGCGGCACCGTCACCTTCGGCTACGATGCCGACGGCAACCGCATTTCGCGAAACATCACATTTAAGAAAGATTCGGAAAACGGCCGCAGCCTTTCCGATTCCCTGGCTGCGGAGCAGCCCACAGCATCGGATTCTTTCGACGGCAGGATGCGTGTCACGCTCTATCCCAACCCCACCTACGGACAGTTTTCCGTCAGTGTGGAGGACACCGGTACCGATAGTCCGCTTCGCGCCGTCCTCTCCACCGCAACAGGCACGGTCATCACCGACCGCACCATCAGCGAAGGCCGGACGGAATTTGACCTCGGAGGACAGGCGGCAGGAACCTATGTGCTGCGGCTCACCGCCGGAAAAGAGACGCACGTCTGGAAAGTCATCAGGAAATAGCCCCTTGAA
>JBGYXG010000040.1:0-107528 GCA_041842465.1 Candidatus Limimorpha sp.
AAATTGTGTATTTTTGCTATGTAAATAATATCAAAATAATATTATAATGAAAACACAAGAGTTTGAATTTAAGGGATTTGCGATGAATGGATTCATTGCTGTTTTTGTTGAACTTGTATTGGCTGCTTTCAGTGTCTGGGGGTTGGTCAGTTGTGCGAATGCGGATGTGACAGGTTGGCCATTGGTATTGTCCGCCATCGGGCTGGTATTGGCTTGCCTTTTGCCCATCGGTTTCAGGAAGTTGGAGCCGAACGAGGCTTTGGTGATGGTGTTTTTCGGAACCTACATGGGCACCTTTTCAAAAACCGGTTTCTACTGGATCAATTTCCTGATGACCATGAAAAAGGTCTCTTTGCGTGCCCGCAATCTTGACCCTGACAATATCAAGGTGAACGACAAGACGGGCAATCCCATCATGATCGGACAAATCTTGGTTTGGAAACTGAAGGACACCTACAAGGCCATGTTTGAAATCGATTCTCAGACCTTGGCAGGCGTTCCCGGTTCCACTTCGGTTTCGGTATCGAATCGTATGAAGGCTTTTGAGAGCTTCGTCAGGGTGCAAAGCGATGCAGCCTTGCGCGAAGTGGCGGGCATGTATGCATACGATGAAAACGAAGCCGAAGCGGATGAACTGACCTTGCGCTCGGGAGGAAATGAAATTAACGAGGTCTTGCTGAGCAAGTTGAACGAGCGGCTGACCATGTCGGGTCTCGAAGTGATTGAGGCGCGTATCAACTATCTGGCCTATTCGCCTGAGATTGCCGCTGTCATGTTGCGCCGTCAGCAGGCTGCCGCCATCATCTCGGCCCGTGAAAAAATCGTGGAAGGTGCCGTTTCCATGGTCAAGATGGCCCTCGACAAGCTGAAAGATGATGGCGTGGTTGAACTCGACGAGGAACGCAAAGCCGCCATGGTGAGCAACTTGATGGTGGTGCTGTGCGCCGACGAGTCGGCACAGCCTGTGGTGAATGCCGGAAGTCTGTATTGAAGTGATTTCTTGCTTCAAAGCGGTCGGAAATGCTTGCTTTTCGTGGATACCCACCAGCCGCCCTTCATCGAAATCCAAATCAAGGACGGCTTGTATTACATCAATCTGCCGAAGTCGGAGGAAACAAAGACCTTGGCGAGTGAATTGGAAAATGCGCTTATAAATAGGGGAGACTGACAAAGGAGGAATGATGGCTAAAGACAAAGAAAACAATAACAATAACACGACCCGCACGTTTTTGCTTCGTGTGGATGCCGATACCATGGAAGCAGTGGAGCGTTGGGCTGCCGACGAGTTCCGCTCGGTCAACGGGCAGCTCCAATGGATCATTGCGGAGGCCTTGAAAAAGAGCGGAAGGAAGAAGAAATGAGACTAAGATAAAATCATCAAATCTAATGGAATGAAAATGAAAGCAATAGTAAACGTATGGAAATCCATCTTGTTATCGGTGTGGCTGTGTTTTTATAGCCTTACTGCTATGGCACAGCTTGAAGGCTATTGGAAAGGCAAGCTGAACCTTGGCGTGCTACAGTTGGAATTGGGTTTCAACATCCATCTTAAGGAGGGTGCTTATGCCGCCACTATGGATGTGCCCGCTCAGGGGGCTTTCAAAGTGCCTGTCAACGAGGTTGCCATTGACGGAGACAGTGTGATTTTGGGCATGACCGCTTTGAATGCCTTGTACAAAGGACGGTTCCATGCCGATACCCTTGAAGGCACTTTTACGCAGAGGGGCATGGCCTTCCCTTTGGTTCTTACTCGCAGCGAAAAGGAGGTCAAACAGGCAAGACCGCAAGACCCGAAAGAACCTTATGGCTATCGGGTTGAGGATGTAAGGTTTGCCAATGAAAGAGATCAAGTCGAGTTGGCGGGTACGCTGACGGTCCCAAATGGCGAAGGGCCGTTTCCGGCCGTGGTATTGGTGTCGGGTAGCGGGGTGCAAGACCGCAACGAGGAAGTATTCAACCATCGTCCGTTTTGGGTCATTGCCGACCATTTTTCGCGGAATGGCATTGCAGTGTTGCGCTACGACGATCGAGGCGTGGGAGGTTCGGGTGGCGACCCCGCTTCGGCCACAACGCTCGATTTGTCATACGATGCCGAAGCTGCCTTTGATTTTTTAAGCCATCGGGCGGAGGTGGATGCTTCAAAAATCGGCATTCTCGGTCATAGCGAGGGCGGATTGATTAATTTCATGATAGCGGCACGCCGTCCCGAAGTCGCCTTCCTGATCAGCATGGCAGGTCCGGCGGTGCGTGGTACAGCGGTGCTAAAGGCGCAACAGCAGGCCATCGGCGAAGTTTCAGGTATGCCTGACAGCCTCATGGCAGCCAATATGAAATTCAATGAAAGCCTGTATGCCGTCATTGATAGCTGTGAGCATTCAGAAATGGCGGCACCCCTGTTGAAGCAGCATTTTTTGGATGCCGGTATGGCGGAAAAAGAAGCCGACAAGCAGGTGGAAGCCCTTTCGTCACCTTGGATGTGGTATTTCCTGAAATATGACCCAGAGGAAGCCATTGTCAAGACGAGCTGTCCGGCCTTGTTGCTGAATGGATCAAAGGATTTGCAAGTGCTTGTAAACCAAAATTTCACTGCATACGAAAAAAGCATGGCGAAGTATGGAAAGACCAATCTGAACTTGAAGAAAATGTCCGGCTTGAACCATCTTTTTCAACATTGTCAGACGGGGTCTCCAACAGAGTATTACACGATTGATGAGACTGTTGCGCCGGAAGTGTTGAATGCGATGGTCGAATTTGTTCGCCTGTTGAAGTGATGGGTGCTTTTGCGGGATTGCAAAAAAGAAGGGCAGCTTGTAATCCGGCATTTGTTGCCTACGAGTAGGGGCTTATTGGAATGTTTGAGAGCTGGTGTTTGGTGAAAATGTAAAAAAAAGGAAAAATAATTCCCTGAAAAAGCACGACTTACGAAAAATATTGCTAATTTTGCGCCCTCGTTTTGAGGTCATTTTCCGGATGGGTATCGCTGATGCCGTTGCTTCAAAATGAGTAGATTAAAGTTAAACCTCCTCGGCTGAGGCTGTCCGGAATCTCGGTTGGGTACAATTTTATTGCATTAATAATGGCAGAAAACGAAAACATCATCAACGAGGCCATGCCATCAGAAGAAAAGCCAGTTGAAGAAACCAAAACCGCTCAGAATCCTGTTGCCGAAACCGAGACAGCTGAAGCTCCCAAAGCCCCTAAAGCTCCTAAACAGAAGCCCGTTCCGGACGCTGATTTCGATTGGAGTTCCTCACACAAAAAGTTCGACAACTATTCGTCAGAAGAACGTTCCAAGCTGGAAGAGAAGTATGTCAACACCATGAGCCAGATTGCCGACCATGAGGTTGTCAACGGAACCATTGTTGCAATCACTTCACGTGAAGTGGTGGTGAACATCGGCTTTAAGTCGGACGGTGTCATTCCCGTTTCGGAATTCCGCACCAGCCCGGGTTTGAAAGCTGGTGATCAGATTGAGGTTTATGTTGAGAATCAAGAAGGTCCTAACGGACAACTGATACTTTCCTACAAGAAAGCACGTATTCTGAAATCATGGGATCGCGTCAATGAGGCATTCGAAAAGGGTGAAATCATCAATGGTTATGTCAAGAGCCGTACAAAGGGTGGTCTTATTATCGATGTGTTCGGCATTGAGGCCTTCTTGCCTGGTTCGCAGATTGATGTCAAACCCATTCGCGACTATGATGTCTATGTTGATAGCGTGATGGAGTTCAAGGTGGTGAAGATCAACCAGGAATACAAGAACGTGGTGGTCTCTCACAAGGCGCTTATCGAAGACGAGCTTGAACAGCAGAAGGCTGAAATCATGAGCAAACTCGAAAAGGGACAAGTCCTCGAAGGCGTGGTTAAGAATATCACTTCCTACGGTGTGTTCGTCGATCTCGGCGGTGTTGACGGTCTGATCCACATCACCGACCTGTCGTGGGGACGCATCAATCATCCGGAAGAAATCGTCCAGTTGGATGAGAAGATCAAGGTTGTCATCCTCGACTTTGACGATAACAAGAAACGCATTGCCCTTGGCTTGAAGCAGCTTACTCCTCATCCTTGGGATGCACTCGACAATGAACTTAAGGCTGGCGACGTGGTCAAAGGTAAGGTTGTTGTCATTGCCGATTACGGCGCATTCGTTGAAATCGCTCCCGGCGTGGAGGGCTTGATCCATGTCTCCGAAATGTCATGGTCACAGCATCTGCGCACCGCTCAGGACTTCCTGAAGGTGGGTGACGAGGTTGAAGCAAAGGTCTTGACACTCGACCGCGAAGAACGCAAGATGTCTCTCGGCATGAAGCAGTTGATTCCCGACCCGTGGGCCAACATCTCCGATCGTTATCCTGTCGGTTCGAAACACACCGCCATTGTCCGCAACTTCACCAATTTCGGCATCTTTGTCGAGCTTGAAGAAGGTGTTGACGGTCTGATCCATATCAGCGACTTGAGCTGGTCGAAGAAAATCAAGCATCCGGCAGAGTTTACCAAAGTCGGTGAAAATATCGAAGTCGTCGTCCTCGACGTTGACGAAGAAAGCCGCCGCTTGAGCCTCGGCCACAAACAGCTTGAAGAGAATCCTTGGGATGTGTTCGAAAGCATTTTTATGGTGGGTTCTGTACATCAGGGCACCATCATCAATGCCAACGATAAGGGCGGAGTCGTTTCGCTTCCTTACGGCGTTGAAGGCTTCTGCCCGAACCGTCACATGAAGAAAGAAGACGGATCGCAGGCCAAGGTGGACGACACCCTTGATTTCAAGGTGATCGAATTCTCGAAAGAAAGCAAGAAAATCATCCTTTCGCATTCCAGAACCTTCGAAGAAGGCAATGAAAGCCGTTTCTCCGAAACCGCCAATGCTGAAAGAGCCGCCAAGTCAACCAAAAATGCCGTGCAGCAGATCAACGAAAGCATCGAGCACAGCACACTCGGCGACCTTGACGTCCTTGCTGGTCTGAAGGAAAACCTTGAGAAACAGGAAAAGAAAAAAGCTGAAAAAAAGAAGGCTGCCAAGACCGAGGATAATGCGGAAGAGGAAAAGCCCGAAACGGAAAAGGAATAACCCGATTCCAGCCATTCAAAAACGACCGCTCTCGATTTCTCGGGAGCGGTTTTTTCATATCTTTGCCGCCACTCAATCACAACATCATGGTGAAAAAACAAGAAACGATCCTTTTTGCCCTTCGTGCTGGCGAAAGCTATATTCCCCTTATTCAACTGCTGAAAGCTACCGGAGTCGTTGATTCGGGCAGTGAAGCGCAGGAAGCGGTGGCGGCAGGCATCGTGCTTCGTAATGGCAAGGTGGAGCTTCGTAAAAGAGCTAAAATCACTGCGGGGGAGACCGTCACTTTTCAGGGATTCCGGATTGTGGTGCAAAAAGCCGAGGAATAACGCCATTCGCTTCAATAAAGTGTTGGCGCTTTTGTTGCCATGATTCCGCCAATCTGTCTCCATGCAGTATTATTTGTTGATACGCAGCGACTAAATGACTATTTTTGCTGCGCTTAATTTTACATCCATGTTTCAAAAGATGATCAGAGCCAGCGTGAAAATGGTACAACGCTGGTTGCCCGAACCTTTTATTTTTGCTATTTTATTGACTTTCATTGCTTTTGTGGTAGCAATGCCGGTATGTCGTCAAACACCTTTAGAGGTGCTTGAACATTGGGGCAACGGGCTGTGGGGGCTGCTTGAGTTCGCCATGCAGATGGCTTTGGTATTGGTGTGCGGCACCACTTTGGCTGATGCTCCATCCGTCAGGAGAGGGCTGAACTTCATGGCAGGGCTGCCTCAAAAACCTGCTGGAGTCATTGCATTAGTGTCGTTGGTGTCGGCCATCGCCTGTTGGATCAATTGGGGCTTTGGACTGATCGTGGGAGTGGTGTCCGCTAAGGAAATCGCCCGCAAAATGAGTGGAGTCGATTACCGTTTGCTCATTGCGGCAGCCTATAGCGGTTTTGTGGTTTGGCATGGCGGACTGTCAGGATCCATACCGTTGGCATTGGCCACATCAGGGGCTTCGCTTGAACGGACCACGATGGATGTAGTAACGGAAGGCATCTCCATTTCGCAGACTATTTTTGCACTTCCCAACCTGTTGATTTCTGTTTTAGTCATCTTGTCGTTAGTAGTGGTCAATGCACTGATGCATCCCAAGCGTGACAGGGTGGTGGAGATTGATAGGAAGCTGCTGACCGAAGAAGATGTTTTGGAGCATGTTGTTCCCGTAACGCCGGCCGAAAAGATGGAGCACAGCGCTTTGCTGGGCTATCTGGTAGCCATCATGGGGTTGGGCTATCTGTTTTTGAGGCTCTTTGTGCGAGGTGGACATCTCGATTTGAATGGCGTCATTATGCTCTTTCTATTTTTGGGCATTATCTTGCACAAAACTCCCATCAATTATGTGAAGTCACTCACCAAAGCCGCCGTGGGAAGTGCGGGCATCATACTGCAATTTCCTTTCTATGCGGGCATTATGGGCATCATGGTGGGCAAATCGGCCGATGGGCTTTCGCTGGCAGGTGCAATCAGCAATTTGTGCATTTCCATTTCCAATCAATATACTTTTCCTCTGTTGACTTTTCTGAGCGCAGGCATTGTCAATGTCTTTGTTCCGTCAGGAGGAGGTCAATGGGCGGTGCAGGCACCGATCATGATGCCTGCGGGTCAGGCATTGGGCGTTTCTCCTGCCATTACGGGAATGGCCATCGCCTGGGGCGATGCGTGGACCAACCTGATACAGCCTTTCTGGGCGATACCCGCATTGGCTATCGCCAAGTTAGGCGCCAAGGACATCATGGGCTATTGTCTTGTCAACCTGATTGCTACCGGATTGATTATCTGTGCAGGACTGTTGATTTGGGTGATGTAGAAGGAAGGGGAATTTCATATAATGTGTTGTGTTACTTGCTGTTGCGATCTTAGCAACAGGCGTTTACATTAAACGTTATTGGCGGCTCCCGCATTTTGACATGCACTTTCCATTCTCAAAAGTTTTGTCGTTCGCTAAGGAAGATTAGAAGGGTATATTTGTGGAAAAAAGTCTATCTTTGTATTTCAATTTATTTGAATATGTCCGAGGAACCACTAAATGGACTTGCCGTTAAACATGTGCGAAAACCGGCGCACCCGAAGCAGCCGGTCAGCTATATCCCTGACCGTCATCTTGTCGATTTTGCCGCTATCGATTTCGAGGCAGCAAACGGTAAAATTACGAGTGCTTGCAGTGTGGGTGTTGTCATTGTGCATGAAATGGAAATCGTGGATCGTTTTTATAGTTTGATAAAACCTGTTCCCAACTATTACGACTTTTACAATAGCAAGGTGAACGGTTTGCACAAGGCTGATACCGACAAAGCTCCTGATTTTGCGCAGGTGTGGAGTCAGGTGGCGGATAGGGTGGAGGGGCTTCCTTTTGTGGCACACGGCATGTTGTTCGACCAGCGTTGCCTGAAAGCACTTCACGCCTACTACCACATCAAGTACCCCAATTATCCCTTTTATTGCACCCATGTCGGCGCCACAACACTTGTTCCCGGACTGGATAACTACAAACTCAAAACCGTCGCCCTGCATTTTGGCTACGACTTGACCCATAAGCACCATGCCCTTGCCGATGCCGAAGCCTGTGCAGTGATTGCGATGCACATATTTTAATTTTAAAGCCTGCTCGTTATGGACTTTTATGAACGAAATCGATTTGTTTTTGTCGAAGTATCGCGTTGAAAATCAATTATATGCGATTATTGTCTAAAAAATAGATAAAAACATATCGATTATGTGTTGTGGTTCATAAAAAAGACGTATTTTTGCAGCGTGGATGGGATCAAACCAAAACGAAAAAATAAATGAAAAATGATGAACAAGCATCTTTGGTTATGTTGAAATCGACTATGAGCCGTTTGCCGATGTATTATCATTATCTTGAAGAGAGGCACGCAGAAGGTGCGGTTTCAGTTTCGGCATCTGAAATTGCTGAGCGATTGAATCTCAATCCGGTACTCGTTCGGAAAGATATTGAATTGGTAAGTTCTGTGATGGGGAAACCCCGTGTTGGATTTAACCTTGAGCAGTTGCTGACTGACTTTCGCGATTATTTGGGTTATGACAATGTGAACGAATCGGTGCTTGTCGGAGTAGGAGGGCTGGGGCGCACCCTGCTTTCTTACGAAGGTTTTGGCGCATTCAGTTTGAATATTGTGGCCGGCTTCGATGTCAACAAGGATCTTTACGGCATACGCATCAATGAAAAACCGGTGCTCCCGATGGAAAAACTTCCCGACATCATCCACCGTCTCAACATCCATATTGGCATTATCACAGTGCCGAAAGCAGAAGCACAAAAAGTTTGTGATACCCTTGTAGGATGCGGCATTAAGGCGATTTGGAATTTCGCGCCGGTATCTCTCAACGTGTCAAGTGGCATATTGCTGAAAAATGAAAATCTCGCCGCATCGCTGGCGTCATTGTCCCAGAGGTTGTATCAAAAAATGGACTCCGAAGGTTTTAAAGAATAAATCAATCGCATTTTTTAGAAAAAAAAGAGTTAATGGTTTCATTGTCAGGTAGAAAAGCGACATTAAATCGATAAAAATATATTGTATAAACGTCTAATTAATTCAGTATTAGGTAAAAGGTCCAAGATCATATTATAGTTAACCATATTCAAATAAAAATTCAACTATCATGAAAAGATTCACGTTACCGCGTGATTTGTATCACGGAGAAAATGCACTGGAAGCATTAAAGACATTTACTGGAAAACGCGCTGTTATTTGCGTCGGTGGTGGAAGCATGAAACGTTTCGGTTTTCTTGACAAAGCCATTGCTTATCTCAATGAAGCCGGAATGGAAGTCAAAGTCATTGACGGTATCGAACCCGATCCGTCTGTCGATACAGTGATGAAAGGTGCTGTCGTCATGCAGCAGTTCCAGCCCGACTGGATCGTAGCCATTGGAGGAGGATCGCCCATTGACGCAGCCAAGGCCATGTGGATTAAATACGAATACCCGAATGTCACATTTGAAGACATGTGCAAGGTGTTCGGATTGCCCAAACTGAGGACAAAAGCCAAGTTCTGTGCGGTGTCTTCTACTTCTGGAACTGCTACCGAAGTGACGGCTTTCTCCATCATTACGGATTATCAGAAAGGCATCAAGTTCCCGATTGCCGACTTTGAAATCACTCCTGATGTGGCTATCGTTGACCCTGCTTTGGCGCAGACTATGCCTAAGAAATTGGTTGCCCACACGGGTATGGATGCCATGACACACGCCATAGAAGCGTATGTTTCTACAGCAAATTGCGATTATTCAGATCCTTTAGCTATCTTTGCAATTAATATGATACAACGAGACTTGGTGAAATCGTATAACGGCGATGTTGAAGCTCGTAATGCCATGCACAATGCCCAATGTTTGGCGGGCATGGCGTTCTCGAATGCATTGCTGGGCATCGTTCACTCCATGGCTCATAAGACGGGTGCCATTTTTGCGGACCACGGCGCACATATCATTCACGGTGCTGCCAACGCCATGTATTTGCCCAAGGTCATTGCCTTCAACGCTAAAGACCCTGTGGCGAAAAAGCGTTACGGCGTCATTGCCGACTATATGAGATTAGGCGGTAACAACGATGACGAAAAGGTGGCGTTGCTTATTCGCGAACTGCGAAAGATGAACGACGACCTGAATATTCCGCATTGCATCAAGAATTATGGGGCGGATTCTTTCCCCTGCGAACAAGGTTTCGTGCCGGAGAACGTTTTCTTGGAAAGACTGCCTGAGATTGCCAAAAATGCAATCGGCGATGCTTGCACGGGTTCCAATCCCAGAATCCCGACGCAGCATGAGATGGAAGAACTGCTGAAGTGCTGTTATTACGACACGGAAGTCGATTTCTGACGCGGTAGGATGAAATAATCCATTAGCGTTCCCGAATCAGGGAGCGGAAGTCAGTGGGGATCTGTTACCGTAGTATGGGAATGGGAGTTCTCTCCTGACTTCTGCTTTCTGATCCGTTTGCATTTGACGGGGTAGGCACGGCTCAAGAATCGGAGTGTTGACAAGACAAACTCGAAAATAAACATTGGTACAAAACATTGAATTGACAAAATGAATATTAAAGTCTGCGTGGGCAGTTCCTGCCATCTGAAAGGTTCCTACGATGTGATCGAGGCCTTCAAGGAAATCCTGAAAAAGTATGACGTGGAAGATCTCGTCGAGTTACAGGCGAGCTTTTGTCTTGGTTATTGTGCGCAAGGAGTGACCGTCAAATTGGACGGCATGGCGCAGCCTTTTGTTGAAAAGTTAGGAAAGGACGAAGTGTTTCTGCACAATTTCAACAAGGACAATGTCGAGGAGTTTTTTGTCAAGGACATCTATCCGTTGATCAATTTGAACTGAAAAAGAAAACACAATGTCGGATTTTTTAGAGTTCCGGGATGCACAATGCAGAGATTGCTACAAATGCTTGCGCGAGTGTCCGGTAAAAGCAATTGATGTGAAAAACCATCAGGCGAAGATTATTGAAGATCGCTGTATTTTGTGCGGTCACTGCACTTTGGCATGTCCGCAGAACGCCAAAGTCGTCCATAGCGAATTGGACGATGTGAAACGTCTGTTGGATAGCGGTCAAAAAGTGATCGCAAGTGTAGCACCTTCTTTCATTTCAAGTTTTGGTCTGAAGGATTTCACCATTTTCAAGATCGCGCTGGCAAAGCTGGGTTTCGCCGATGCTGAAGAGACAGCGGTCGGCGCTCAGGCCGTTGTGAAGGAATACAAGCGCTTGCTGGAAACGGGTGAGTTTGAGAATTTCATCACTTCGTCATGTCCGGCAGCTTGTCGCATGATCCAGGAATACTATCCGAAAGCGTTGAAATATCTTGCTCCCGTCGATTCGCCCATGGTGGCTCATGCCAAGCTCATCCGCAAACGTGATCCGGAAGCGAAAATCGTATTCATTGGACCATGTATTGCAAAAAAACGCGAGGCAGTTGAGTGTACGCTCATCGAAAATGTGCTGACATTTGAAGATTTGCAGCTTTTCTTTAAAGAACGCGGTATCAAGCTCGAAGAGATTTCCGAATTGCACCTTGACCAAAAAGGTGGAGCTGCCAATCTGGCAAAATCGTTCCCCATCAACCACGGTATTATCAATTCGTTCGACATCTTGCCCAAAGGTTACGAATACATTTCAGTAGATGGTCCGGAACGTTGTAGCGAAGCCCTTGAAAACATCGAGTTTTTGTCGCATGTGTTCTTGGAAATCAATATTTGCGAAAATGCCTGTGTGGCAGGTCCGTGTTCGCTTCAAGTGAAAGGCGGCAGCGTCAAGGCCATGTCCGAAATTCGGAAATATGTGCGCCGTGAAAGAGAGCTGTTCCCCTCGTTAGATGACACCCCGTTGGAAGTGAATCTGTTTGCTTCCTATCCACGTATCCGCAGCCATAGCATTGTTGCCCCCGAACGCGACATTGAGGCGATATTGCACCGGACGGGCAAGATGACCCGTTCCGATGAACTCAACTGTGGCGCCTGCGGCTACAGCACTTGTCGCGACAAGGCATGGGCGGTGTACAATGGATATGCCGACGTGGAGATTTGCCTGCCCTATATGCGGCAGCGTGCGGAATCGCTTTCGTATGAAATCATCCAGAAAAGCCAGGAAGGCGTCATCGTTCTCGATGCCGACATGAACATCGTGGAAGTCAACAACAAGGCCAAAGAGCTGCTCGCCATCGATGCGGTGGATGTGAAAGGTCGTCCGGCCCTCGACTATTTCAAGCCTATCGATTTTATGAACGCATACAGCCAGAAACGTCATGTTATGGTCAAGGATATGTTCATTCCTTCCACGATGAAGCATGTGGACATTTCCATCAATTATCTTGAAGGACAGGACATGCTGTTTGGCGTTCTCAAGGATGTCACCGACATCATCCATTATGACAAGGAAATCATGAAGGTCAAGATGGAAACGCTGGCAACCACAGATGAAGTGATTAAGAAACAGATGCGCGTGGCTCAGGAAATCGCATCGCTTTTGGGCGAAACGACGGCCGAGACAAAAGTGGCGCTGCTGAAACTGAAGAAAACCTTGACATCGGATCAAAATGGACAATAAGCTGGAGCAGTGCATCGAGTTTGGCTATACCGCGCTGAATCATGTCGGTGAGGAGCTCTGCGGCGACAATGTCGCTTGCAGTGTCAATGGCGATTGCACCACCTTGGTGCTCGCCGATGGCTTGGGAAGCGGCGTGAAAGCCAATATCCTTTCCATGCTGACATCCAAGATCCTTTGCACCATGGCGTCCAACGACATTGACGTGCACGAATGTGTGGAGACCGTCATCCAGACTTTGCCCGTGTGTAAAGAAAGAGGCGTGGCCTATTCCACGTTTTCATTGATCCATATTAATAATGCGGGAGAGGGTTATCTTTTCGAGTTCGACAATCCTCGGGCTATACTGTATCATCACGGGAAATGCTGCGACATGGAGCGCGAACTGTTGCATGTGTATGATAAAAAGGTGTTCAAGACAGACCTCCATCTCGACGAGGATGATATTTTGTTAGTGATGTCGGATGGTACCATACATGCCGGTATCGGTCAAATATTGAATTTCGGTTGGGACAGACTGCAAATCATGCAGCATCTCGACGAAAATATCCGTCCGGGCATGTCGGCACGCGCCGTGGCCTGTCTGCTCGATACCGCCTGCAACGACTTGTATCTTGACAAACCCGGCGACGACACCACGGTGGCTGCCATCAAGCTGCGCCGACGCATTGATGTCAACATCATGGTGGGGCCACCCGTTGATAAGGAAAAGGATGATTACTACGTGGAGCGATTCTTGGAAGGCGACTCGAAGAAAATCGTGTGCGGCGGCACCAGTTCCATCATCGTGGCACGTTATCTCGGTACCGAGGTGAAAACCAGCTTTGATTTTCCCGACCGTGATGTGCCGCCCATCGGTTTCATCAAGGGAATCGACTTGGCTACTGAGGGCGTGCTTACTTTGAGGCGTCTGTTGGAAATGTCGGATAAATACCTGTCTATCACTGATTTGACACCGAAGGTGTTTACGAAAAAGGATGGAGCTTCCTTGCTTGCCGATTTTCTGTTTGAAAGAGCTACGCATATCCGGTTTTTCGTTGGGCAGAGTGTCAATGCGGCGCACCAAGGGCTGCCCATCGACACTACGATGAAATTAAAGCTGATAGAAACGCTTTCTAAGAATTTAATAAAAATGGGGAAAAAAGTGGAAATAAATTACAATTGAATATAACAACTTAATAATTGACATTATGTACAAAATCGTTAAAAAAGAAGAGTTAAATGCAAATGTTACGCTAATGGACATTGAAGCTCCATTAATTGCAAAAAAAGCAGAACCCGGTCAGTTTATCATGCTTAGGGTTGATGAAGAAGGAGAACGCATTCCGCTGACAATAGCTGATTTTGACAGGCAAAAGGGGACTGTTACGATTATTTTCCAAATAGTAGGTGCCACTACGGAAAAGCTGAATCATTTGAAAACAGGTGATTATATTGCTGACTTTGTGGGTCCTTTGGGAAGAAAAACCGAAACAGACGGAATTAAAAAGGTGGCAATAGTTGGCGGAGGGGTAGGCTGTGCCATTGCATATCCTGTTGCGAAGAAATTTCATGAATTAGGCGTTGAAGTACATTCAATTATTGGTTTTAGAAGTAAAGACATCATCATCTTGGAAGACGAGTTCAGAGCTGTTAGCGATAAAATCATCATTACAACCGATGACGGCAGTAATGGCAATAAGGGATTTGTTACCGATGCCCTGAAAAGCTTGTTAGACAGTGGTGAGAAATACGACGAGGTCATCACCATCGGACCTCTTATCATGATGAAGTTTATCAGCAAGCTTACAAAGCAGTACAATGTAAAAACCAGAGCGAGCATGAACCCCATCATGGTTGATGGTACGGGCATGTGCGGAGGATGCAGATTGACGGTAAATGGCGAAACCAAGTTTGCCTGTGTTGACGGGCCGGAATTTGATGCTCATGCTGTGGATTTTGATGAAGCGATTGCCAGAACGCAGATGTATAAAACGTTTGAGCAAGGTGCAAGAGAAAAAACATGTAACTTATATAAAAAATAAATGAAAGGGATTAGCATGATTAATAATTCATTGAAAAAAAACGAAATGCCAACGCAACCGGCAGATGTAAGAAATAAGAATTTTTCGGAAGTTGCATTAGGATATACAGAGGAGCAGGCCATAAACGAAGCGCAAAGATGCTTGAATTGTAAAAAAAGACCTTGTGTTTCGGGTTGCCCGGTAAATGTATTTATTCCTGATTTTATTAGCGAAGTGGCAAAAGGTGATTTCGAGGCGGCTTATCAGATAATCAGCAAAACAAATTCTCTGCCTGCCGTGTGCGGCAGGGTTTGTCCCCAGGAAAGCCAGTGCGAATCCAAATGTGTCAGAGGTGTTAAAGGTGAGCCGGTAGCTATTGGACGACTTGAACGTTTTGTCGCTGATTGGCATAATAAGAATGCGAATAACGAAATTGAAGCTCCTCAGTCAAACGGACATAAAATTGCTATTATCGGCTCCGGTCCTTCCGGTTTGACCTGTGCGAGCGACCTCGCTAAACTCGGTTACGATGTGACTGTTTTCGAGGCTTTCCACGTTGCAGGAGGTGTGTTGGTATATGGAATACCTGAATTCAGACTTCCAAAGGAAATCGTGAAGAAGGAAATCGAAGGGTTGAAGAAACTTAACGTGAAAGTGCAAACCAATATGGTGGTGGGCAAAATATTGTCAATCGATGAACTGTTTGACGAATACGGATACAAAGCCGTTTATATTGGTAGTGGTGCCGGATTGCCGAAGTTTATGAATATTCCCGGCGAAAACCTTAAGGGCGTGTATTCTGCCAACGAGTTTTTGACCCGTATCAACTTGATGAAAGCTTATAAGCCTGATAGCGATACTCCTATCATTCACAGTCAAAGGGTTGCCGTTGTAGGAGGAGGAAACGTAGCTATGGACGCAGCCCGCTGCGCAAAACGTTTAGGTGCTGATGTGCATATTGTTTATAGAAGATCAGAGGCCGAATTGCCGGCAAGAGCCGAAGAAGTTGAACATGCAAAAGAAGAAGGCATCGTTTTCAATTTGCTGACCAATCCCATCGAAATATTAGGCGATGAAAATGGAATGGTAAACGGAATGGTTTGCCAGAAAATGAAACTTTCCGAACCCGATGCTTCGGGACGTGCAAAACCGGTCCCGATGGAGAATAGCAATTTTAACATTGATGTTGACTGTGTGATTATGGCTCTTGGAACTTCACCTAATCCGTTGATTAAGAGTACGACCAAAGGCTTGGATACCCAAAAGTGGGGTGGAATCATTACCGATGAAAACGGTTTGACATCTCGAGAGGGCGTTTACGCTGGTGGTGATGCCGTAACAGGTGCAGCAACGGTTATCCTTGCAATGGGGGCCGGAAAAAAAGCTGCTGAGGCAATAGATAAATATGTGACAGAAAAATACAATAAATAAAACATTTCAGATAGCAGTTTTTAATAACAAAAATTCAAGAAATCATGTCGGAAAATTTTGATTTTACGATTGTAAACAAAATAGTGGACGATTTGGGAGCTTCCGAAAGTTCAACTATTGCGATATTACAATCCATACAGGAACATTACAGGTATTTGCCGAAGGAAATATTTCCGCATCTATCGGAAAGATTGAACATCAGTGAGGCTAAGATTTTTGGTGTCGCTACGTTTTATGAAAACTTTTCGTTAGAGGCAAAAGGAAAATATTTGATTAAAGTTTGCGATGGAACCGCATGTCATGTTAGAAAGTCGGTCCCGATTCTCAACGCGCTGCGTAACCATTTGGGACTTAGCGAAACCAAAAAAACAACGGACGACATGCTGTTTACTTTAGAAACGGTTTCTTGCTTAGGTGCTTGTGGATTAGCCCCGGTCATGACGATTAACGATGAAGTGTTTCCAAGCATGACCCCCGAAACAGCGACTCAGATTATTAAGGATTTAAAGGCTAAGGAGGAATAAGTATGTTTTTAAAGAACAGAGAAGATTTACAAAAGCAAAGAGCTGTTTACGAACATTCTGTCAAATTGTGTAAAAAAAGCATCATCGTTTGTTGCGGAACAGGTTGCTTGTCGGGTGGCGCTTTGAAAATATACGATAAGCTCAAAAGTCTATTGGAGGAAAAGAATATTCCGTGTTCAATTGAACTCAAAGAGGACCCTCATGGCGATGAAATCGGAATCAAAAAGAGCGGTTGCCACGGTTTTTGCGAAATGGGTCCGCTCATTAGAATTGAGCCGAGCGGATGGCTGTATGTGAAGGTTAAGCCCGAAGATTGCGAAGAGATTATCGAGAAAACAATACTGAACGGTGAACACATAGAGCGTCTGGCATACAAAAAAAATGGTGTTGTTTATAAAGAACAAGAAGAAATTCCGTTCTATAAAAAGCAAACCAGATTAGTTCTCGAACATTGCGGGCACATCGACGCAACTTCAATCAAGGAATATTTGGCGATAGCCGGATACAAAGCGCTTGAAAAAGCCTTGTTTGAGATGACTGCTGATGAGATTATCAACGAAATCTCGGAGTCTAAATTGAGAGGTCGCGGCGGCGGCGGTTTCCCTGCCGGTAAAAAGTGGACTCAGGTGAAATCCCAAAAGTCTTTCCCGAAATACGTCGTTTGTAACGGCGATGAGGGAGACCCGGGGGCTTTTATGGATAGAAGCATTATGGAAGGCGACCCGCACAGACTTATCGAAGGCATGATGATTGCCGGAATCGCTACAGGTGCAGAGCATGGATATATCTATGTCCGTGCCGAATACCCGACAGCGGTTTCCCGCCTTAGATTGGCTATCGAAGAGCTAGAAGCTGTGGGATTGCTTGGCAAAAACATTCTTAACACAGGCTTTAATTTCGATTTGCACATCAATAGAGGTGCCGGAGCTTTTGTGTGTGGCGAAGGTAGCGCCCTGACGGCTTCTATCGAAGGAAAAAGAGGAATGCCGAGGGTGAAACCGCCAAGAACGGTTGAACAAGGCTTGTTCGAAAAACCGACGATTTTGAATAATGTTGAGACGTTTGCCAACGTGCCTATTATTATTACCAAAGGTTCAAAATACTATCAATCAATAGGAACGGAAAACAGTCCGGGCACGAAGTGTTTTGCGCTTACGGGAAATATTAGCAACACCGGCTTGATTGAAGTGCCCATGGGAACTTCGTTGAGAGATGTTATATTTGAAGTAGGTGGCGGAATGCGTGGCGATGTCGGATTTAAGGCGGTGCAAATTGGCGGCCCTTCGGGCGGTTGCCTCACCGAGAAACATCTCGACCTGCCTTTGGATTTCGACTCTTTAAAGAAAGCCGGAGCCATGATCGGATCGGGTGGACTTGTGGTGATGAACAAAGAGACTTGTATGGTGGAAGTGGCGAGATTCTTTATGAACTTCACTCAAAACGAGTCGTGCGGAAAATGCGTGCCTTGTAGAGAGGGTACAAAAAGGATGTTGGAAGTTCTCGAAAGAATTGTTGCAGGAAATGGTGCAGAAGGCGATATCGAACTTTTGCTTGAACTTGCAGATACAATTTCAAATACGGCATTGTGCGGTTTGGGAAAAACAGCACCTTCGCCCGTAGTAAGTACGATTAATAGCTTTAGAGACGAATATGAGGCGCACATATTTGATAAGAAGTGCCCGACCCATACTTGTCAAAAACTTAAGAAGATACACATCAATCCCGACCTTTGCAAGGGTTGTTCCAAGTGCTCAAGACTGTGCCCTGTTTCGGCAATTTCCGGAAAAGTCAAAGAACCGTTTGTGATCGATCAGGATAAGTGTATAAAATGTGGTGCTTGTTTAAGTAATTGTCCATTTAAAGCCATAGAGGAGATTTAAGCCATGACACAGAACAATAATTATGTAATCATCGATGATATTCCGGTCGAAATCAACGGAGAAAAAAACTTGCTCGAACTCATTCGCAAGATCAACATCCAGCTTCCTACTTTCTGTTACCATTCCGAGCTCTCGATATATGGTGCTTGCAGAATGTGTATGGTCGAAACTGACAAAGGAGGATTGGAAGCTGCTTGTTCAACCCCGCCCAAACCGGGAATGGTAATCAAAACGAACACCGAAAGACTTCGGAAGTACAGGAAAAACATTTTGGAACTGCTGCTTGCAAACCATTGCAGGGATTGTACCATTTGTAGCAACAACGGAAAGTGTAAATTGCAGGATTTGGCCATGCGGTTTAATATCAAGTTGGTTCGATATAAAAACACCGCCGAGTTCCCCGACATTGACGCTTCTTCGTTTAGCATCATGAAAGATGCAAACAAGTGCATCCTTTGCGGTGACTGTGTGCGCATGTGCAACGAAATACAAAACGTCGGTGCTATCGATTTTACGCGAAGAGGTTCTAAAATGACGGTGAGTACGGCATTTGATATTCCGATTGTGAAGTCAAATTGCGTGTCGTGCGGACAGTGTGCGGCGGTGTGTCCGACGGGTGCCATCGTTGTGAAAGACGACACCGAACAAGTGTGGTCGGCCATATCGAATCCGAATTGCAAAGTGACGGTGCAAATTGCCCCGGCAGTTAGAGTCGCTGTCGGAAAGGAGTTCGGTTTAGGTTCCGGCGTGAATGGAATCGGAAAAATCGTTGCCGCTCTGAAACTAATGGGATTCAACGAAGTTTATGATACTTCGACCGGTGCCGACTTGACCGTTTTGGAAGAAGCCAACGAGTTTATCAGCAGGGTGGAAAAAGGTGAAAAACTGCCTTTGTTCACTTCTTGCTGCCCGGCATGGGTGAAGTTCCTGGAAAACAAATATCCTGAGTTTGTTTCCAACGTTTCCACGTGCCGTTCGCCGATGCAAATGTTTGCTTCAATCATCAAGCAACAGGCCGTATCGGGCGGAAAACGCCATGTCCATGTGGCCATCATGCCCTGTACCGCAAAAAAATCGGAAGCGAAACGCGACGAATTTAAAGTGGATGGAGTTTCGAATGTTGACTACGTTTTGACGACACAGGAAATCATTCAAATGATCAAAGAGTCGGGAATCGTTTTCGAAGACTTGGAGCCTGAAGCCGTGGATATGGCCTACGGCTGGATGTCGGGTGCTGCGGTTATTTTCGGCGTGACCGGCGGCGTGACCGAAGCGGTATTGCGCAGGGTCTCAAACAACAAGAGCAACGTCGGACTACGACAGATTGCATACACCGGCATCAGGGGATTAAATGGCGTGAAAGAAACGACCATTCCTTTCGGCGACAAGCAATTGAGAATCGCCGTAGTGAGCGGTTTGAAAAACACAACGGACTTGATAGAACGAATAAAAGGCGGCGAGCATTTCGACCTTGTTGAAGTCATGGCCTGCCCCGACGGTTGTATCAACGGAGGTGGACAGCCTTATGCTACTGCCGAAGAACGTTCGGAGAGAAGCGAAGGACTGTACGCTGCCGATAAGTTGTGCAGCATACGCCGATCGGAAGAAAATCCGCTTATGATGTCTTTGTACAACGGAGTACTCAAAGGACGTGTTCACGAATTGTTACATGTGGATTATACAAAAAAGAAATAAAAATGGTTATAGAAATTTGTATCGGAAGTTCGTGCCATCTGAAAGGCACCTACAACATCATCCAGACTTTGCAGCACATTTTGGAAGAACGTAAACTGTATGACAGGGTGAATATGAGATCTGCATTTTGCATGAGAAATTGCGGAGGCGAAGGGGTGTCTGTCTCAGTGAACGGAGAAGTGTACAGTGTTACTCCTGAAAAAGTCGTTGATTTTTTCGACAATACCATTGTGCCGATATTAAACGAAGAAGAAGTTTAAATAACGGACTTGACGTTTTTTATGGGTAATTGTTTGAAGAGGCTGTGTCGAAAAAAAGACCCGGCCTCTTTTTGATTCCCGTATTTAGGCCCTCCGCTCCTGCGCGATGGCATTGCGTGGGAGCGGAGGTTTTTTACTATGCGAAGCAAGCGCGGCAGCAAAGGGCTCGGCTTCTTTTTCATTCCTTAATCTCTACATAGAACACCGTCGGGTCGTCGTCTTCGCAAAACGACTCGTCGGTGTAGTATTGTCCGGGCTTGTCGTCATCCTGAAAGAGTATCAGCGTCACCTTGTTGAAAGGAATGGGCTGGCCTTTGTCGCTGTATTGCTGGATGTCGGATTCGGTAAGTCCTTCCATCTTCATCATTTTCAACATCATGGCTAAATCGAGGTTGACATTGAGCAAATCTTGCTTCCATTCGATGCTGATGACCGCCGTGGTGTACAACTTGAACTTTTTGACTTCTATTTTCTTCATTTTTCGGATGTGTTTTATCCCTGACGGGCATTTTACGGTTCAAAGATGCGAAAAAAAAGGTTTTGTAGGGATTTTATCGTCCAATGTCGTTCATATTTCCTAATTTTGTCCAACTAAATCAAAATGATCATGCGTAAATTCTTGTTTGTTGCGGCTGCTTTCATGGTATTGTCCGTATCGGGTGCAGCTCAAACCATTGAGTCGGTGAATGTGTCGAATAGTCCCGACGGTCCTTTTTCGATGACGAAGAACAACGGCAGCCGCCCAATTATTGTAGGAACGGTGGCGAATGGCAAGAAAGAGGGCCAGTGGATTGAGTATTTTGAAAGCGATAACTATTTGCCAAACAGAATGATGAGCTATGTGAATGGGAGAAAGAACGGCCTTTATGTCGAAATCGACAAGACCGGTGCTTTGGTGCGTAAAGCCGAGTATAAGGATGGCCTCCTTCATGGTGAGTCGTGCACTTGGTATCGCGGCGGTCGTCTGGCGAAGATGAACACGTATAAGGACGGTCAGATGGATGGCAGTCAGATTATTTGTTATGAAAGGGGCGGCAACCAGGAAGTGGCGAATTACAAGGAGGGGCAGCGCGACGGCGTGACGACTTGGTATGACGAGAACGGCAAGAAATTGATGACCATTGATTACAAGGCGGGCAGGTTTGAAGGCAAACAGGAAACGTTTTATCCGAATGGCAATCTGAAAACCTCAAAGGAATATCATGACAATGTGCAGACTGGCGAGATGCGCGAGTATTATGAAAGCGGTGCGTTGAGGTTGGTTGCCAGCTTTAAGAACGGTGTGCCGCAGGGTAAGGCCGAAAACTTTGAGGACACGAAGCCGGCCACACCGAAGCCCTAATGGGGAGCACAAATGACTAAAAAAGCGAGGTTCACAGCCCCGCTTTTTGTTTTATACCCCGAAGGCAGCCTTGCCGGGATAGTGAAACTTGTATTCGGCCACTGCCTGAGAATAGACGAAATAGGTCACATCGCCCTCAACGCATAAAGTGCCGGCACCGTCGAACAGTTGTGTCTTGAACTTGTACTCATGCGGTCCGCATTGTTCTTTTAATTTCGCCGTTACGGTGATTTCTCCTTTGGGGATGAGTACGGGTTTCAAGAACTTCAAATCGATTTGCGAAGTGACGCCGCTGCTGCCGAGCAATGTCGCTACTGCCCAAAACGCAACTTCGTCGAGCAAGGTGGTGCTGATGCCGCCGTGCAGCACGTTGTGAAAGCCCATGTAGTCGTCGTGTGGCATCCAGCGAGCGATGACCGTGTCGTCCTCCAATTCAAAATCGAGTTTCAGGCCGATGGGATTGCGTGCCGAACAGCCGAAACAGTGGTGTCCTTCCAAATTGTTATAGGGATTGAGAATCTTCATGTCGCTGTCGTTTAATCAGTTACAACGGCTGTTCCCGATGCTGAAATCATCAACATGCTGCCGCTTTCACCCAACACTTCGTAATCGACGTCCACGCCAACAATAGCATTGGCACCAAGCTGGCGTGCGCGCTGTTGCATTTCTTCCAAGGCTTGTTTGCGCACTTTGATGACTTCTCCCTCGTAAGTGGAGGAACGTCCGCCCACAAAGTCACGGATGTCGGCCATAAAGTCCTTTACAAAGTTCACGCCGGCAATCACTTCGCCAAAAACGATGCCTTTGTATTCTAAAATCTGTTTGCCCTCGATACGGGACGTGGTCGTGATCATCATAAGAATCCTGTTTTGATGTTGCAAAGTAACGGTTTTTTCGTGAATCAGAACATGACGGTGTCAAACCCAATGGGAATAATCGTTTTCCATCACAGGGAAATGCATTATCTTTGTCCCCGACAATAGGTGCTCGCAAGGGCTTGAAAGGGAATCGGGTGCAAGTCCCGAACAGTTCCCGCTGCTGTGAGTTATCAAGGTTTCCGTCAGGTGTCACTGTGCCTTTTTTCGGCATGGGAAGACGGCGTAAATAGGAAACAAGTCAGAAGACCTGCCTATTGCCATGATCAATCTCGGGAAGAAGATGAAGAAACTTATTTTTCTGCTGTTATTCCTATCCATGCTGTGTCCTTTGTCGGCACAGGATACTGTCATGCTCCAGACTGTGGACGTGAAGGCGTCGCGTGTGATTCCTGATTTCGTCAAGCCGTTGCTGGCGCGCAAGTTCGACTCTTTGGTGCTGAGCACTAACAGCACTTCCAACCTGTCGGATTTGCTCATACAGCATAGTCCGGTGTTTATCAAGACCTTTGGCCCCGGAGGCCTTTCTACGGCATCTTTCAGAGGCACCACGGCCAGCCATACGCTGGTGCTTTGGAACGGCTTCAAACTCAACACGCCCAACCTCGGGCAGGTCGATTTCAGTACCATCCCCGTTTTTTTGGCAGACGACATCGGCTTGAAATGGGGGAGTGGCACCTCGAATCATAGCGGAGGGTTGGGTGGAACGGTCGATATCGACAACAGCTTGAAGTTCGGTAAAGGATTGTTGCTCGATCTGAAACAGACCTACGGCAGCTTCAATACTTGGGGCAGCTTTGTCACGGTGGGGTATTCGGGAAAGAAGTACGCCCTGCGGGTGCGGGGCTACCGCAATTCATCGGACAACGATTTTGAATATGAAAACCATGCCACCATTCCCACCATGCGCATGAAACAGCAGAATGCCGACTTTTTCGATTACGGGATAATGCCGGAACTGACTTTCATGTTGAAAAACAGTATTTTATCCATTTCTTCATGGAATCAGGTCAATGACCGCAACTTGCCGCCTATCATGTCCAACGTTAATGTCATGATGAAAGAATGGACCAAGGATGGCTTTTCGCGCAATTTCATATCGTTGAAAACATATTGGAACTCTGGCAGTTTGCAACTCAAGTCGGGTGCGTTTATGGAACGGCAGCAGTATTTCCTTTTGGTGCCCAATCCAATAACCAACGATACGGTTACCTATTATAATTCCCGAAACAATTCCATCGTGTTGCATCAGATTGCAGAACTGGAGCAAAACCTGTGGCGTTCGTGGAAACTCAACGCCAAGCTTCAGTGGGACAATGAGCAGGTGAAGTCGAACAACTACGTAGGCGTGAAGCATCGCAGTTTGTTGTCGCTGTATGCCGCTGTCGGGGGGCAGCCTTTCAGTGGTGCTAACTTACGCCTGACCTTGCGCTACGATAGGGTCGATAAAAAGTCGATGGGCGTGTTTCCCACGGCCACTCTTTCGTATGAGTTGCCTTTTGCCAAATGCATTAATCTGACATTAGGCTATAGCCATAACTATCGCAATCCGACCTTGAACGATTTGTATTGGTTTCCCGGAGGCAATCCCGATTTGCTCCCCGAAAACGGACGTACCGGCGATCTGGCGCTCAAATACACTTTCAAAAACGATCGGTTTTCTATGGACTTTCGTACTGGCGGCTATCTTTCGAAGGTGGAAAACTGGATTCAGTGGGTGCCGACTTCCTATCGTTTCTGGGAACCTGAAAATGTGGCTTTGGTCTTTGCCCGCGGCATAGAAAGCCATGTCGAGACCTCGCTGCAATGGAACGGATGGAAATGGTCGTTATCGGGAAATTATGTGTTCACCCTTACCACTGACGAAAGCGACAAAGCCGAGCAGCAAGAAACGAAGGGAAAACAGTTGATTTATATCCCCAAACATCATGGCAATGCCTTTCTGTTTGCGCAATGGCGCACCTGGGATGCCGGCTACACCCTTGAAGTGACAGGCAGCCGAAGCACTTCGTTCAGTAAGACACACTTTACACGGGCACTCAAACCTTATTGTGTTCATCATCTGAGCGTAGGCAAGAAGTTCGGCAGGTTCCATGTCGAGCTGCGATGCAACAATCTCACCGACAAAGCGTATCAGAATGTGATTTGGCGCGCCATGCCGGGACGTAGCTTTGAAATCAAGGTGCATTATCGGTATTAATAGAGGTTCAGGAGAAATGCAAGATGCAAAGATGGATTGCATCCTATCCAACAATAACAATAAGGATATATGACATGGCGCTATTTGAATCTGCGCTGGAGTCTTTGTTTTTTGTTTTGGAAAATTGTCGTATTTTTGCCCGTACTGCCTGAAGCGGTACAATGAATTGCACACAAACTAAAACTTCATAACTATGCTTGGTAACATCAAATTCCATAACCCTACGAAACTGTATTTCGGAAAGGACGCCATGCGCTATTTGGCAAAAGAGCTTCAAAACTATGGTCCTACGGTAATGCTGTCTTATGGCGGCGGTTCCATAAAACGCAACGGCATCTACGACCAGGTGATGCAGGTGCTCCGTGAAGCGGGAAAGACCGTTGTTGAGGACAGCGGTGTCACGCCCAATCCCACGGTAGAGAAACTGCGCGAAGGCGCCCAAAGGGCGCGTCAGCACGCTGTCGATCTCATTCTTGCTGTGGGTGGAGGCTCCACCATTGACTACGCCAAGGGTGTTTCGGCTTCGGCTTATTGCGATGAAGATCCTTGGGAAAAGTACTACATCCGTCAGGAAAACCCGACCTGCAAAATCATTCCGGTTGGTAATATCCTGACAATGGTGGGTACGGGCAGCGAGATGAATGGTGGCTCGGTCATCACCAACCATGGTGCATATCTGAAGATTGGAAAAGTGTTCGGCTCTCAACTCATGCCGCGTTTTGCCATCCTGAATCCGGAGTTTACCTATTCTGTTCCCCAATACCAGATGGTGGCAGGCTTTTTCGACATCATGTCGCATATTCTGGAACAGTATTGCAGCGGAACAGATGACAATACCAGCGATTATATTGCCGAAGGTCTGATGCGCAGCCTTATTTCCAGTACGCGCGTTGCAGCGAAATATCCCAACGACTACGAAGCCCGTTCGAATATCATGTGGACGGCGACATGGGCGCTCAATACCTTGCTGAAGTGTGGGAAAACGCAAGACTGGATGGTTCACATGATAGGGCAATCGGTGGGAGCCTACACGGATGCCACGCATGGCATGACGCTGTCTGCAGTGTCGTTACCTTATTACCGTCATATCATGGAGGCTGGGATGGCCAAGTTCCGTCGTCTCGCCATTAATGTTTGGGATGTCGATGCGGCAGGGAAAACCGACCGTCAAATTGCAGAGGAAGGTCTGAAAGCCATGGAAGGCTGGATGAAGGAAATCGGAGTGGTGCTGCACTTGTCCGAATTGGGCGTTAAGCCTGAGATGTTCGATGGAATCGCCCGAGGAGCTTTCATTTGCGAGGGCGGTTATAAAAAACTTGACCACGCCGAAATCGTGCAGATACTGAAAGAAAGCATGTAAGCGGCTGGATAAAAAAACGTGCGGCCTTATGCCGCACGTTTTTTATTCGGATGGGGTTGTAAAGGATTACTCAGCGGTTTTGATGCCAAGATTCCTACGGGCGGATTCAGTGGCGATACGGAGCTTCTTGTTCGTAGGGATTTTCTTATCCGACATGATTTTAATGGCTTCTTCTTTCGAATAGACGCCTTCCTTCACTTGCTTGTCGGAAGAAAAGACGGTTTGCAGGGCGCGTTCTGAAGTGTTGTCGGCATTGGCTTTGGCAGATTCAAATTTCAGTTGTTTATCCACATCGGAGGCATTACGCCTGACTTCTTTTTCGACAGCCTTTTCCTTTACTTCGGCCTGTTTTGCGGCATTTTCAGCTTGTTTGCCAGCGACTCTCGTCTTGACTTCAGCTTGCTTTTCGGCGCTTTGTGCTTGTTTCTCCGAACTGATGGCGGCGGCTTTTGCGGCATTGCTTTGCGTTGTCTTTACGGTTTGTTCGGTCTTTGCTTTTTCTTTACTCTCTTTTTCTACGGCGACTTGTGCATGGGCAGATGCAATGAAAGCAATCATTAGTCCCAAACTTAGAATGAGTTTATTCATGATAAGGTAATTTGTTTGGTTTTGTTTTTCAATGAATACTGATTCTTCAATATTGCAATTATTGTACCGAAATGTACAAAAAGAAAAAGAGAATGGCGTTTTTCGCCACTCTCTTATGGGAATACTTTGAAAAGGCTATTACTCAGTCTTTTTTGCCTGCTGTTGTGGCTTTGTTTTCTTTGGTGACGGTTGCCTTGGGTTCATTTTGCAACCCTTTTTCGGCGCAGCACGATTTGTCTTCCTCTTTCTTTTGGCAACAAGGCTTGTTGCCTTCTTTTTTCCGGCAGCAGGATTGGGCAGGTTTAGCCTTTTCCTTTACAGCCTGAACGGCAGGTTCTTGTGCTTGGGTTGCAGTAGTAACCTCTACTTTGGCTTTCTCTGTTTCTTTCACGACTTTCTTTTCAACGTCTTGTGCGCTGACGTTCTGGATGCTGATGGCGAAAAACGCCATGAAACCGATTGCAAAAATGCTTTTTCTCATGTGTTGATAAATTAAGTTGGTTCAGCAAAAATATACATTTTTTCCAATCTGTAACCATTTGGGGGAAAAGTGATTTTTTCTGTCTTTATCAAAAAAGTGCTTTTTTTAATCAGTGTTTTTTGAGCATCTTTTTGCCATTTGTTTTGTCTGTACCTGTTATTCTCACCCATGCCTTGTGGTAGCAAAGAACGAGACCGATTTGAAGTTTAATTTTGAAGAAAAAAATAAAAAAATAATAGAAAAAAATGTATCGATATAACTTTTTTGTTTAACTTTGCAGCCGAATAATGAGAAAGAAATATTGTATGAGTCTGCTTGTTATTGAACTGTCACAAAGGAATGATAATAATGCTAAAGCGTTGTGTATCATTAAAAGAGAGCAGTTATTAAACGGCGTTGCTCCTAATACCCCATAATCAAGTGTTCAAAAAACCCAATCCGTTGTTCAATTTGCTAACTAATCAAATCGATATATTTTTATCTAATAATAGAAATTATGGACTATCAATTCAAAGTATCGGGGAAAACCCGCAAAGAACACGACCTGTTAGGCGATAAAGAAGTGCCTGTAGAGGCATTGTTTGGCATACAAACCTTGCGCTGCATTGAGAACTTTCAGATCAGCGGTCACCTTATGTATGAAGTTAGCGCATTAATAAAGGCATTTGGTCTCGTGAAGATGGGAGCTATTCTCGCCAATCACAAAGAGGGATTGGTCAGCGACCAGATTAAGGATGCCGTAGTGCAAGCCTGTCAGGAATTGATAGACGGCAAACACCACGAACACTTTCCGATAGATCTGATCCAAGGCGGTGCGGGAACCAGCGCCAACATGAACGCCAATGAGGTGATTGCCAACCGTGCCCTCGAAATCATGGGTCACGAACATGGAGAATACCAATACTGTCACCCGAACGACCATGTGAATATGGCGCAAAGCACCAACGATGCCTATCCAAGCGCCATGCACCTTGGTATGTATATGATCCATCAGGATTTGAAAGTCGCTTTGAAAAAATTGCAGCAGTCATTCCAAGTCAAAGCCGACGAATACGCAAATATCATCAAGATGGGACGTACCCAGTTGCAGGATGCCGTTCCCATGACATTGGGTCAGACGTTCCAAGAGTTTGCCGACGCCATGAAGCATGAATGCCAGCGTATGGATTTTGCCGCCAAGGAATTTTTGGTCATCAACATGGGTGCTACGGCTATTGGTACGGGAATTACTGCCACTCCGGGATATGCGGAAGCCTGTGTGGAGTTCATCCGTAATATCAGCGGGTTGAATGTGACTCTGGCCGAAAATCTGGTTGAAGCCACTAACGATACGTCTGCGCTTATCACCTACAGTTCTGCCATGAAGGGCTTGGCACTTCGTCTTTCCAAGATCTGCAACGACTTGCGTCTGCTTTCTTCGGGACCTCGTACCGGTTTGGCCGAAATCAATCTGCCTGCCCGTCAGCCCGGATCGTCCATCATGCCGGGAAAGGTGAACCCCGTTATTCCTGAGGTGGTGAATCAGGTTTGCTTTAAGGTGATCGGCAACGATGTTTGTCTGACTTTGGCTTCCGAAGCCGCTCAGTTGGAGCTTAACGTGATGGAGCCTGTGATGATGGAAAGTTTGGTGGAGAGCGCCTTCTGGTTGGAGCGTGCCATGAACACCCTGCGTACACTTTGCATCGACGGCATCACCGCCAATGCCGACCACTGCCGTGAAATGACCATTCACAGTATCGGCATTGTTACCGCATTGAAACCCTATATCGGCTATGCGAACTGTACTACCGTAGCGAAGGAAGCCTTGGAAACGGGAGGAAGTGTTTATGACTTGGTCTTGAAAAAAGGAATGCTTACCAAGGAACAGTTGGATCGCATCTTGGATCCTGCCAACATGGTAAAACCTGTCAAAATTGAACTTTGAGTGTTAGAGTGCTAAATAATTAAGTTGGTTAATGTGTTGGCCTGTCCTTGGTTTTTTGGGGACGGGCCTTTTTTTTGCATCGACTGACATGATGATTTTTTGATTTCATCCTTGCTTGCATCATTCCGAAAAGAAACCCTATCACCGGATGATGGCAAAGGCTTTTTGTTTTTTCATGGCAAACTATCAATGTTTTTGCCTATTTTTGCCCATACAACACTTTTCGATTAAGGAAAATATCAATAATAATAAATTGAAATACAACAGATTACAATCATTATTAGGGCTGATCATTGCCTTTTTGCTAATCGCTTCCGTTTCCATCCGGCGCGATGGCAGGTTATTGGGACGCAGTCTGACCGCCAACACGAAAGAGAAAACCCAAGTGGAGTCGAAAACGGGAGACACTCTTATTATCAACACCACTGAAATAGGAAAAGACATCATCGGGTATAATGGGCCGGTGCCGTTGGAAATTTTCATTTGCCGTGGTCGTGTCGTGAAAGTGGTGGCTTTGCCCAATGCGGAAACACCCGGTTTTTTTGCGCGGGTAAAGGGGCTGCTCAATCGATGGAACGGCTTAACAGTGGAAGAAGCATTGGCATTGGATGTTGATGCGGTGGCGGGTGCCACGTTTTCGTCGAATGCGGTCATCGGCAATATGAGAAGGGGATTGCAACAGGCACAGCAACAGTCGGTTACAAAATCCGTTTGGAATACTATCAATATCACCCCTCAGTTTGTCATTGGATTAGTGGTGGTGCTGATGGCGGCGATACTGCCATTATTGGTGCGCAATAAAGCGGTACGTATCATTCAAATGGTGCTGAATGTCATCGTTTTGGGATTTTGGTGCGGTGCATTCATATCGTATGCATCCTTGGTGAATTACATGTCCAACGGTATGAATGTCATCGTGTTGGCCGTCCCTTTTGTGATGCTTGTCACGGCTTTCGTCTATCCGTTGTTTGGCAGGAAAGCGCATTATTGTTCTTACGTATGCCCATTCGGTTCCTTGCAGCAATTGGTGGGAATGTGCGTAAAATACAAATTGCCGATAAAGCCTTCTGTCGTTAAAATCTTGGGCAGGCTGAGGCAGGGACTATGGGCGGTGCTGATGCTGTGCATGTGGTGCGGCGTGTTGTTCAAGTGGATGGACTATGAGTTGTTTTCCGCCTTTTTGTTTGGCTCGGCATCGTGGGTTGTGATAGCCGTTGCTGTGGTTTTTGTGCTGTTGTCAGCCATTGTCAATAGGCCTTATTGCCGTTTTGTTTGCCCGACGGGAACCTTGCTGCGGATTAGTGAATTGAGAAAATAATGTAATAATATGAAAATCAATATTTTAAGTATTATTTTGGCATTGGCAGTCGTGCTGCTTTGCATACAGCTTATCCGTCTGAGAAGCATGGGTGATATGGCGCAGCCAACCGAGGATCAGGATGCAGAGAGGGTTGTGCTTGATAATATCGCCACAAGGGTATCGGTTCGGTCTTATCAGGACAAAGCGGTGGAGCAGGAGAAAATCGAAAAAATGCTTCGTGCCGGCATGGCGGCACCTACTGCTGTCAACAGGCAGCCTTGGCATTTTGTCGCGGTCACGGAAAAAACTTTGTTGCAACAAATTGCTGCGATTACACCGAATGCCGGCATGGTAGCTCAGGCGCCATTGGCCATTGTGGTGTGTGGCGATATGAGCAAGACCTTGCAAGGTGCCGCAAAAGACTTTTGGATACAAGATGCTTCGGCAGCCACTGAAAACATTTTGCTGGCAGCCCATGCCATGGGGCTTGGAGCCGTTTGGACCGGGACTTATCCCGACACGGTGCGATGCCGGGCTGTTAAAGATTTGCTGGGGTTGCCCAGTCGGATGGTTCCGTTGTGTACCGTTGTGGCAGGCTATCCTGCCGAAAAACCGCAGCCCAAGGATAAATGGAAACCGGAGAATGTTTCCTATAACGTTTACGGAGGAGGTCGAGGCGGTGCCATTGTTGCACAGCAGTCTCAAAAAAAGAACTTCAAGGCTTTTGATGTGCGGGAGTCGTTCCGTGTCAATCCCTTTATCTATGCCGATGGCGACGGATTGCTGCTTGCCTCTGGCGACAGCGTGTTGAGCAATGCCATGACCATAGGTTGGTTCAATATGGGCACCTTGTGGGACCATAAGCCGACGGTCACGGTTTATGTGAGGGAAAGCCGTCATACATTCTCCCTGATGGAGCAGCATCCGTATTTTTCGGTGATGTACTTCAACGACAAAAAGGTATTGCAGTACATGGGCAGCCACAGTGGACGTGACGGCGATAAGGCCGCTGCACTTGGATTGCACGTGGCATATACCGAAAACGGTACCCCTTATTATGAAGAAGCCGAATTGGTGTTGGAGTGCCGTATGCTCTACAAAGCACCGTTTGAACAGGAGAGTTTCATGACCGATCTGCCCCCAAAGTACTATGCCAAAGGCGAGGCCAACCATCATCTGTATATCGGAGAAGTGGTGAATGCCCTAAGAAAATAAATATAACTATTTGATTATATGAATATTGTAAGTTGAATCAATGAGGGTTGATTCGTTATTAATGACAATTCAATACTACCGACAATGGAAAAGATATTAGACAAGTTTTTGAGGTATGTCTCTGTGGAGACGACATCTGACGAAAATTCCGAAAGCCAGCCGAGCACGGCCATTCAGCTCAACCTGTTGAAGTTGTTGCGCGATGAGTTGCGTGCTATGGGCATTCAGGCTGATTTGGACGAGTATGGCTATGTGATGGCGGGTATTCCATCGAATATGAAAAAAGAGGTACCCGCCATTGGGTTTATCGCGCATGTCGATACCTCGCCCGACGCATCGGGTAAGGATATCCGTCCGCAGATTGTGGAGAACTACGACGGCAGAGACATCGTTCTGGATGCCAAGCGGAACATTGCTTTGCGCGTAGAGGAGTTCCCCGAGCTACAGCAGTATAAGGGACAAACCATCATCACAACGGACGGCAGTACCTTGCTGGGTGCCGACGACAAGGCGGGCGTGGCTGAGATAATGTGTGCTGCGGAATACCTGATGGAACATCCCGAAATCAAGCATGGCGAGATTAAAATCGCCTTTACCCCTGATGAGGAAATCGGGCGGGGCGTGGCAAAGTTCGATGTGAAGAAATTCGGCGCCCAATATGCCTACACCATGGATGGCGGAGAGATCGGCGAGTTGGAGTACGAGAACTTTAATGCCGCTGCTGCCAAGATTCGTGTGCAGGGAAGCAACATCCATCCCGGCTATGGAAAAGACAAGATGGTGAATTCCATGCTTATCGCCATGGAACTCAACGATATGCTTCCTGTAGAGCAGCGCCCCCGCTATACGCAGGGTTACGAAGGCTTTTTCCACCTTACCGAAATCAATGGCACGGTGGAAGCGACAACCTTGTCCTACATCATCCGTGACCACGACCGTGCCAAATTCGAAGAGAAGAAAGCGCTTATCACTGCTGTGGCGGACTTTCTCAACAAGAAGTACGGCGAGGTGGTGCATCTCGAATTGAAACATCAGTACTGCAATATGCGTCAGGAGGTGGAACCTCATTTCTTCATTGTGGAAAAAGCCGTCAAGGCCATTGAGATGGCAGGGATAAAGCCCAAGGTGCAGCCCATTCGCGGCGGAACCGACGGCGCCAACCTTTCCTTCATGGGACTGCCATGTCCCAATATTTTTGCCGGCGGACATAACTTCCACGGTAAGCTGGAGTATGTGCCGTTGGAAAGCATGGAAAAGGCTATGGAAGTGGTACTGAACATTGTGAAACTGTTTGCCCAATAGTTGCTGGGTAATCGGATGTAAGATAGTGTCAGGTTGAATGCCAATTTGTTGTGATGTCGGGTAAAAAGTCGGAAACCATAGCCCAAGGCGAAACGCTTCGTCTCGTTGATGTGGCGGCACGTTTTTCCGTTTCGGTGGCGACGGTGCGAAACTGGATACATACCGGATGTATTGAAGCGGCAGGAAAAGGTTGGGTGGCGAAAGAAAGTGTCGATCGTTTTGAAGCGGAGGAAGTTGGGTCGAAAAGACTTGTCGTTCGAGCCAACAAATTGCAGAAAGGCAATCGTGAAGCAAAACCCGTTTTCAATCTCGACAACCGGCCGACGGCGCAATTGGTCAGCGATTATGAATTGTCGCTGAGCGAATCCTATCGCAACCGCGAGGGTTTATTCTATACGCCTGAAGGCATTGCCGCCGATATGCTTTCCGACCTTTCCGATGTCGAAAACAAGACTTTCTTAGAGCCGTGCTGTGGCTGTGGCAGTTTTGTCATGGCGGCTATCGCAAAAGGTTTTCGTCCCGATAATATCTATGCCTACGATGTGGATGAAACCGCCGTTGCCATCACCCGTCGGCGGGTTTATGAGGCGACGGGTTATTGGAGCGACCGCATCGTTTGCGGCGACTTTTTGGATTACAGCTTGCAAACCGACAGGCAGTTTGACTGCATCTACACCAATCCGCCGTGGGGAAAGAAACTGACCCGGAGTGAAAAGGCTCGTTATGCCGAGGCTTTTGCCATGTCGGTTGGGACGGATACCAGCGCGTTTTTCTTTTTGGCGGGACTTAAATTGTTACGTAAAGGAGGACGGTTAGGACTGCTGCTTCCCGATGCGTTTTTCAATATCGCCCGGTTTGAGCCGGTGCGCCGTGTTGCCTTGACCCACACGATTGAACGTCTGGTGGATTACGGACGGGTGTTCAAAACCTTGATGACCAAGGCGCAGGCAATGGTGTTGACCCAAGCAGAGCCTCGGCCTGACCATGTAGTGGTATGCCAGAATGATGCACAACGGTTTGAGAGGCGGCAAAGCGGATTTCAAAAACTGCCCAAGCATATCATTAATTTGGGAGTGGATGAGAATGCTGCTGCTGTGGTGAATCGGGTTTTTTCACATCCTCACGTCATTTTGAAAGGCAATGCCCGGTGGGCGATGGGTATTGTTACTGGCGATAACAAGGGCCGCTGCCGAAAATCGCCGTGCAAAGGCTATGTGCCGGTCTTTCGGGGCAGGGATATTAGTCCGCAAGGCTTTGCCCCACCTTGCCTTTATATCCGAGCCGACCTCTCTGGATGCCAGCAGGCGGCGCCTCTTGCCTGCTATCAAGCCAAGGAGAAATTGGTTTATCGTTTCATTTCGAACCGCCTTGTGTTTTATTGCGACCGTAGCGGAAACTATATACTCAACAGTGCCAATTTGTTAGTGCTGAATGACGACTTTCCGCTTTCGGGGCGGCAGCTTGCCGATTTGCTGAATAGTGATTGGATGAATTGGCTGTATCGTACGGTTTTTCATACTCATAAGGTGCTGAGGGGCGATTTGGAAAGTCTGCCGGTACCTGTCGGCTATTTTGAGCGGTTTCATGATTTTGATGAAAAGACCTTTTTGCGGTTTATGGGAATTGAAAAGGTCGGTTCAAACTACAGGATTTCAGAGGAATGATTTGAATGATGGATAAGATCACAGCACTTTCCGGCTTGCAAAGGTACAAATGGATGGACATGGCGAAGTTTCTTTTTGCCAGCCTGATTCCGTTTTTACATGTGGAGTTTGGCGAAAATGCAGCCATTGAGTTTGTGGGGCAGTATGCGTCGCGTCTCGGTGTGCCGTTCTTTTTCGCCTTTTCAGGCATGATGCTGTCATTTTCCATCGAACACCGAGGTGGCGGCGTGGCGCTGAAGCGTTTTTTGAAGCGCATTGCCAAGTTGCTCATCGTATGGCTGCTTATCGACACTTATTATCTGTGGATCAATTACAGCGGATGGGACGGGTTGCATCTTATGCAACTGTTTCTGTTCAAGACGCCTGCATTCCTTTGGTTCCTGACCTCGTTGCTTGTAGCGGCAATTCCCTTTTGTCTGATAAAAAAGGAAAAATACCTTTATCTGCCTGCATTGTTGTTTTTTGCCATCGGCATGGTGCTGAGTGAAAGCTATAGCTGGCTTTTTGGTGAATTTGCAGGATACAAGCGCATATTTCTGACTTCGCGCAACGGACTGTTGTTTGCTTTTCCGATGATGTGCGTGGGGAGATGGGCTGGGAAGCAGTGTTTTTCGCGTTCTGTTGGGATAGGATTGTTGGTTGCATCTGTCCTGCTGTTTGCCGAAATTACGCTTATCGGGCATAAGGCGACACCCGATGCCGACCGCAGCATGTATTTTATGCTGCCTTTTGCCATGTGTTTCCTGCTCGTTGCCTTGAAACGGCTGGATCGTATTCTTGAAATTCGTTTCGACACCCGTTTTTTCAGCGAAGCCAGTTTGGCCATCTATTTGTCGCAAATTCTTTTTATCGATACCATGAACATCTACCTGATTCATACCGGAATTGACCGGCAAATTCTTGCATGGCTGACGTATCTTGCTATTCTTATCGTGCCTTCTGTCGTCGTTGGGATGATATTCAGGATTCGGAAATGGAAAAGCAAGATTCAACAATAGATGAAGATGATTTCTGAGTGTTGAAAATCACACTGACCGTGAGAATGGTTTTGCGGTTCGTCTTCAAAAATATGCTACCTTTGCCGACTTAAAAAATGATTTGGATATGAACGTTGAGGAATATGTCATTGCAAGAGTCAATTATTTGATGCGCGTTGAGGATGCTCGCATTGTGAAACGATTAGAGGGTGGCATGAGCAACTACACTTATGTGGTTGAGTCGCAAGGCAAGAAATACACCTACCGCGTGCCCGGAAAATATGCCGAGAAGTTTGTCGATAGGGAGGATGAACAGGCTGTCATTCAACAGGTGGATGCACTTGGGCTGAATAACGAAACTGTTTATTTAGAGTTGCGTTCAGGCGAGAAGCTGGCGGTTTATGTGGAAGGTACGGTCATGTCGGACACCGATGTGGTATCTTACAATGAAAAATCGGTCGAGGCATTGAAAAAATTGCACGGTAGCAGTTTGAAATTCAAGGATTACAATGCTTTTGGACGTTTGGCGGATTATGAACGCTATTGCCATGAAACGGGATTTGCGCACAATCAGCCTTATCTCGACTTGAAAAAGCACATGGAGGGGCTGGGCGAGCAGGTGCGCAAAATCAAGATGGTGCCCTGTCATTGCGATTATCAGCCTACCAATCTGGTGATTGACGGCGATAGGCTTTATGTCCTCGACTGGGAATTTGCAGGTATGAACGACCCGTTTTATGATATTGCCTGCTATGGCAACGCCGGTTTCGACAAGGCGCTTTCATTGTTGGAGGCTTATGTCGGTCACAAACCCACACGCGATGAATTAAAGCGTTTGTACTTTCACCGAGCGTTCCAATGTCTGCAATGGTATAATGTCGCCATTTACAAGGACCGCATTGGCTTGAGCAAGGATTTGAATTTGGATTTCAATCAAATCGCCGACATGTTTTTTGGCATGGCCACCGACTTGATTGGGGAGCACGACAAAATCTAAAGCATGAAAAAAATGCCGCTCCACCAGCGGCGTTTTTTTTCAATAAAGAAAATCCATAGCATTGTATTCGCCCCAGTCGCCGTCAAGACCCAGTTCGGCCTTGGCTTCTTCTGAAAGCATGTCGGGCGACCATGGTGGTTCGAAGGTCAATTCCACTTTCACTTCCTTTACGCCCATAATGGCTTGCACCTTTTCTTTGACCTGTGCAGGCAGCACATCGGCCACCGGACAGTTGGGAGCCGTGACGGTCATCAGGATGCTCACGATGCCGTCGTCATCGATGTCTAATTCATAAATCAGATGAAGCGTCCAGATATCTACTGGAATTTCCGGATCGTGGATGGTCTTCAATACTGCGATGACGGTGTCTTTCAGTTGGTCTTTTTCTGCTTGTGTCATTTCTTATCCTCCTGAAGTTTGAAAGCCTCGGCGTAGAGCATCATTTGTTTCAACATCGACAGCAAACCGTTTGAACGTGTGGGCGACAGGTGTTCTTTGAGACCGATTTTATCTAAAAAACTCAGGTCGGAAGCCAGAATGTCGCTGGGGGTCTGTCCGGAAAATACTTTGATTAATAGGTAGATGATGCCTTTGGTAATGACGGCGTCACTGTCTGCTGCAAAAAGCACTTTTCCGTCTTTCAACTCGGCGCTGAGCCATACGCGCGACTGGCATCCGTTGATTAGGTGTTTGTCGTCGCGGTACTTGTTGTCGATGAGCGGGCATTCCTTACCCATTTCAATCAGCATGGCGTAACGGTCCATCCAGTCGTCAAACATGGAAAAGTCTTCTACGATGGAGTCTTGTATTTCTTTGATGGTCATTTTGTTGTACTTAATGCAAATGGATTGGCATTGTTTGTTTGCGGCAAAATTACGCTTTTTTAAGTAACCGAGGTTCGAGTAGGAAGTCCAAATTTCCTTTTACCACCACTCATCTCAACATTGCCGTGGCTTTTTTGACAGCTTTTACAAATACATCCACTTCTTCCATCGTATTATAGAGGGCGAAAGAGGCTCTTACCGTTCCAGGGATGCCGAATCGTGTCATGACAGGTTCGGCGCAATGGTGCCCCGTGCGCACGGCAACGCCCATTTTGTCGATGATGGTGCCTAAGTCGTAAGGGTGTATGCCGTCAACGACAAACGATACGAGACTGTTACGTTGAGGAGCCTTTCCGATGAAACGCAGTCCTTCAATTTCGCCAAGTTGTTCGGTGGCGTGTTGCAGCAAAGTGCTTTCGTAGGCTTCAATTTGATGGCGGTCAAGGCTTTCGATGAAACGGATGGCAGCTTCCAAACCGAGGGCGGCACCTACGTTTGGCGTTCCGGCTTCGAATTTGAAAGGCAGTTTGTTGAAGGTGGTTGTTTCAAAACTGACTTGATCCACCATCTCGCCCCCAAACTGATAGGGCGGCATTTTTTCCAACCATTCTGTTTTTCCATACAACCCGCCGATGCCCATTGGGGCGTACATCTTGTGTCCGGAGAACACAAAGAAGTCGCAATCGAGAGATTGCACATCAATGTGGTGATGCGCAATGGACTGTGCGCCGTCAATGACGACAGGGATGCCTCTTTGATGGGCGCTGTCAATCATTTTCTTGATGGGATTTATTGTGCCTAATGTATTGGAAATGTGTGTGATGGCAACGATGCGCGGCTTTTCGTCAAGCAAGGTCTCGAAGCGCTGTAGGTCGAGAACGCCATTGTCGTCCATGGGGCAGACCAGCAGTTGTCCTTTTTTCTGATGAAGCATTTGTTGCCAGGGGACGATGTTGGAATGGTGTTCCATGGCGCTGATAAGCACTTTGTCGTGTTCTTCGACGAGTAGCTGCCCCAAAGAGGAAGCCAGCAGGTTCAGCGATTCCGTAGTGCCTCGTGTGAAGACGATTTCATGCGGCGATCCGGCATGAATGAAATCCGCCACCGTGCGACGGGCGTTTTCGTAGGCCTCGGTCGCCATCTGGCTCAGATAATGCACCCCGCGGTGGATGTTGCAGTTTTCGTGCAGGTAATAGTCGCGCTCGCGATCGATGACACAGAGCGGCTTCTGCGTGGTAGCGGCATTGTCAAGATAAACCAAAGGCTTGCCGTAAACCTGTTGGTCTAAGACGGGAAACTGCCGTCGAATTTCGTTGAGATAGGTCGAATCCAAAGTCATTGCAATTGAAAGCGTAAAAGTAGGGTTTTTTCACGACATGCAGCCGAAATAATAACACAAGGTCGGATTTGTTTGAAAGCATGAAGCAGGTATTCTTCTTGTAATGAAGACGATAGGACGGTTTTCGGGAAGGCTTATTCCTGAATGATGCGGCGGGCGCCGAGATAACGCTTTCGGTAATACAGCGAGTCGGAATGGGTAACGGTAACACTCGTGCGGCAGGCGTGGATGAACTTGAAACTGTTTCCATCGCTCGCCACGTCGGTGACAATGCCTACATGTCCCACGCTTTTCGTTGCTCTTCGTCCGCCGAAAAACACGAGGTCGCCTTTCCGAAGCCTGTTGATGCTATCGATGGGCTGACCTTCGCTAAACTGCATTTGCGAAGTGCGTTGGATAGGGATGTCCTCTTTGCCGTAAATGAACCGTGTAAATCCGGAACAGTCGAAGCACTTTGGACCGTTTTGACCTTTGCCGTACCTTGCCCCGATATAGCGCATGGCTTTTTCAACAATACGTTCACCTGCCGTCATTACGGGCGATACCATGCTGTCGGAGCGGCGTAGGGTAGTGTCGGCGGCAATGCTGTCGCATACGGGAATGGCGCACTAGAGTGGCGATGCCACAAAGAACAGCGCAAAAAGCAATGTCGGTATTTTGATTTTCAATAGCATTTTATCACAATGCAGCTAAAACAATTCTAATAATGCAAAACTAAACATCTTTGTTGTGTCACAAGCTGTTTTTTTGAAATATCTGTTTTCAAAGATTACCGTAATCGTCATTTGATGGGGAGGGCGGCTTATGGTTCGCTATTTATTTTTACTTTTGCCGAAATTATTTCATCATGCAATTCTCACTGACGGCAAACGATTCCAAGAGTGCGGCGCGCGCCGGTCTATTAGAGACCGATCATGGCAGCATTGAGACCCCTATTTTCATGCCGGTGGGCACGGTCGGGTCGGTCAAGGCATGCCATATTCGAGACGTTCACGACGAGGTGAAGGCGCAAATCATCTTGGGTAACACCTATCATTTGTATCTTCGTCCGGGACTTGAGGTGCTGGAGGCAGCGGGAGGGTTGCATCGTTTCAATGGATGGGATCGCGCCATCCTTACCGACAGTGGCGGTTTTCAGGTGTTTTCGCTTACCGGCATCCGGAAGATGAAAGAGGAAGGGGTGGAGTTTCAGTCGCACATCGATGGCTCGAGGCATTTGTTTACCCCGGAACGTGTGATGGATATTGAACGCAGCATTGGTGCCGACATCATGATGGCTTTCGATGAATGTACGCCAGGAACTTCCGATTACCACTATGCCAAGCAGTCGATGGAGCGGACACACCGCTGGCTTGACCGCTGTGTGAAACGCTTTTCGGAGACGGAGCCGAAATACGGCTACCGGCAGGCTTTGTTTCCCATTGTGCAAGGCTGTGTGTATCGAGACTTAAGGATGCAGTCGGCGGAATACATCGCCTCGAAAGGCGCTGACGGAAATGCCATCGGCGGTTTGGCGGTGGGCGAGCCGACGGAAACGATGTACGAGATGATAGAGTTGGTCAACACCATACTGCCGAAGGACAAGCCGCGTTATCTCATGGGAGTGGGTACGCCGGCCAATTTGTTAGAAGGCATCTCGCGCGGTGTCGATATGTTCGATTGTGTCATGCCGACACGCAACGGACGTAACGGCATGATTTTCACATCCGAAGGCATTATTAATTTGCGAAACGAGAAATGGAAGGACGATTTTTCACCTGTCGATCCCGATGGCGGAACTTTCGTCGATGTGCAATATTCCAAGGCCTATTTACGTCATCTTTTCATAGCGGGTGAAATCCTTGGCCCAATGATTGCCAGCTTGCACAATCTCGGCTTCTATCTTTGGCTGGTCAGAGAAGCACGCCGACACATTATTGCCGGCGATTTCGCCATCTGGCGCGATGCCATGCTGCCCAAGGTCTCGCGACGCTTGTAAAAACGACATTGCCATGAAGATCCTCGACAGGTACATATTCAAGAAATATATCGGCACGTTTTTTCTGGCCATCTCATTGCTGATTGTCATCATCATCATTTTCGACCTGTCGGAAAACATCGATAGCTTTCTGCAGAATCATGCCAGTTGGAAGGAAGTGGTGTTCCACCATTATTTGCCCTTTATTCCGTATTTCATCAACTTGTTCATTTATCTGTTTACCTTCATTTCGGTGGTGTTGTTCACGTCGAAGATGGCGGCGAAAACGGAGATTGTCGCCATTTTGAGCAGCGGCGTGAGTTTTTGGCGTTTTCTGTATCCTTATTTGCTGGCTTCGCTTTTGCTGGCATTCATGTCGTTGTATCTCAGCAACATGCTGATACCGCAGACCAATGTGGTCAGGCGTGTGTTCAAGAATGAATACATGGAGCGGCTGACCTCCAGCTCGGGACGCAACATCCATGTGCAGACCGGGAAAGATGAGTTTGTCTATTTGGAGACCTACAATTTCAACCGGAATGTCGGGTATAAGTTTTCATGGGAAAAATACAATGGCAATGCGCTGACCTACAAAATGCTGGCCGACGTAATCAGTCACGATACCACGAAAACCGATCAATGGAGGATCGAAAATTACACGGCTCGTTATATTAATGGTGATAATGAGCGTATTGTTCAAGGCAGCGTGCTTGATACGGTAATGAACCTGTTGCCTTCCGACCTGTACAAGTTCAAGGAAGACTTTGAGGAGATGGATTTCTTTGAGCTGCGGGCGCATATCGCTGCCATGAAACGGAAAAGCGCCGATGGCATCATTGAATATGAATTCGAGATGCATCAACGCATCGCTTCGCCGATCGCCATTCTGATTCTGACTTTTATCGGCGCGGCCTTGTCGAGCCGAAAAGTGCGCGGAGGCATGGGCGTTCATCTCGGCTTGGGCATTGCCATTGCGTTTTCCTATATTTTGTTCATGTCCATATCCAAGGCTTTTGCAATGGCAGGAACGGCATCGCCCATGTTGGCGGCATGGATTCCCAACATCCTGTATTGCGCTTTGGCGGTTTATTTCCTGATCAAAGCACCGAAATAAAACATTGGACAATTCGTTTGAGGCGTTTTGTAAACATCTGATATTTATATTGTTGTATTATGTAAACGCCTTCTTTTCAAAAAAGAGACCTACGTTTCTTGTTTTTCCTTATTTTAGCAGATTGAAACCAAACCATTGCCCTTGTTGTTTCGGTGAGATGTAATCCATTGGAAATGAGGGCGATGATAAAAATATTTTTCGTATGCACATTGCCGTAGCCGGAAATATCGGTTCAGGGAAAACAACCTTGACACGTTTGCTTGCCAAGCATTTTGGCTGGACCCCTCATTATGAGGAAGTGGATCATAATCCTTATCTGGATAGTTTTTACGAAGACATGCAACGATGGTCTTTCAATATCCAGATATTCTTTCTCAACAGCCGTTTTCGGCAGGTGATCGACATTCGCGACAGCGGCAAGGATGTGATTCAGGACCGTACGATTTATGAAGACGCCATGATTTTTGCGCCCAACCTGTACACCATGGGACTGATGGAGTCGCGTGATTTTGAGAACTATCGTTCACTGTTCGACCTGATGGTCAAGTTTCTCAAAGCACCCGACTTGTTGATTTATCTGCGGGCTTCCGTGCCTACGCTGATGCGCCAGATTGCCAAACGCAACCGCGACTATGAGCAGTCCATCCGCCTTGACTATCTGAGTAACCTGAACGACCGCTACGAAGAATGGATCGGCAGCTACAAGGAAGGCAAACTGTTGATCATCGATATCGATGACATTGAATTGGAAAAACCGGAAGATCTGGGGTCGGTGGTCGAAAAGATCGGGGCCTCGTTAAATGGATTGTTCTGATATGAAGATTGTAGGTATCATACCGGCCCGTTATGCATCGATCCGTTTCCCCGGAAAGCCTCTGGCGGTGATCAAGGGGAAGACAATGATTCGTAGGGTGTATGAACAGGCTTCGCTGTCGCAGCTTGACGCTGTTGTGGTAGCCACGGACGATAGCCGTATTGCAGCAGAGGTGGCCGCTTTCGGCGGCTGTTACGTGATGACCGACCCGAACCATCGTAGTGGCACCGACCGGTGCCACGAAGCGCTTGATTTGTTGAATGATTCTTTTGATGCCGTGGTGAACATTCAAGGCGACGAGCCTTTTATCGACCCTGAACAGATTGATCTGTTGGTGCGTCAGATTTCTTGCGACGGAACGGTATTGGCTTCGTTGGCCAAACGCATTACCGACGAGGAAGAACTGTTCAGCCCCAATACGGTGAAAGTGGTGATGGCGTCCAATGGCAATGCTTTGTATTTCAGCCGACATCCGATTCCGTTTCAGCGCAATGTGGAGCGTAGCACATGGTTGAGCAAAGGTGCCTTCTACAAGCATATCGGCATTTACGCCTATCGTTCCGACACGTTAAGGCAAGTGGCGGCCATGCCTGTTTCGCAGCTTGAGTCCGCCGAGTCGCTCGAACAGTTGCGCTGGCTTGAGAACGGACTGCCCATCCGCATGGCGGTGACGACATCCGACAACCTTTCTATCGACATGCCCGACGACCTTGTCCGCGCTGAACGTTTTCTGGAAACCCGAAACAAAAACGACAAGCCATGATTACAATAGCCGATGCCATATCAGAATTGTTGTTCGACCATGATGTTGTCGTAGTGCCGGGTTTTGGTGCTTTTGTCGTCAAGCAAACACCTGCTAAGGTCAATGTTATTACCAATCATTTCTCCAGTCCGGGGGCTGAGGTCGTTTTTGATGCCAAGATGTGCGAAGAAAATGATATGATGGCCCAATTCATAGCCGAAAAGAATAATATTCCATTGGAGGAAGCACGCAAACTGCTGCTGATGTTTGTCTCGGATTCCGTCAGCAGCATGAAAGCAGGAAGGCCTGTCGTGTTGAAGAACATCGGGACGTTGTCTTATGACTGGGCACAAAATATTGTTCTCGATCAGGAGCATACGGTGAACTTCAATGAGAATGCTTTTGGATTGGGCGATTTTGTGGCGGAATCGGTGTTCCGTGGCGAGTTGCGTGAAGCCGTCAGGGAGCGGATTGCCAAGGAGCAGGAATACAAAAACACGGCCATGAGTGTCGATGACGAGGAGATGAAAAATGCGAGAGAAGAAGACCGTGTTGGGTCCGGTCGTCGTCGTTTGTGGCTTTGGATACCTCTTGCGGCGTTGCTTTTGGCAGTCATCGTCTTTTTGCTGGGATATTTCAATATCATTGACGGACTTTGGAACAAGCCACAACAGCCTTCACAGAAGCTGACACCCCGAACAGAGCGGCAAGAGTCGTTCAAGTTGAATTCCGGCTATTGGATGAAAGAAGAAGAAAATAAAACTATTGTTCCTTGTGATTCAATGGCTTACCATATTGTTGAATATCAAGAGTATTTACGTATCCAAGCCGATTCGCTGCGTCAGGCATTTGTTGCGGATTCTTTGCGCAATGCCGCTAAGATGGAACAGCTTGGCAACGATGCTTCACAACCTTTGACAACCGCCGTCTCAAACGAAACGGAGTACCTGATCATCGGAGGTTGCTACGGCAATGCCGAGAATGCCGAAAGCTATGTCAACAGCCTTCGTGAGATGGGTTATGAAAAGGCATTTGTCAATAAGCGTGGCAGCTATTGGGATGCCGTTATTGGCCGTTATGCCACGATGGGCGAGGCAAAGGAGGCATTGGTGATCATACATGCCAATACTGATGACAAGGCTTGGATATTAACCCTGAAACAAGGACGCTGATTATGTCGAAGAAAAACAAACTGCAACGTTTTGCCGAAAACAAGACTTTTGACAACCTGTTCGAATATTCCTACGAACGCATCATGTCGGAAGGCTTTCCTTTGCAGGGGAAGTGGGGGAGTGATTTCTTTCATAACGACAACCCCATTGTGCTCGAATTGGGCTGCGGCAAGGGCGAATACACCGTCGGTCTGGCAAGGGTGCATGCCGACATCAACTATATCGGTGTTGACATTAAAGGAGCGCGCATCTGGCGTGGGCTGAAGCAATCCAATGAGGAACATCTGCCGAATGTGGCGTTTGTGCGTGCCCGCATCGACCAGATCGAACATTTTTTTGGACCTGACGAGGTGTCGGAGATCTGGGTCACTTTTCCCGACCCGCACCCCGGCGAAGGCTTGCGCAACGCACGTCACAGACTGACATCACCGGAGTTTTTGCAGCGTTACCGTAAAATTGTGAAACCCGACGGCATCCTCAATCTGAAAACCGACAGCTCCATCATGTATGATTTTACGCTGCATGAAGTGGTTGAAAAAGAAGGACTTGAACTGCTGTATGCTTCCGATGACCTTTATGGTAATAACGATGCGTTGGAGGTGAAGTCCGTACGGACATTCTACGAACAGATGTGGCTTGACAAAGGATTGACAATTAAGTTTATACGATTTAGGATCAATCCATAGTCCGACCTGGAAAAGGAATGGCTTTGACATGGAATATTGAATTGAAACATTGACCAAAATAATACTGACATGCTCACAGACGACAAACAGCTTTACATTGCGCATTGCGATAATGGCCCTATCCATTTGTTGGGCAAGATGGCGAACCGTCACGGCCTGATTGCGGGAACCACAGGAACGGGAAAGACCGTTACCTTGCAAGTGCTTGCCGAAACTTTCAGCCAGGCAGGTGTGCCTTGCTTCATGGCCGACATGAAAGGCGACCTTTCGGGTATTAGCCAGGCGGGAAAGATGAATGGTTTCATCGAGAAGCGTTGCCCCGAGTTCGGGATTGCCAATCCACAGTTTCAAGGCAACCCGACACGTTTCTTCGATGTGTTTGGCGAACAGGGGCATCCTTTGCGTGCCACTATTTCCGACATGGGACCTCAGTTGCTGTCGCGATTGATGGGGTTGAACGAAACCCAGAACGGGGTGCTCAATATCGTGTTCAAAATCGCCGATGACAAAGGCTTGCTCCTTATCGACCTGAAAGACTTGAGGCTCATGCTTGACTATGTCGCGAAAAACGCCAAGGAGTTTACGACAAGCTATGGCAACGTCAGTTCGCAAAGCGTTGGTGCCATTCAGCGTTCGTTGCTCGCCCTGGAAAGCGCGGGTGCCGATAAGTTTTTCGGAGAGCCTGCTTTCAACGTGTTTGATTTCATTCAAACCGAAGACGGACGCGGCGTGATGAACGTGTTGGCGGCTGACAAGCTGATGATGAACCCTAAACTGTATTCCACCTTCCTGCTTTGGCTGCTGAGCGACCTTTATGCGCAGCTCCCCGAAGTGGGCGACATGGATCTGCCCAAGCTCATCTTTTTCTTCGATGAAGCCCACATGCTGTTCAAAGACACCTCCAAGGCTTTGGTCGAAAAGATTGAGCAGGTGGTGCGTCTAGTGCGCTCGAAGGGCGTAGGCGTTTATTTTATTACGCAATGTCCCGACGACATTCCCGAAAGCGTTCTTGCGCAGCTCGGCAACCGCGTGCAACATGCTTTGCGTGCCTTCACGCCCAAAGACCAGAAGACCGTCAGGGCGGCAGCCGACACTTTCCGCACGAACCCGAACTTCAATACCGAGCAGGTGCTGTTAGAGCTTGGAACGGGAGAGGCTTTGGTGTCGTTCCTCGATGCCAAGGGAGCTCCTTCCGTGGTGGAGCGCGCCAAAATACTGTTCCCTTTGAGCCAGATAGGTCCCATCACCGATGAACAACGTGAGCAGTTGATTCGCAGCTCGCGTATCTTCGGGATTTATGACCGCAGTTTTGACCGAGAAAGCGCCTACGAGGTTTTGGTGAAGCAGCAACAGCAGGAACAAAAGCGTGAAGAAGAGCAAAAGGCCATCGAGGAAAGACGCAAAGCGGAGGAAAAAGCGCAGAAAGAAATCGAGAAGTCAAGAAAGGAATCAAGCCGAAGGACTATACGGGGAAAGTCCATTCTGGAACGTGCTTTAGGTTCGGCAGCATCTTCTATTGGACGGCAATTGGGGAATAAAATCCTTCGTTCCATCTTGGGGACAAAACTATAAGGAGATATAGTAATGTTCTGTTAATTAAATAGTTAAATCAGTGAAGAACGTTGTCGGCTCAATCGTCGGCAACGTTTTTTAGTAAGGGAACGAAACTGAAATCACCGAAAGCTTCACGGTTCAGTTTTCCGTCAGGTTCCAGGGTGAGCCGCATCATCTTTTGGCAGATGCCTTCGTCATCATTCAAGGGGACGACCATGATGCCGTCCGCGGCCATTTGTTCAACCAAATGGCGGGGAATGACGGGCGCGGCGGCGGTAATGATCACACGGTCGAAAGGCGCATAGGTGGGCAGCCCTTCGTAGCCGTCGCCCAGAAAGGTTTTTACCCTGACGTAATGAAGATGCTCAAGTGCCGTTTTTGTCTTGAAAAACAGATTGCGTTGCCGTTCCACCGTGAACACCTTGGCTCCCATAGCCGCCAGTACACAGGCCTGATAGCCGGAACCGGTGCCGATTTCAAGTACTTTCATGCCGCTTTCCACTTTCAACAGTTCGGTCTGAAAAGCTACGGTATAGGGTTGGGAGATGGTTTGCCCCGAACCGATGGGGAAAGCCTTGTCCTGGTATGCCAGTTCGACAAATGAAGAGTCGAGGAAGACATGGCGTGGCACCTCGCCGATGGCCTTAAGGACATTCTCATCGGTGATGCCCTTAGTGCGCAGTAGCTCGACAAGTTGCTTGCGGAGTCCTTTGTGCCTGTAGTTGTCTTCGAAATTGCCGTTCATCATTGCCGTTTTGCGCAGCGAAAGTACGGAAAAATGCCGTTGTCCAAGCAGTGCCGGCAAAATAATTCTGATGGACTGACAACCACCCTGATATGAAATACGGGCTGTTTTTGGAGTGGCGAAAAAACCGCGTTCAATGGCGTTTCGCACAGTGTTTTACATTGGAAAAATCACTACCTTTGCCAAAATTTTACGCGATGTTGAAAATTGGCGTTTTGGGCGCAGGCCATCTGGGGAAGATACATCTGAAATGTATCGAGCAGATACCTAGTTATGAGCTGGTTGGTTTTTTTGATCCTGATGAACATACGGTGAAGTCGGTGATGGAGGAGCTTCATGTGCAAGCTTTTCATTCTATTGACGCGTTGGTCGATGTGGTTGATGTGGTCGATATTGTCACCCCTACCGTGCAGCATTTCAATTGTGCTGCCACTGCCTTGCGTAAACGCAAGCATGTGTTTATTGAGAAGCCCATCGTCGCTACCCCTGATGAGGCACAGGTGTTGAAGCAACTGGCCGATGAGGCGGGTGTGAAAGTGCAGGTAGGGCATGTGGAGCGTTTTAATCCGGCCTTTATCGCCGCAGAGCCGCATATCACGGCTCCGCTTTTCATTGAAGCGCACCGGTTGTCGTTGTTCAATATGCGTGGTCTTGATGTGCCCGTTGTGCTCGACCTCATGGTGCACGATCTTGACATTTTGCTCGCCATCGTCAAATCGCCTGTGGCGCATGTCAGCGCCAGTGGCGTTTCGATTGTCAGCCCGACACCAGATATCGCCAATACCCGTATCGAATTTGAAAACGGCACGGTGGCCAATCTTACCGCCAGCCGCATTTCCTTGAAAAACATGCGTAAGACCCGCATCTTTCAGCGCGATGCCTATATCACCGTTGATTTTCTCGACAAGGTGACCGAAATCGTTCGGATTCACGACAAGGTGGATGCCGGCAACCCGTTTGCCTTGACATTGGACTTGGGGCAAGGAAATGAGCGGCAGATCACCATCGACAAACCGAAAATCGGAGAGCTGAACGCCATTCAAACGGAATTGGAGAGCTTTGGTGATGCCATTATCCATAACAGTACACCTGCCGTGACCATTGACGATGGCGTTCAGGTGCTGCATTTGGCCTACCGGATACTTGAATCGGTGGAGGCGTCTTCAAGAAGAATTAAAGGGTGATGATATATAAGGTATTGAAAATCAATGATTTTTATATTTTAGATTTTGAAAACTTGAAAGTCGGGATGCTTTGTTTTTCTACTCAATTGAAAATCTGCATCATTATTCAAAATAAACCATGGTGATGTGCAATATTAGCGGATGGGTTTCGTTCAAACAATACAATGAATCATTCATGAAAAGAAACTTTACTTTTTTTGCGACATGTATGGCTTTCCTGCTGCTGTCGTTTGCTTCGTGTAACAACTTTGACGGTGAACAAAAGGTGCCTGCTTATCTTCGTATTGATTCTGTCGGGTTGAAGACGGATCCTAATGTTTTTGGTGTCAATACGCACAATATCACCGATGTGTGGGTTTATGTGGACGATAAGACCATTGGCACTTTTGAGATTCCTGCTACGTTTCCGGTGCTCAAGGAGGGCAAGCACAAGCTGTCGATTTACGGCGGCATCAAATTAAACGGCATTTCAGAGTCGAGAATCCCTTATCCGTTTTTCAAACCCTTGATCATCGAGGATTTTGGACTCTATCCTGACAGCGTGGTCTCTTTGGCAGTCCCTCAATTTGAATATTATGAGCTTAATACCACCACCCATGTGGCGTGGATTGAAGATTTTGAAGTGGCATCGGTCACTTTAGAACCCGGTGCTTTCAATGACTCAACTGTGTTGATGGAGCGCGTTTCGCAAGAGGAGGGGGCGATGCAATGGGAACATTCGTATTATTCCGGGAAAATCACACTTCCTGCCGATACCAACAAGTATTTCTTTTTCCAGTCTTACAAGTCGTTTGACGAGTTGCCGACCAATGGCGCCGCTTGCATGTTGGAATTGGATTTCAATACGAATGATACTGTGGTTGTGGGTGTTATCAGTTATAAGCACAACAAAGCCACCCTGCACGATTTGGTCAAGTTAATGCCAACGGATCCTGATCACGATACGCCTAATAAGTGGAAAAAGATTTATGTGAATATCGGCCCGATCGTGATTGACAACAAGGATGCTGACAAATACAAGATTTACATTCAATCGGTACAACGAGACCCGAGGATCAGCAAGTACTATTTCGACAACTTTAAACTTCTTTACAGAGAGAGATGAAAAAGAAACGCTTGGCATTTGTCTATATCCTGCTTGACTGGATCGCTTCCGTCTTGGCTTGGGCTTTGTTTTACTTTTTCAGAAAGTCCAACGAATATCCTTATTTTCCGTTTGATGAAACCTTTGCCGATGCCACCGACGATCTGAATTTCTGGTTGGGATTGATAGGTATTCCCATTGGCTGGATTGTTCTTCACTGCATCACCGGAGCTTATCAGAAAGTATATTTCAAATCGCGTCTCAAGGAGTTTGAACAGACCTTTTTTATCACACTGCTGGGAGTGACCATCCTGTTTTTTGCGGCCATTCTCGATGATAAGATTGTTACCTATAAATCCTACTATCAGTCGTTTTTAGTGCTTTTTGGCTTGCAGTTCGGCTTGACCTACCTCACAAGGTTGGTGGTTACTTCCATAATGATTCACCGTATTCGCACAAAACGCATAGGCTACAACACGCTGATTGTCGGCAGCAACGGCAAGGCGACCGGTATTTATAACGAGATTGAAAATCAAGTAAAGCCTTCAGGACAGAAGTTCATCGGCTTTGTCAACGTATATGATAAGAAAGAGTACAAGTTAGCGGAGTTTCTGCCGCATCTGGGTACTTATCGTGACATCGAGCGTATTGTCAAGGAGTACGATGTAGAGGAAATCATCATTGCCATTGAACGCACCGAAACCGATTCGATGGACGTGATTCTTTCCGTCATCGACAACACGAATGCCGTTGTCAAGATTACGCCCGACATGCAAGACTTGGTGTTTGGCAGCATTCGGCAGTCCGCCATTTGGAACGCGCCTTTGGTGCAAGTTACACCCGACCTTATGCCTATCTGGCACCGGGTCATCAAGCGTGTGTGCGACATAGTGCTGTCGGTGTTTGCTCTTATTGTGCTGTCGCCGGTGTTCTTGCTATGCTCTATTATCGTGGCAACCACGTCTAAAGGTCCCGTGTTCTATAAGCAGGAGCGCATCGGGAAAGGCGGAAAGCCATTCAAAATGGCCAAGTTCCGCAGTATGTACATCGATGCCGAATCAAGCGGCACCCCACAGCTTTCGAGTGACGATGATCCACGCATCACCAGGTTCGGACGTTTCATGCGTAAGGTGCGCCTCGATGAGATTCCACAGTTTTATACCGTGCTCATCGGAAAGATGTCGCTCGTAGGCTATCGTCCCGAGCGGCAGTATTTCATCGATAAGATTATGGAGAAAGCGCCTTATTACCGCTTGCTTTTCAAGGTGAAACCGGGCATTACCAGTTGGGGCGAGGTGAAATACGGCTATGCGGAGAATGTGGAGGAAATGATTGAACGTTTGAAATACGACATTCTCTATATCGAAAACGTCAGTCTTGGGCTTGATTTGAAGATTCTGATATACACGGTTTTAATCGTCATCCAAGGACGTGGAAAGTGAGCCGTCAGATGCATCCTTTTTCCATTAAGGTGATGATGGTTTCGATTTTATCGTCCTCTTCGTTGGTTTTCGGGTCGTATTCCGTTTTCAGATTATAGCCCCACAACTGTGCAAATCCCTGATAGAAAAATGCCCTGAACTTGCCGCGCAGTTCCTGTACGAGTTTATAGGACGTGTTTCCTGTTTCGCGGTCGATAAGGCGGATGAGGATGGCACCCTGTGTAAAGGTGAGCTTCTTGAGGTCTTCGGAGTATTGCGCAGTGATTTCTTCTTCCGCTTTTTTCATCAGTTTTCTGCGCTCTTGTTTGCTTTTGGTTATAACTAACAGACTGTCATACTGTTGCAGTTTTTCGCCGGCAAGTTTAGCATAGGGATACACTTTTTTCACATTCCTCACCAAACGGCGGCCTTGGCGTGTGTCCGCGAAGTCGTAGAAATGTTGCAACATGCGGATATCCACTTCCGGAAGCTGGACAATGAGCAAAGTGTCGCCGTTTTCAATCCTTCCGTAAACGACATTCTGTTTGTTTTCCGTGAGTTCAGGCGTGGGTTTTGTGGGGCGTTGGGCTTGTATCTTGAAGACCCTTTGGCTGTATCCCGCAATGACGGACAGAACAATCAATAGGGTGATGATGCACTTTTTCATGGTCGAAGTTATGGTTTTCCTTTATGTTTTACAATTTTTGTGCCAAATCGAAATGGATAAAGCGTATTGAGGGAAAGTCCGTTGCGGTGCAAAAAAAGAACCGACAGAAAGACTGCCGGTTCTTTTTCGAAATAGGTTTTCAAATCATTCGCCGATGCTCGATTTTGCCAGTCTCGACTTGTTGAGTTGCTGCTCGGCATAGTCGCGGTCAACGGTAAATTTTTTGATTTTCTTGTTGGAGGGCAGTTCAAACATGGCGTCGTTCAGGATGGCTTCCATGATGGAGCGCAGTCCGCGTGCACCGAGTTTGAACTCGATGGCTTTTTCAACGACAAAGTCAAGCATCTCGTCCTTGATGTCAAGTTGGATGCTGTCCATGGCAAACAGCTTGGTGAACTGTTTCACAATGGCATTCTTGGGTTCGGTAAGGATGCGTTTCAAAGCATCGTTGTCAAGCGGATCGAGGTGTGACAGTATGGGCAAACGTCCTACGATTTCGGGAATCAAGCCGAATTTCTTCAGGTCGGCGGGCGCGATGTATTTCAACATGTTACCTTTGTCGAGCACTTTTTCCGTATTGGTGCCGTATCCGATGACGTTGGCGCGTTTTCGGGCGGCAATGATGCGGTCGATGCCGTCGAAGGCACCGCCGGCGATGAAGAGGATATTCTTCGTGTTGACGGCGATCATTTTCTGTTCGGGATGTTTGCGTCCGCCTTGTGGAGGCACGTTGGAAACCGAGCCTTCTAACAGCTTCAGCAAAGCCTGTTGCACGCCTTCGCCCGATACGTCGCGCGTGATGCTGGGGTTGTCGCTCTTACGGGCGATTTTGTCGATTTCATCGATGAAGACAATGCCGCGTTCGGCAGCGGCCACATCGTAGTCGGCGGCCTGTAGCAGCCTGACGAGGATATTCTCAACGTCTTCGCCCACATAACCGGCTTCGGTCAGCACGGTGGCGTCGGCAATGGCAAACGGCACGTTCAGCATCTTGGCGATGGTCTGTGCTAAAAGCGTTTTACCAGTGCCGGTCTCACCAACTAAGATCATGTTCGACTTCTCGATTTCCACGTCGTCGTCGGCCACTTTCTGCATGATGCGCTTGTAGTGGTTGTAAACAGCCACGGCGAGCACGCGCTTGGCTTCATCTTGCCCGATGACATACTGATCGAGGAAAGCCTTGATTTCCGCCGGTTTTTTCAGATCCGGCTTCGGCTTTGTCTTATTGCTTTCTACTATGATGTTGTCTCTGACGATTTCATGCGCTTGTTCCACGCAGTTGTCGCAGATGTTGACACCAATGCCTTTGATGAGCAGCCTCACGTCGGAGGCTTTTCTGCCGCAGAAAGAGCAAAATCCGGTTTTCTTCGTCGTCATGGCTACTTCTTGACCAGCACTTCGTCAATCATTCCGTATTCCTTGGCTTCGATGGCAGTCATCCAGTAGTCGCGGTCCGAGTCGGCCCAAACCTTGTCGTAGGGTTGACCCGAGTGTTGGGCGATGATTTCGTACAGTTCTTTCTTGAGTTTCTGAATTTCACGTGCTGTGATTTCGATTTCGGTGGCTTGGCCTTCCACGCCGCCCATGGGCTGGTGGATCATCACTCTGGAATGGGCAAGCGCCGTGCGTTTTCCGGCGGCACCGGCGCAAAGCAGCACGGCAGCCATTGATGCCGCCATGCCTGTGCAGATGGTAGCCACATCGGGCGAGATGTACTGAATGGTGTCGTAGATGCCTAATCCTGCATAAACGCTGCCACCGGGCGAGTTCAGGTAAATCTGAATGTCTTTCTTCGGGTCGGCGGACTCTAAGAAAAGCAACTGCGCCTGAATGATGTTGGCCACATAGTCGTCGATGGCAGTGCCAAGAAAGATGATGCGGTCCATCATCAGACGTGAAAACACGTCCATCTGAGCAACGTTAAGCTGGCGCTCCTCGATGATGGTGGGGGAGATGTAGCCGGCATTGTTGATTTGCGAGATGTACTTTTCCATCCCTAAGGTGTTGATGCCGAGATGTCTCGTAGCATATTTCTTGAACTCGTTCATGATGAAGTGTTTGGTGTGTTATTTTTCTGCGTTATCTTCCGTTTCCTTGGCTTTTGCCGCTTTCGTTTCTTTGGCCTTGGCCTCTTTCTTGTCGGCTTTCTCAAGCTCTTTCTCGAAGTCCTTGAAAGCAACATTCCTATAGGAGACTTTCATGTTTTCTTTCAGGAAAGCGGTCATCTTCAGGTCGGCAACTTGTCTTTTGATACTGTCGATCTGTTTGTCGTTCTTCAGGTAGCTTTCGGCAATGGAGTCGAGACGGGCTTTCATGTCGTCTTCGAGTGTGCCGTAGTCGATGCCGGGGAAAATCTGTTTCTTGATGAAGTCTTTCACCTCTTCATTGGTGATGACAAGCTGGGTGTTTTCCTTCACGATGCTGTCTTCGATGAGCTGCCAGCGGATGCCTTTGCTATAGTGGGCGTCGTAGTCCTTTTCAACATCTTCGGCCTTGACGTTGCCTTGACCGTTTTCAACGATCCAGCGTTTCAGGAAATTGTCGGGCATGTCGAACTTGACCGTATCGACGAGCTTGTCAATCATTTTCTGAAGGAGGATACGGTCGCTTTCAACCGTATATTGCTTTTCCATTTCTTCCTTGACGGCAGCCTTGAAAGCGTCTTGGTCTTTGATGTCTTTGCCGGGGAAAATGCGGTTGAAGAAAGCCTCGTTGAATTCGGGCTTGACTTCGCGGGTGATGTCGTCGATGATGATGTTGAAGTCGCTATCTATCGGAGCGTCCTCACCTAGCAGTTTTGCAGCGGCTTCTTCGCCCATGGCCTTGGTGAAGTTGAAGATGAACTCGGCGCCGGTTTCCTTGCCGGTCAGTGTTGCCTTCGATTTCTTGTCCGTCACCTGATTCATGCGCAAGTAAACGCCCTTCTTGAAGCCGTTTTCCACTTCTTTTTCGTTTTCGGCTTCGCAAACCTTCAGTTCAAGACGGTCGTCAGCTTCAACGGTTTCGGGGTGGATGATGTCGGGGTTGTGCTCGGTAATGTTGTCGATGGTCTTCTGCACTTCTTCATCATCGGCGATGATATGGAAGAAATCGACTTTGGTCTTGGCGAGATCCACCTTGATTTCGGGGCGCAGGGCAGCCTCAAAACTAAATTCGAGTGTTTCGTCTTTCTCGAAATCGATGGGCTTCTGGTCGGGATCGTTAAGCGGATACCCGAAGAGGTCGAGCTTGTTATCGACAATATGCTTGTTGAGCTGTTCGGAGACGATATTGTTCAGTTGTTCCAATTTGATACTGGTTCCGTACATCTTCTTCATCAGGCTCAACGGGGCTTTTCCCTGACGGAAACCCGGAATGTTGGCGTTGCGTTGCGCCTTTTTCAGGGCTTCGTTCACTTTCGGCTCGTAGTCGTCTTTCGTAATGCTGATTGAAATGGAGATCAGATGCTCTCCTTTTGAGGTTTGCGTTGTGTTCATCTCTAATAATTGATTCTCTAGTGATATTCGTGCGGATGAAGGGACTCGAACCCTTACTTCTCTCGAAACCAGATCCTAAGTCTGGCGCGTCTACCAATTCCGCCACACCCGCAAAGTGCGTTTTTGAGGGCGCAAAGATACGGATTATTTATTTATTCACAGGCGCTTTTGCCGCCAATGTGTGAAAAATAGGTCTTTGCTTACAAGGGTGCTTCGCCATCAATAAAGAGGCTGTCGCAAAAACAAATATGCTGTTAAGAAAGGATGGAGGCGACCCGTTGCCAAGTTTATGCCGGAAGAAATCAAAGTTTTTCCATCTTTTTATTGTAATCGATAAAAACGGAATGATTTTTTTCTATACATTTGTCGCCTTGTCGTGCTGTGCGATAAAAAAACAGCAGTTCTTTTATTAACTACTAGTTGAACGGATAAAACTTCATCGAAGATGAAACGAATCTATGGGGCGGAACAGCCCTTTACGCCATTAGGCCCTTTTAAATTGCGTATCCCGTTCGTCCATTATAAGTTTGAATGGGCGGATTATGTGCAAGGTTTGTTGGTTTGCGCTGTGTGTCTGAGTGCGGTGCCCATGCTGCAAGAATATTTGGGAATGCCTTTCGACATTGCCATCACCATTGTCATCCTAAACGGTATTCTTTATTGTACCCACGTGCTGTTGGGCGACCCTGTGGTGCCGGGCTGGGTGACGCCCGCCATTCCCATTCTGATTCTGTATGTGAATCAGTTCGACCCGGGTCCCGACAGAATGCATGCACTGATTGCGTTCGAGTTCCTGTTGGGGCTGCTGGCTTTTGTGCTGGGAGTCACTGGACTTGGGAAAAAGATGATTAAAATAGTGCCTGCCGCCATGCAGTCGGGCATCATCGTAGGTGCGGGTATTGCCGCCGTTATCGTGGTGTTCAAGACAGGCAGTCATTTCGACAAAACGCCGTGGACCATCGCCATTTGCATGGGCATCGGATTTTTCCTGCTGTTTTCCAACACTTTCAGGGTGATGGCTGAACGCAATAAAATAGCCAAGTTCATTGCCAACATGGGTATTCTGCCCATCATGGTGCTGGCGGTTATTCTGGGTCCCTTGGTGTTCGAAACGCCTTGGCCTACGGTAGAATGGGGATTGGTGAAGCCGAATTTCATAGGTGTATGGCGCGACTGGACCATCTTCGGGCTGGGACTGCCTCCTGCACGGATGTTTATTTCCGCCATTCCCGTGGTGGTTTCCACCTATATAGTATTGTTCGGCGACATGATACAGGCGCAGGCTCTGATAGAAGACTGTGCCGAAAAACGACCCGATGAAAAGGTGGATTACAACCCCGACCGCTCGCACATTATTTTTGGTATGCGTAATATGACCATGTCTATCATCGGTCCCGACCTCACCATGTGCGGACCCTTGTGGGCGGCCATGCAGGTAGTCATCTGCGACCGGTACAAGAAAGGTCCGAAAGCGATGGAGTCCATACATTCCGGAGCCGGATCGTTCCGTTTCGGTACGCTGACGGGCTATTTCCTGCTTCCCATTGTCACGCTCGTGAAGCCTATTCTGGGTGTGGCGCTGGCTTCAACTTTGCTCATTCAGGGCTTTGTCTCTTTCCGAGTGGGTGTTAGCAAGGCGCGGACATCCATCGACCTTGGCATTGCCGGGGTTATGGCGGCCATACTGGCTTCCCGCGGTGCGGCATGGGGATTAGGCGGCGGTATCGTTATGAGTCTGCTGCTGTTAATGCCCATGCGGAAACACAAGAATGCTGACGATTTGTCCGAAGCCGAACACGGCAAGGAGCGCGAAGGTAGCATTGCAACCATTGGGAAGACAACTATCGAAGCGCAATCCGAACATCAGATGGCACGGGAAACTGTGGAAGTGGAGCAATAGTCTTTTTTACTGCTTTACATCCAAAGCCTCTCTTAATGCATTGCCTACCAGCATAAAGGCAAGTACCAACAGCATGATGGCGACGCCGGGCAGTATGGCTAAGTAGGCGGCATCGAGGATGATGAAAGCATAGTTTTCCTTGATTATGCTGCCCCACGACGGCATGGGAGGCTGCACGCCGATGCCGAGGAAGCTGAGACCGGCCTCCAATAGAATGGCGGAAGCAAAGTTGGCAGCCGACACCACGATGATGGGGTTGATGATGTTGGGCAGGATGTGGCGGAAGATGATGCGTGCATTCTTGAAGCCTAAGGCACGTCCCGCCTCGACAAAAGTTGTCTCGCGTATCGAAAGAATCTGTCCGCGGACAATGCGGGCTACTTCCACCCACATGGTCAGTCCCACGGCAATGAACACTTGAGCAATGCCCTTGCCCAAAGCGAAGGTGATGGCGATGACCAGCAGCAGGGTGGGGATGGACCATACCACATTGATGAACCATACCACGGCATCATCGATACGTCCCCTGAAAAAACCGCCCACGCTGCCTACGCTGATGCCGATGATGAGGCTGAGAAACACGGCAATGAAGCCGACTGTCAGGCTGATGCGGCAGCCCAGCACCAGGCGGCTGAAAAAGTCGCGCCCGAACTGGTCGGTGCCCAACAGAAACTTTTGGTGTATGGTGCAATGTTGCCTGATGTAGGTGTCGGCGGCTTCGGCACTGTTGAAAACGGTACCGGCGATTTCGCTGTTGGCGATATGCCGCGTTTCCGCTTGACCGTCTTTCTCTGCATCAAATAAAAAAACAAGGGTGTGGCTTTGTTCGACATGCAGACTGTCGTAAGGCAGATAGGTGCAGCTGTCGGGTGTTCCGCTGAGTAGTGTTCTGAGCCACCCTTGTTTCGGAGTGGGGTTCTCCTTGGGAAGTATCAGCATGTCCACCTCGAAACCGGGCTTTTGCGTGCTAAGCTCTAACAGCTGCCGGTTGGCGTTGGGAGTGGGGTCGGGGATGATGTGATAGGCAAAGACCGCCAGCATAGCGATGGCGAAGATGAAGACCGATGCCGTCATTCCCAGAATGTTCTTCCGGAAACGCCGCCACGCCACTGTCGCGGGAGAGGTCGCTCTGTTGTTTTTCTTTGCCATGAGGGGACAAAAGTAGGGATTTCGCCTGAAATGAAGACGAAATTTCTGTGGGAAGAATTTTTTTTGCCCAAAATGCTGCGGGTTGAATAAAAAGTTGTATTTTTGCAGTCGCAAATCTGATGGTGGATGTAGCTCAGCTGGTTAGAGTACCGGATTGTGGTTCCGAGGGTCGTGGGTTCGAATCCCATCTTCCACCCCAACAAAAAAAGAGGTTATAAACCTCTTTTTTTGTTTCAATTTCATTCAAAACTGTTTCTAAACAGGTACGTTGAAATCGCGCAAGGCCTCGTTGAGCGATGTTTTCAGGTCGGTTGAGGCTTTCCGTTTTCCGATGATCAGTGCGCAAGGCACTTGAAAATCACCGGCGGGGAAATGCTTGGTATAGCTACCGGGAATCACGACGGAACGTGCAGGTACTACGCCTTCGTAGCAGGCGAGTTCCTTTGAGCTGACATCGATGATCTTGGTAGAACCCGTGATGACCGTATTGGCGCCCAATACCACTTCCTCTTCAAGATGCACGCCTTCCACCACCACGCAGCGCGAGCCGATGAAGCAGTGGTCCTCGATGATGACAGGCTGTGCCTGAACGGGTTCCAGCACGCCGCCGATGCCCACGCCGCCGCTAAGGTGCACATTCTTACCGATTTGGGCGCATGAGCCTACCGTCGCCCAAGTGTCAACCATGGTGCCGCTGCCGATATAAGCGCCGATGTTCACGTAAGAAGGCATGAGCACGCAGCCGCGGCCGATGAAACTGCCGTAACGCGCAGTAGCGGGAGGAACCACGCGAATGCCCAGGCCTTCAAAGCCTTTTTTCAAGGGAATTTTGTCGTAATATTCGAAAATGCCGACTTCCGACGGCTGCATCCGGCTGATTTGGAAATAAAGCAGCACGGCTTCTTTGACCCAGTCGTTCACCCTCCATTTGCCGGTGACCGCATCTCTTTCGGCAACCCGAATGCGACCCGAGTCCAACATGGAAATCACTTCGCGAATAGCATCTTTTGTGTTGGATTCATTCAATAGGTTGCGGTCGCCCCAAGCGGCCTCTATCGTAGGTACTAAGGTGTCCATGACGAAAATTTTGAGCAAAGATAGTGATTTTTGAAGCTGACGCTGAATCGAGGCGGCAATATTATTTTTTCATCATACGCCCCGAGTCGACTCACCGCAGCCGTTTTTCACGACAATGTTCTCTTTCGCAATAATCCAGCAGTCCGTATGTCGCGAATTATTGCTATTTTTGCATATCGAAATCATGCTGATATGGCGAGGATTATGGCTTTGGACTTAGGAAGGAAGCGATGTGGCGTGGCGGTTACCGATCCGCTGCAAATCATCGCTACGGGACTGGCGACGGTGGAATCGGCAAAACTGCCCGACTTCGTGAAAGACTATGTCGCCAAGGAAGAGGTAGAACTGGTAGTCATCGGCGAGCCGAAAGACCTGCACAACAAGCCTTCCGACTGTTCGAAATACATCGAGCCGATTGTCAACCGCTTGCGCAAACTGCTGCCGCAGATGAAAATCGTGCGCTTTGACGAACGCTTTACTTCGGTTCTCGCCCACCAAGCCATGATTGATTCCGGACTGAAGAAGAAACAACGTCAGGACAAGGATTTGGTCGATACCATCAGCGCCACGCTCATCCTGCAGTCTTTCATGCAATCGCGTTCATAACAGCCTGATAATCTATTCAAACGAAAAAAAACTGTCGAACATGATATTACCTATTGTAGCCTACGGACATCCGGTGTTGAAAGCCATTGCGAGCGACATCACCCCCGACTATCCCGATTTGGAAAAGCTTATTGCAGACATGTACGAAACCATGGCGCATTCTTCGGGCGTGGGGCTGGCCGCCCCGCAAATCAACAAGTCGATACGCCTGTTTGTGATCGACACCAACCCGTTTTACCCCGATTATCCCGACGGCAAAGGGTTTGTGCAGACCTTTATCAATGCGCAGATCGTCGAGATGTTTGGCGATGATGTCCCTTTCACCGAAGGCTGTCTGAGTCTGCCTCGTCTTTACGAAGAGGTGATTCGCAAGGACAAGATACGCATCCGTTTCCTTGACGAGCATTTTGTGGAGCATGAGGAAGTGTTTGAAGGCATACGTTCGCGGGTCATCCAGCACGAATATGACCATTTGGAGGGGCATGTCCATGTCGATCGCATTGCACCGGTACGCAAACTGCTGCTTGCAGGTAAGTTGCGCGATATTTCCGAAGGCAAATGCGATGTGGATTACAAAATGATTTTTCCGAGGAAAAAATGCAGATGAATCGTGCTGTAAATCGTTGAAAATTATCATATAAACGTTTAAAGATGAATAAATTATTGAATCTTTTGCTTGGAGTTGCCGTTGTGCTTTCCATTGCTGCCTGCGGTCCTAAAAAAGTGAGCGAAGCCGACTTGAAAAAGGCGGAAGCCTCGTTGTTTAATGCAGAAGCCGCTGTCAATCAGGAATCTGTTCCCGGCGTGATTGAGACGTACCGCCGTTTTGCCGATGAGAATCCCGACAACGCATTGGCGCCTGAATACCTTTTCAAGGCCTTCGAGGTGGCCGTCAACTTCGGGGAACCGGTGGAAGCGCTTGAAATGGGCAACAAATTGGCTGCAGGTTACCCCGAGTACGAAAAAACGTCCGTCGCCCTGTTCATGATGGGGTCGCTGGTTTACGAAGACAAGCTGCACGATTTGGACAAGGCGCGTGCCATGTACGATAAAATCCTCAGCAATTATCCGGATAGCGATTTCGCACCTTCGGCGGAGCAGGCTATCAAGAATTTGGGAAAGACACCGGAGGAACTGATTCGGGAGTTCGAACTGATGAACGCCGATACCGCCGTGATCCAATAATTTGAAAAGACAAAATTTGAAAAACGCCCTTTGCGGCGTTTTTTTTGTGCTGCATAGTGAGGGTATTTGGCACGTTTGCATTGCATGGTGTCGATGCTTAGTCAGGCTGTCTCAAGACAAACATGTTACTAAGCAATAGCACGGCGTTTCTGCTGGTGTCCAAATACAAGACACTGATATTGAGGTGGAATGAACGTACTTGAAGGACATGATAAAGCGCAAATGTCGAAGGTAACGCAGCGGCCGGGCATTGATGAGAAACAGCCGGCAAGGATGTCGTGTCGGATCAGGCCTGGCCGAATACAAAAGGGGGTATGCCGTATTGAAAATAGTGTTATTTTTTGCTGTCGTGAAACGACATGCTTTCTTCGGATTTGTTTTGTTGCTGGCTCTTGCCGCCTGCCATACGGACACGCGCGAAGCCAAACGCATGTTGGAGCGTGCCGCCGCCGTGTTGGAAACCCGTCCTGCCAGCACCTTCCTCCTGATTGACAGCCTGATGCGTACGGAGGCTCCCTTCAGTGAGAAGCAGCGCATGAACTTGACCATGCTGCAAGGCGAGGCTTTGTTTGGTCATGCTCTTGAACCTGATTTCGACAAACTGACGGACAGCCTCTCCGACGGTCCCGACTTGGAACATGCCGCTGACTATTTCTCTGCAAAGAAAGCCTATACCAGGCAGCCAAGGCTGCACTCTTCAACGGCTATGTGCAACAGGACGCCCGCGATAAGAATGCCGCCATGCAGTCGTTCAAGCAGGCCGAGCACTATGCTGTTCTCGCCGCCGACAGCCTTACATTGGCGAAGGCGCAATACCATATCGGGAAGATGCTGTATGATGAGGGCTTGTATGAAGACGCCCTGACGCTTTTTCAGGCTGCGGACCAAAACTTCGACGGGCACAAGTCCGAAAAAGCAAGGGCTTACAATATGATGGCGCTCTCTCACATCCTTATGGGCGAATACGACAGTGCCGAGGTCTGCCTGAAACAAAGCCTTGGCTTTTCCGAACAATGTTGGGATAAAAAACCTAAATTCAACACCTAAATGCAACTTTTGCGGAGGCGCGAGGTGATACAAAATTTACTCAAACGAGAGAGAAGCAAAACCCTCCCCCCTAATGCCAATCTTTGCCTCCGTCCAAAAGTTCAAAAGAGCGGGTCATCCAACCAAGGAGTAAAGGTGCACGGTTTCTGTAATGAAGCAACAGGTTGCAACAACAGTCGGATCGCCCTCACGACAAGCAGGGACAAATCCGTGGTCATCCGTGGGCTGAAGCACAGCCGCGACCGGCGCAACGGGCGTTACAATGCCGGTTTCGCACAGCGGAAATTCGAGTGTTGGAAGCGGGAGAAGCCGAGTCGAATCCGTTTCGCCGAAGCCGTGCGCAAGGCGTGTCGAGGCCTTGCTGAAAGAAGACTACAGCCCGGAACAGGAGGCCGGGCGGTGCAGGCCGGAGGGCGGGGAGTGTGTCGGTCATGAACGTATCCACGGTCATGCATGGGCGGACAAAAGGCGCGGAGGAGACCTGCACCGCCCGCCTGCGCCGCAAGGGCAGGCGATACCGCAAGCACGCCGCAGCCGCCGGCAACGGGATGGAGTTCGCGGGTCACAAGGAGACCTGCCTGCAAACCTGGAATAGACGTATATTTCGCCCGCCCATGCCACTCTTGGGAACACGGCTTCAACGAGAACACGAACGGCCTTGTCAGGCAATACATACCAAAAGGGGGCTTCGTTCGACAGGCTGAAGAATGAACCTATCAAAATGATACGGAACAAGTTCAATAACAGACCAAGAAAAAAAACTCGGATTCCTGGCGTCAATTGAATATTTTTTCGCTAACTTTGCAAAGTCGAACCAAGGTTTGATCAAAAAAAAGTTGCAATTGTAACTTGAATTCAGCTCTTTGAACAATATTCTATCCAAGTTTATTATAAAATAAAAACGTATGAAAAACTTGTGTACAATTGTTTCGGTTTTGGTCTGCATGACCTTTTCTGCTACTGCGCAGCATAAATATGCAGTGCTGATTACGGGCGACTATGCTGCCAAAGAACCTGAAATTCCTCTGGCAAACCAATGGAACCAAGGGCAAGGTAGAGGTCCGTTGGGCATGATGGAATTCTGGAACGACACATACCTGATGTGGGAAATGCTGCAAGCCAAGGGCTATAGCAGAGAAAACATTTTTGTGCTGTTTGCCAACGGCGAAGACTTTGTTTCGGAAAATCCAAGGTACCAACCGCCTGCGGGGGTCACAGTGACCGATGCGGCGGCGACAAAAAGAAATGTCACAAATTTGTTCACCGATCTTCGTTATGGCACGAATGGGGTGCCGCGAATTACAGAGGACGATTTCTTGTTTGTATGGATCTTTGACCATGGAGGTTCTTCCGGGGAAACTTCTTCTTATTTTTGTCTGATCAATGGTGAAAACATGACCGACACAGAGTTCGCAGCATTGGTTAACCCGCTACCTTCCTATCGAAAAGCCTTTTGGATGCAGCAGTGCCATTCTGGAGGTTTTGCTGATGAATTGTCTGCAACCAACACGGTTTTCATTTCTGCTTGTAAAGCCTATCAACAGGCGTGGCAGGCTGATGACATGACGAAGTATGGTGCCCCCGTCATTGAAAATGAATACTACAATGGCAGCAAATGTACTCATGGCGAGTTTAACTTTCACATGATTTCCGTCACCAACCAAGAGTCTCCCGGCGGATTGAACCATTATGATGACACGCTTTACTCGACCGGAGACCTCAATGTCGATGGTTTTATTTCCATGACAGAAGCCCATCAGTGGAACTTAGAGCATAATTCAAGAACGACAGAGGCTGGATTATACCCGGCATCTTTTTGCGAAGATCCTGTTTGTGATGATGTAAGTCACATTGGTGGCAAAACTACGTTTGATTATCCGACATTGTTATCCGACGGCTTGACGGGTAGTGAAACACACCGAGGCATCATTGGTGTTTCAAAGGATTTGCATGTTGCAAACGGACAAAGCCTCACTTTTACGGGGAAAAGTGACGTAACGCTCTGCAATGCCGCGAAAATCATTGTCGATGCCGGTGGCTCTTTGGTTATTGACGGTGAGGTGAATTTCCACGGATTGAACGACAATTCATTGGAAATACATGGAGATATTGTCCAAAATACGGGCTCGTCCCTGAATTTCTACGACATGCAGGTCTTTGCCGATGCGCCGGTGTTTTCCATAACTGGTGCATCTTTCATCAACACGGAGGTGAAATACAAACCACAAAATTCATCGTCCCTGCAAGCGTATTCATCGGTGGGCGATGTGAGCATCCGGAACTGTCAGTTTTATAATCCGATGAAGAGCAATGCCATTGTTATCGAGAACAGCCGTAATTTTGACGTGTATGGGAATACCGTCAGCGCTTCCGATAGGAATGGAATTTACGTGTATCGTTGTGGAAATGTAACTTCCGGCAAAGTCATCAACAGAAAAATCCGGAACAACGAGATATTCGGATGCAACGGTGGCGGATTGGTGATGTATGCATCCACAGGCGATGTGCTGATGAACAGCATCCATGGAAACGGCGTAGGCGTAAAATTGCTCAACAGGTGCAACGTGTTGAACTTCAAAGGAAATTGTTCCGCTTCTGTTGCAACACAAACGCAACACATTCACGACAACGTTTCCTGCGAAATATACATGACATCGAACTGTAACCCCAATCTGATGCGTTACAATTCAATCCACAAGGAGAACGCCGGCAATGTTCCTTTCATGTATTACGACAACACCGTCGCATTCGGGGAACCGCAACAAAGTGAAAGGGGAAATATTGATGTCAGATGGAATGAATGGGGTGACAATTTCAATCCTGATATGCATTTGCACAGCACCTCTACGATGGTGGGTTATGACTACCTTCCTTACTGGAGCTTTAGCGATTGTTCCAATGAGACTTCCCCCGACAAAAGGCTCTTGGCAATGGCCGATTCGCTAAGCGATGCGGAAGATTATCCTGCCGCCAAATCGGTTTACATGCAGGTGGTGAACGACTATCCGGGTACGGTCAGCGCCGAAACGGCCTTGAAGGCCTTGCTGCCTCTGGAAAGTCTTGCCAATGGCGATTACGAAGCATTGAAACAGTATTACTCGAACGATAGCACCATAGCTTCGGACGAGGTGCTTGCCGGCTTGTCTTCCTACCTTTCCAACCGCTGCAACGAAAGCACGGGCAACTATGCCGAAGCCATAGCTTGGTACGAGGATGTCATCACCAATCCCGAAACATCATATTGCGACAGTGTCTTTGCCATCATTGACCTTGGCGACCTGTATTTGGAAATGGAGGAAAACGGAATTAGAGCCATCGGGAAATTGTCGCAATTCATACCGGAATCAAGAGGGGAGCACGTGACTCATACGGAAGAGATTCTTTCCATGATCCCTGCAAATACCATGCGTGAACCCCAACTGCCTTTTTGGATTGATATTGTCACTTCCCAACCCGAAGGCTATGTGGCGGATGCCGACGGCAATGTGGAGATTTCCACAGCCGAGGGTTTGGCCTGGCTGATTTCCACCGTGAACGGGCTGAACGGATGTCAACCGGACAATTTCGACGGCCGCACTGTGAAATTGACAGCCGATATCATGCTCAATGCCACAGAGCCAAGACTATTCACGCCTATCGGTCGCCGTGAAACCCCTTTTATGGGTGTCTTTGACGGGAGTAATTACAGCATTGAAGGTTTGTTTGTTAATTATAACGTTTATGACTTTGACACTACATTCTTGTTCGACATGGGCATGTTCGGTTACATACGCCATGCTACGGTAAGGGATGTAAACGCGGATCATGGATACATTGCACATAACAGATCCGGTCCCGATGGATGGTACCAGGCTTGCCTGGTCGGATTTTCCGATTCCCTCTCCCTGGTGGAGGACTGCATCGTTAAAATGGCGGCTTGTGTCACCAACGGCAGTGCTTTGGTCGGAATGAACCGTAACTCCACGGTGCGCAACTGCGCCTATGCGGTTGACTGGTTTTCGGTAAGGATTGGCGAAAACGGCGCCGGCCTTGTCATGCGCAACTTGTCGGAAGGCGGCTATGCCGATGCCGAAGTCGTGAACTGTTATTTCTATGGAGGGGTATTGGGGTCGTATAGCGAGGATAACGAAGCCGGCATTGTCTGTTTCAATGAGACAGCACCCGTCAACAACGGCAAAAAGGCAGTCGTCAGGAATTGCCATGCCGAATTGCTGACAGAAATGTTTTGCTGGCACGGAGCCGTCGGCGGCATCGTGGCCAACAACTCCGAGGGAAGCCTTGTTGAGTACTGCTACGCCGACCTCAGAATGGCCAATGTAGAGCTGTTTGGCATCAACAACGGCGAGGTGTCCGGCTGCATCGACTATGTTCCGAAGGGTGGCAGCGGACTTTTGTCCGAGCCGGTCACCATCGGCGAAAGCACTACCCTTGCATTGGTCGAAGCCTTGAACCTATGGGTGGAGGCTCAGGAAAATGCCACGGACTACCGGACATGGATAGTGGGTCCCAACGGCATACCGGAATTCGGAGCGATGTACACCTCTGTTGCCGAGAACAGGCCTTCCGCTTGTGCGGTGCGGGTCTATCCCAATCCCGCCACACATCAGGTTACCGTGGCAGGGACGGGCATAGAACAGGTGGAACTGCTCAACACCTTGGGCCAAGCGGTTTTGAGCGCCGGCTGCGAACCCGCCGACAGGGTGACGTTGGAAGTGTCGGCATTGAAAGCCGGTGTCTATTTCGTGCGTGTCACTGATGCCGGTGGCAGCCGGAGCGCGTTCAAAGTCATAAAGGAGTGAGATTGACGGGGGGCGGCTTGCAAACCGCCCCCCGTCAATTATTTTTGCAAAAGACTTGCGCTCTTGCAAAAGATTTCTTAGTTTTGCAATGTCATGAGACCCAGTCCGATGAAAGACGTTGTTTTGCATACCGAACCGTTGGGACACCTTGTGCGGAAAGCTCCGCCAGGCAGTACCGGTCGTTTTGGCTTCCGGATATGGGATATCCGTGTTTTCTGCTTCGACAAGAGACCGTGTCGCTTGTCCTTCCGTTTGGGCTGAATTTCCGCCGGAAGGACGACAGACACAGTGTGAAGCCACCAAGCGTGCAGCAAGGCGAAAAAGGCTTCATGCAAGGAAAAAAGCCGACAAACAATTCAACAATTCAACATCAATTAATATGAAAACAATTGAAAATATAGCTTTAATAATTGCAGCAACGCTTGTAACGGGTTTCACAGGTTGCATAAAAAAGCGGATGTGATATGGTTATAGGCGATCTCAATGCAACCGGAGAATTCCATTATTCAAAAACCGAAATAAAAATACCAAAATGACCGCACTCGGAAACAATGTTGGATGTGAATGCGTTTTTTGTACCGGATAATTCAGAAGGTAGATTCTACGACACGATAGTAATTACTAAATCTTCCGCCCCTTCAGAATATCGTGGAAATACAAAGACACATGTGCGCGTTTCGCTCAAGAACACTGCACCAAAACCAACCACGATGGAACTATGTCATGATTGTTATGAATTATTGTGTATTGAAAAAATCGATTAGTCGCGAGAAATCAAATCCAACTGCTTTTGGATTGTTTTCGGCAGTTTTGAAGCGACAAGGCGGTAAGATTCGGCAATCCATCCTTTGAGCCTGTTGTCGTCATCCGAAAACTCGGTTTTTACCATCATCCAATGGATTTTAGAGACGTGGTATGCCTTGAAAGCGTCGCGAAAGCACTCAATGCGTCTGACGACCTCTTCGGGTTTCGCCTTGATGTTGAAGTCGAAAGGCTGTTCGAGGTTGGAGAAAAGAAACATTTTGCCGCTCACTTTGAACACGAGGGTGTCGTCGCCAAAGGGCATGCATTCCTCGGCATGAGGCAGGGAGAGGCAAAACTCGCGAAGTTCTTCGATGTTCATGGCGAAATGAAAAAGTAAAGGTGGGTCGTTCAACCCACCTTGATACTGTTTAACATCCGAAAGCCTGCTTCAGCAAATCGATTAAATCCAACCGTTCCCAGCCGAAGAACTCGATTTCCTTATAGGTCTTGCCGTCTTTCTTATAAGTGTTTTTGTCGTTGTAGAACACTTCGACTTCTGCCTTGTAGGGTTCGCGCCCGAAGTGACCGTACGAAGCGGTTTCTTCAAAGATGGGGTTGGTCAGTCCGAAGCGTTTGACGATGGCGTAGGGCCGAAGATCGACAATTTCCTGGACCTTTTTGGCAATATCGGCATCGCTGAGCGGTTTGCCGCTGGTATCCTTCACGTGAGCCGTGTTTTCAGTGTTGATGTAGAAGCCGACAGGTTTTGCCATCCCGATGGCGTAGGCAATCTGTACCAGCACTTGGTCGCAGATTCCCGCAGCGACTAAGTTTTTGGCGATATGACGCGCTGCATAGGCTGCCGAACGGTCCACCTTCGAGGAGTCTTTTCCCGAGAAAGCGCCGCCGCCGTGGGCGCCGCGGCCGCCATAGCTGTCAACGATGATCTTACGGCCTGTCAGACCGGTGTCGCCGTGAGGACCACCGATGACAAACTTTCCGGTCGGGTTGACGTAGATCTTGGTCTGCTCGTCAAACAGCTTGCGCAGCTTGGCGGGAAGTTTTTTCTTGGTTCTGGGAATCAAGATGTTGCGAACGTCATCCTCGATTTTTTTCAGCATGATCTCATCGTCGGCAAAGTCGTCGTGCTGCGTGGAGATGACAATGGTGTCAATGTGCACAGGTTTCCAGCCTTGCTCATATTCTACCGTGACTTGTGATTTGGAATCGGGGCGGAGGTACTTCATCTGACGTCCTTCGCGACGGATGTCGGCCAGTTCGCGCAGCAACATGTGCGATAGGTCAATGGTGAGCGGCATGTAGTTTTCGGTTTCCTTGCAGGCAAAACCAAACATCATGCCTTGGTCACCGGCACCTTGGTCTTCAGGCTTTTGGCGTCCTATGCCTTGAAAGATGTCGTTCGACTGGCCGTGCAGTGCCGAAAGCACGCCACACGACTTGGCGTCAAACTGATATTCGGCTTTCGTGTAGCCGATTTTTTCGATGACACGGCGCGTCACGTCTTGAATCTCGACGTAAGCGTTGGTCCTGACTTCACCGGCAACAACGGCTAAACCCGTGGTGACCAGCGTTTCACATGCTACTTTTGAATTCGGATCGTGACGAAGCAGTTCGTCCAATACAGCGTCCGAAATTTGATCCGATACTTTGTCCGGATGTCCTTCAGAAACGGATTCTGATGTGAAATAATAACCCATAGTAATACAAATTGTTTATGGTTAATTAAAAATTTGCGGGAAGTTTGTGATTGGATGAAGGAAAAAATCTTTGTTTTAGCATTTTTTTCTTGTGGTTGCAATCAAATCAAATCTTTCCACGTGAATTGTGCGGCAAAGTTACAATTATTATTCGGAATGGTGGTGTTTTTTATTTAATAAAATCGCACTGTTTTTATTGATTGATATATTATGTTGAAAATCAATACGATGCAATCAGTTCTTTGTCAGTTTCTGGAAGGCTTCTTCGATGCTGATGTCTTCTTGTTGCAACGATTTGATGATAAAGCCGTTATCGACCGACCATTTCATCAGGTTGGCGCGGATGTCCATTTCGTTTTGGGGTTCCAGAATCCAGTGGTTGTCTTTCACCCGTTGAATGTTTTTCACTTGCGGAATCTGTTGCAGTCGTTCGGGGGTCACTTCGTTTTCAAATTCCACGATGATGACGTTGGCGGGCGAGGAGAGCTGTTTCAGGTTGTCAATCTTGTCGTCGGCGACGACCACACCTTTATTAATAATAATGGCGCGCGAGCAGATGGCTTCTACCTCCTGCATGATGTGGGTGGACAGGAGCACGGTTTTTTCCTTGCCGAGGTTGCTGATGAGGTTGCGAATCTCGATGAGCTGGTTGGGATCCAACCCCGATGTGGGTTCGTCGAGGATAAGTACCTGTGGGTCGTGCATCATGGCTTGTGCGAGGCCGACACGCTGGCGGAAGCCTTTCGACAAGGCGCCGATTTTTTTGTGGGCTTCCAGGCCCAGACCGGTTTCCTCTATCATCATCTCGATGCGTTTTTTGGCTTGTTGTCCCTTTAAACGGTGGACACCGGCCACAAATTGAAGGTATTCGCGGACGTACATGTCCAGGTACAGCGGGTTGTGCTCGGGCAGGTATCCCACTATCCTTTTGGCTTCCATCGGGTTTTCCAACACGTCGAAACCGTTGACACTCGCCGTTCCCGAAGTGGGAGGGATAAAGCAGGTGATGATTTTCATCAGCGTGGATTTTCCAGCGCCGTTAGGACCTAACAAACCCACAATGCCCTTGTCGATGCTGAGTGCGACATCGTTAAGCGCCAGCTGCTGGTCGTATTTCTTCGTGATGTGGTTGATTTGGATAGCCATGACGTTGAATTTGGGTGCAAAAGTAATAAAACATCCCTAATGGAAACATTAAATCTTCTCATCTACTCGTCTTCTCATCCATACATCCTCTCATCCTCACATCCATACATCAAACAATCCGAAATCTCAATAGAACGACATTAAAATAAAAAAATACAGACCGTTAGGGTGTTGGTATGTAAAAAATGACTATTTTTGTGGCCTCGTTAGCGTCCAGGTTCTAACCTTGGTTCGGACGGCTGCAAGATTTCATGGGCGAAGATGATTTTTTGCGATGAAGCGTGTCGGAATCAAGGAAAATTGTAATTTTGCACCCCGTTTTGTGCGGTGGTGCCGGACATTTAGAACACATATTTATTAAGAAGAAAATGAATACATTAAGTTACAGAACAGTAAGCGTCAACAAGGAAAACGCCAACAAGAAATGGTACATTATCGACGCTGAAGGACAGATCCTGGGCCGTTTGGCTTCGGAGGTTGCCATGATTTTGCGCGGCAAGAGAAAGCCCTGCTTTACCCCCCACAGCGACTGTGGCGACAACGTCATCATCATCAATGCCGAGAAAATCGTTTTGACCGGAAACAAGATGGAAGACAAGTACTATGTCCGCTATACCGGCTATCCCGGTGGTCAGCGCGTGCGCAACGTCAAGGAACAGTTGAAGAGAAAACCCATCGCCGTCATCGAGCACGCCGTGAAAGGCATGTTGCCGAAGAACAGATTGGGCAGCCAGCTCTACAGCAACCTTTACGTGTACGCCGGAACAGAGCACAAGCATCAGGCTCAGCAACCTATCGAACTTAAAATCAACACAATCAAATAATTATCATGGAAGTAATCAACGCTTTAGGTAGAAGAAAAACGGCTGTTGCCCGTATCTATATGAAGAGTGGCAATGGCAACATTACGGTGAACAAGCGCGACTATAAGGAGTACTTTCCGACCGGTATCCTGCAATACGTTGTGGATCAGCCTCTCATGCTGACCGACAATCTGGGCAAGTTCGACATCAAGGTGAATCTTGATGGCGGCGGCATCAACGGACAGGCCGAGGCATTGCGTCTCGCCATCAGCCGTGCCTTGTGCGAAATCGACTCCGAGTATCGTCCCATCCTGAAAGCTAAAGGCTTGATGAGTCGCGACCCGCGTATGGTCGAACGCAAGAAGCCCGGTCAGCCCGGCGCCCGTAAGAAGTTCCAATTCAGCAAACGTTAAGCTTTCAGAAGCCGAGCGATTTTGTTTAGTATCCAAATCGGCGTGACTTTTCATCGTGAAACTACTCGCCGGTTGCATTTAGTGAAAGTAAACATTTAATAGAAAACTCATGACACAAGTAACATTTGAAGAATTATTGGATGCAGGATGTCACTTCGGACACCTGAAAAGAAAATGGAATCCGAACATGGCGCCGTATATCTTTATGGAGCGCAACGGCATCCACATCATTGACCTTTATAAGACGCAAGCCAAGATGGACGAGGCTGCTGCTGCACTGAGCCAGCTGGCCCGCTCCAACAAGCGCATTCTCTTCGTCGCCACCAAGAAACAAGCCAAGGACATCGTGAAGGAATTGGTGGAAAAGGTGGGTATGCCTTACGTGACCGAACGTTGGCCCGGCGGTATGCTGACCAACTTCTCGACCATCCGCAAGGCCGTCCGCAAGATGACCAACATCGACAAGATGATGGCCAGCGACTCGTACAAGAGCCTGTCGAAGCGCGAAAAGCTGCAGATCGAACGCGAACGCGAGAAGCTCGAAAAGAACCTCGGTTCCATCGCCGACCTGAACCGTCTGCCCGCTGCCCTTTTTATCGTTGACATCATGAAAGAGCACATCGCCGTGGCCGAAGCCCGTCGTCTTAACATCCCGACTTTCGCCATTGTCGATACCAACACGAATCCCAACCTCATCGATTTCCCCATTCCGGGTAACGACGACGCTTCCAAGTCCATCGCCCTCATCGTTGGCAAGATGGTCGAAGCCATCGAAGAAGGTCTGAACGAGCGCAAGCTCAACAAGGACAACGAACCCGAAGAAGTGGACAATGAAGAAGACTTCGAGGACGTGAGAAGAGAAGACAACAGCGAGGACGAGCAAGACGAGAAAGAAAAGAGACCTCGCACGGCCAGAAGACCCCGCAGAACAGTTGCCAAACAGCAATAATCATCACTGACCCAAGCGGCATCACTGCAAGGCACTGGCATTGCCATACCACTTGTAGCGGTCGCTTGGGTTATTTTATTTTGAACAACCCGACAACAACCCGATAAAAACACATTACAATGAATATTACTGCATCACAAGTAAATGAATTGCGCCAGATGACCGGAGCCGGCATGATGGACTGCAAAAAAGCCCTCGTCGAAACCGAAGGCAATGTTGAACAAGCTATCGACCTGCTTCGTAAGAAAGGCATGGCCAAAGCCGCAAAACGCGCCGACCGTCAAGCCAGCGAAGGAGCCGTGCTGTCGAAAGCCGCTGCCGACAATAAGTATGCCGCCATTCTGATGCTGAACTGCGAAACCGACTTCGTTGCTCAAAATGCCGACTTCGTGAAGTTTACGCAGACCCTGCTCGACTTCGCCGTGGAACACCGCATCAAGACTATCGAAGAGTTGAAAGCCGCTAAGTTGAACGACATGACCGTTGAGGAAGCTGTTGTCAACCAGTCGTCGGTGACCGGAGAAAAGACCGAACTCGGTGCTTTTAACGTGCTCGAAGGCGAATACGTGACATTCTACAACCACCCAGGAAACCGCTTGTCCACCATTATTGCGATGAACAAGAATTTCGACAAAGTTGAGGAAGTCAGCCATGAAGTCGCTCTGCAGGTGGCCGCCATGTCGCCCCTCGCTGTTGACGAGTCGTCCATTTCTCAGGAAGTGAAGGACAGGGAATATGCCGTTGCCGTTGAAAAGACGAAGCAGGATCAGATTCAGAAGGCTGTTGAAGTCGCCCTTAAGAAGGCCGGCATCAATCCGAGCCACGTCGATAGCGAAGACCATATCGAATCCAACATGGCCAAAGGATGGATCACACAGGAAGACGCCGACAAGGCTCGTCAGATTAAGGAATCTGCCGCTGCCGAAAAGGCTGCCAACATCTCGGAACAGATGCTTCAGAATATTGCCAACGGACGTATGGCCAAGTTCTTCAAAGAGAACTGCCTGCTCGACCAGATTTCTCTGATTGCCGACCCGCAAACCGTCCGCCAGTATATTCAAGCTGCTGACAAGGATGCCACCGTGACTGCCTTTGTCCGTATCAAACTTGGCGAATAAATTACTGTTGCAAACAGCAATAGAAAAGGGTGTCGGAGACGATGCCCTTTTCTTGTTGCTTTAGGTGGACTTTTTAGGGCGTATTTTCTGTTTTTCAAGTCGTTTCTGATGAATCAGTTGGCTTTTTTAGCAAGTAAGACCGCACTTTTTTGATGAAAAAAATCAAGAAAAACCAACCGCAATGTTGATTATTGATTATATTTGCACCCACTAAGATAATTTATCTAATTCAAAACAAAGTATTAATCAAAATTCTACAAGATGAAAAAGATTTCTTTACTCATTGCATTGGTTGCCGTGGTATGTGGCAATGCTTTTGCACAATTCAGCTACGATTTCAATGACTGCACAGCAGGAGCTAAAATCGCACAAACCCTTGGCGACCCGTGGACTACTTGGGGAAATAACCCTGGCAGTGCCGAAGATGGAGTTTTTGCCGAAATGGGTGGTTCAATGGCTGGTAAATTCACCTATGGTAATGACCAGATTATTAAATTAGGTAACAAGACAAATGGAAAGTACACCATTTCCTATGACTTGTACATTCCTACGGGCAAGGATGCCTATGGCAACATTTTACATCTGTTCAACGGTTCAGGTAGCGAATGGGCAGCCGATGTCTTTTTCAAAAATGCACAAAACGGAACGAGTATCAAAACCGGTGGCAATACTACCAACTTTGAGTGTCCTTTTGATGCATGGTTCAATGTCAAGTTCGATATTGACCTCGACAATGACCAGGCTACTTTCTACGTTGCGAATACTGCGGTCGTTACATGGCAATTCAGTTTGCAGGTTGAAGGAGGCGCTGGCACTCGCCAACTTGCTGCAATGGATTTTTGGCCTCCAACCAGCAATGCGGTATCTGAATTCTACATTGATAACGTTAGCTTTGTAGTCGTTGGTGGAGAAACATCTCCCACTTTCAGCGTTTCGCCTTCCGAAATACATGAAACTCTTGGAGCAGATGACATGAAGACGGTGGATGTCGAAATTCAAAATACTGGCAATTCTATTGGCGACTGGATAGGATGGATGGATTTTGGTCATGGTGGTGAAGGTTCACAGACCGTTGAGTTGAAGTATCATAACGGTCAGATTGGAAATGGCATCGGATCAAATAATAATGGATTTACCCGTGAATTAGGTATGCGTTTGCCCGCTTCTTCATACGCAGGTGCATCCATGGGTATGAAAATCGTTTCCGCCAAATATTTCGTTCCGGAACAATATAAGTCATCAAATGACACTTATATTTTCCGTATTTATGGCCAAGGGATGAATGGTCAGCCGGGAGAAGCCTTAGCTGAAAAGAGCATTACATCTGCTGCTCTTAATACATGGGTTGAAGCGACCTTTGATCAACCGGTCTATATGACGGGTCAGGCTTATTGGGTAACTGTTCAGCTTGAACAAGCTGCTGGTGAATTTCCAATGGCTATGGATGGTGGTAACTACGGAGAAAATCAAGATGGCAACTGGCTCTCTACTGCCGGTAGCAACTTTATGCATTGCTATAATGCCGGTAATTTTGAAGGAGCTTGGTTGATTTCAGCTAATTGTCAAGGAGAACTTATTCCTGGTAGCTGGGTTTCCATGAATAAAATAGAAGGTTCAGTTCTCGCCGGAAATTCAGAAAAGATTACGCTTAACTTAAGTACTTTGAATTTGGTGCAAGAAACCTATAGCGCAACTCTCATTATCAATACGAATGATGAAGAGCATCCTCATTTTGAAATTCCGGTAACTCTTTATGCCGATATCAATGCCATTGCTGATAATGAGAATCAGCTTGCATCCATTTATCCTAACCCCAGCGAAGGAACGATCGTCCTTCAGGGTGAAAACCTGAACAGCGTGGCTGTTTACAATGTTACCGGCCAGTTGGTTCGCATTATCCAACTCAACGATGTGACCAATCGCATCGACCTCAATGTTGAAACCGGTGTTTACTTTCTTAATGTGTATGACAATAACGGTGAATCCTCCGTTTCCCGCCTTGTTGTCAAGTAAGCATTGAATGCAAACTTTAAAAAGCCACCTTCGGGTGGCTTTTTTTGTGGCTATCAATGCCGTTTCTGAATGCAAATGTGCAGTTTTTTCCTTTTTTGCTTTCAGATGAGGCTGTGTATCAGAAAGATTTCCATTGCACTGCTAATCGTGTTATAAAAAGAACTATTTTTGCCTAAAATAATCCTTATGCGCGAATTAGGCATTCGAACCTTGTCGGGCGCAGTGTATGCGTGTCTTGTTATCGGGAGCATTTTGCTTTCACCGTATGCCTTTGCCATATTGTTGCTGTTTGTCGTGGTTGTCGGAGCCTTCGAGATGTTGCGGCTGCAAGGAGTGGATCATGTGGGCTTGCGCATTATGGGCATGTTCTGGGGGGCTTTGTGCTACATGCTTGCGGCTTTGGTGGCGTTGGATATGTTACAAAACCGTTGGCTCGTGCTCGAAATGGTGTTGGTCATGTCGCCTTTTTTGCTGGCTTTGTTTTCAAAAAAGACCATGTTTCGTCCGTTGGCATCGGCAGGTTACGGCATGTTGTTTTTTCTTGTGCTTCCAGCTGTTCTAATGCTGTTGCTGTATCGTTCCGATATTGTGGGGGCGTTTTCCGGATCGAAAATGATTGTTCTGATCTTCCTGCTGATATGGGTCAACGACAGCTTTGCCTATCTTGTAGGGAGATTGTTGGGACGGCACAAACTCTTTGAACGCATCTCTCCCGGAAAGACCATAGAAGGCAGTTTGGGAGGCTTGCTGCTGACCCTTGTTGCCGTTGGAATATACTGCCATCATGCTTCCTGGATGCCGCTTCCGGTGGCTTTAGGACTTACGGTTGTCGTTGTGCTGTTCGGCACGCTTGGCGATCTGTGCGAGTCCATGCTGAAACGGCAGGCAGGCGTGAAGGATTCGGGGAAGCTGATGCCCGGGCATGGCGGCATCCTCGACCGTTTCGACTCTGTGTTTTTTGCCATGCCGTTTCTGTTTGCTTATCTATTACTACTATGATAACGTGCATCCATAAAGAGGGGCTTCGCCCGATAGTTGTTGCGGTAGCGCTTGGCGCTTTGCTCGTGGTTGGAGCCAACTTGTTGTTCCCTTCTCAAAGTGTCTGGCATGTGTTGTTCTACGCGTTTTTGCTGTTCGTTGTCGGTATGGTGGTGCGTTTCTTCCGTGTTCCGATACGACGGAAAACGCTAAAGATTGCCGACGTAGTGTTAGCGCCTGCCGATGGAGAGATCGTTGCCAATGAACTGGTTCGCGAAACCGAGTATTTTGGCGATGAACGGCGGCAAATCTCCATTTTCATGTCGATTTACAATGTGCATGTCAACTGGTTCCCGATGAATGGTACGGTATCATATCGGAAATACCACCCGGGGAAATTCCTTGTCGCATTCAATCCCAAGTCATCGACTGACAACGAGCACAATAGCGTTGTGGTGAAGGATGCGCAGGGACGTGAAGTGCTGGTACGTCAGATTGCGGGTTTTGTGGCGCGCCGCATAGTGAGCAAAGTGGAAGCGGGCGACCCTGCCGTGGCGGGTGAGGAATTGGGCATGATTCGTTTCGGATCGCGTGTTGACGTGTTTCTGCCCGTGGATGCGAAAATCAGGGTGCATATCGGTGACAAGACTTGCGGTAAGCGTACCGTGCTGGCATCGTTTTATTAAGGAACGGCAAACGTTACAGCAATTTCTCGATTTCGATTAGACTTTTGACCTCATAGGTTGCCGGTGTTTCATGCGCCGCACCGGAAGCGTTGAAAAAAATCTGGTCAATACCGGCGGCACGCGCACCATCGATATCTACCGCCATTTCATCCCCGATCACAAGGCTCTCGTCGGCATGGGCATTGGCTTTGTGAAGGGCATAATAGAATATTTCCGGGTCGGGCTTTTTTACTCCCGCTTCTTCTGAAACGGTCAACGTTTCAAAATAGGGTGCCATGCCCGAAAGACTCAGCTTGGTGTCCTGCACCTCCTGAAAACCGTTAGTGATGAGATGCAGATGGTATTTTGGCTTCAGGTAATCGAGAAGTCCCATGGTGCCGGTGACAAGCCTTACGATACGTGGCGACAGGTGGACATAGTCGTGGCTCAAGGCTTCGGCAAGTTTTTCGTCGTGGATGCCATAGTGGGCCAACGGCAACAGAAAACGGGTGCGGTTTAACTCCTCCTTGCTGATTTCGTTGGCGCGATAAAGTGTCCAAAGTTGTTCGTTGAGAGGGTGATACACCTCGTGAAAAGCATGTGCATCGGGGATGCCGAGTCGGGAAAGGCCGTATTTGTCGTAAATCTGCTCGAAAGCCACTTCGGCTGCTGCATCAAAATCCCACAGCGTGCGGTCAAGGTCGAAAAACAAGTGTCGGTAGATTTTCATTTTGTCAGGGTGTTGCGCATTTGGCGTTGCCATTCAAACAAGGCGACGGCAGCGGCATGGGTGACATTGAGCGAGCAGGTGGGGCCGGGAACGGGAATGTAAGTCACCATGTCGCATTGTGACAATATCGGCTCGGCGATGCCGTGCCCCTCGTTGCCTACGATGAATGCTACGTCGGCAGGCAAAACGGTGTCGTAAATGCAAGTGGCATTGTCGGAAGTCTCAACGGCAACAATGGTCTTTCCTTCGGGTACGATGCGGCGCAAGTCGGTTTCTTCGCTGAAATACCAACGGATGTTGTCCCGGCTGCTTGCTGCCGAACGGCGTACTTTGTGCATGCTGTTGGAAGGTGCGGTGCCGAGAAAACAAACCTCGGTAGCACCAATGTTATCGGCCAACCGGATCAAGGCACCCATGTTTTCGGGGGTCATCAGGTGGTCGGCAATGACAATGGGGCGCGGAAGGCTGTCGTACAGCGCATCGGTGCGCATGTTTTTGAACAATGTATTGGATTTGATATAGGTCATTCTTTGCAAGATGTTGGTTGATAGTGTTTTCCTTGAAACGTGTCGCGGGCTTCCATGCGTTGTTCGATGCGATGCAATACTTCGTCGTAACGCAGGTTCATCCAGGGTTTTGAAATGAGAAAACGGGGCGGCACTTCGCCCGCAAAGCGTTCGATGACGATGTTGGGATTTAGGCGTTCGGCAAAATCGACCACAAAGTCAATGTACTCGTCCATCCCGAACAGATGGAAGTCGTTGGCATGACTGACGTATTCTTCGGCCATGAGGGTGTCCTTGAAGATTTGCAACTGGTGGAACTTGACCGTTGTCAGCGGCAACTCAGAGATGATGCCGGCGGCTCGGAGCATCATGGCTTTGCTTTCGCCGGGGAGACCGAAAATAAAATGTGCGCCACAGGGCAAGCCGTGTGCGGCGGTATCAGAAATGGCTTGACGGGCGGTGGCGAAATCGTGCCCGCGGTGAACACGTTGCAACGTCGTATCGTAAACGCTTTCCACGCCATACTCTATCATGACGTAATGCCGCTTTTGGATTCCGTTGAGCAGCAGCAAGATGTCGTCATTGATCAGATCGGGGCGTGTGCCGATGACAATGCCAACAACCCCTTGTGTGTCAAGGGATTCACGGTAAATCCGTTCCAGTTCGTCCAAAGGCTTGTAAGTGTTGGAATAGGGCTGAAAATAAGCCAGGTAGCGGCTGGCACGACGGTAACGTTTCTGATGAAAGGCTATGCCTTCTTCGATTTGCTGCCGGATGGACTTGTCGGGACGGCAGTAGGAAGGGTTGAAAGCCGCATTGCTGCAAAAGGAACAGCCGCCGGTGCCTATGGTGCCGTCGCGGTTCGGACAGCTAAAACCCGCATCGATGCTGATTTTCTGCACACGACCGCCGAACTGACGGCTGAAATAAGCCCCGTAACTGTTGAAACGGCGTTGGTCGCCCCAAGGCATCATGCGATTATTCCTTTTTTTCGAGCCTTTTCTTCATTAAAAACTTTTATGCAACGGTCGTGAATGTTCCAGCATTTGAAGAAGGGCGTCAACTTCGATTTTAGCATGTCGCTAAGATGTGGAAGGCTATCGTCTGTGCGGTTTTTCACAACAAGGTAACATGCGTAATCCACTCGGGAAAAATTGCAACTTGCAAGACCCCCCAACTCATCTTCAAGTCTGTCGTTATGCCGGATGTTTATTGCATTGATTATTTCGATGGTGTCATGAAATTTTTTCATGATTTCATCAAGATTGTGATTGAGTTCGGTGGAATTGTTTTGTGCAAGGGATTGTTTGGCTTCAACCAGAACGATAAAGCGTTTATCAGGTGATAATGTGACAAAATCAACCTTGTGGTAACCATTTAATGAGGTGACAAAACGCGATTTTTCAATCTGATAGGTGTTTTTGTCTTCGATGTGAAAAGACATGCCGGATTCGTTAATGATGTTGTCGTTCATAAGTCGATCTCCTCTTCATAAAGTCTGATGGATTCCCGAATAATGGGATTCTCCGGCATTCCTTTTGACAAATCATATTGTTTCGGATCTTCTGCTTCAAACGAGATGACGGGAATTGGCATTCCTTTCTTTTGATTCGCAATAAGATAGAGTTTTTTTATTACAAAATAAGAATGAGTTGCAATAAAAAACTGCAATCCGTCGTTCGCTAAGATCGCGATAATGTCGAGGAACTTGGAAATCAACTCAGGGTGAAGGGCGGCTTCTGGTTCATCGATAAAAATAATGGAATCGCGGTCAAGTGTATGATTTCCTAACAAAGCATCGAGAATAGATACTTTTTTGATTCCTTCCGATGTGAGTGATATGGAAAACTCTTTTCTGTTGATATCGTGAAACATCCATTCATTTTTATCTTTGTTGAACTCAATGATGCCGCCAATGGCATCGCTTAGTTGCTTTCTGGCATTAGAGAAGCTCTTGCGGTTTCGCCCTTGTGACCGCGGTAGTAAAGCGTTTGCCAAGTCATAATAAGTGTCGTCGAACCCGAATTCTTTATCTCGGTTTCGTGATTTCTGAATGATAGTTTGCAACGAAAGCACTTCTTTCGATGGAATAAAAATGGAGTTGCTCTCTCTCTTTTCAAATGAATTTTGAAGATTGGCAATCGATTTTGAAGTGTCTTTTCCAAAAGAGAATTGAAACGATTCGTTTTTCGATGAAGACATGCTGAAATTCAGTTCGCCGGTTCCTTTTTTTACCAAATTACCAATGGGGTCGGCTTGAAAAGTCCAATACAGCTTGTCAACTAACAATTCTTTGATAGAGCGCGGCTCCTTTCCCCTTCCGTTTTGTTCTAATGCTTTTATCGAAGCATAGACGGATTTGAGTAGAAAAGTCTTACCGGCACCGTTTGTGCCGATAATTAAATTTATGGCACCTAAATCCTCAAACTTGAGGTGGGCGATGGGACCAAAATTGGTGAGTTCAACTTGCTGTATCATCTGATATTATCTATTAATGGTGACAGTACTTTTGCTTTTCGTGCTACAAAATTAGTGAGATTTCTATAGAAACACACTTTTCGGAATGTTTTTTTCTTACCGGTGTAAAAATGCCTCATCATCCAAAGTGTGTAAAAACGCCTTTAACTGTTGCTTCTCCTGTTCGGTGAGCTGCACGCCATTGTACATGGCATGATGCATCAACGGGTTGGTTTGCAGGGTGTTGTTAACCCCGCAACTGTAAAACTCGATGACTTCGTCAAGGGTGGCAAAACGTCCGTCGTGCATATAAGGTCCCGAGTGGGCGATGTTTCGCAGTGTAGGGGCTTTGTAGGCGCCATGATCCATCGGGTCGCCGGTGACGGCAAAACGATCCATCGGGTCGTTAAAAACGCTGTCCAATCCATTGTTATAGAAAAGATGGGTCGTGAACAGTGCATTTGCACCGCCGCCGTGACAATGGAAACAGTCGGCTCCTTCTTCCGTGATGAATAACAGATACCCCTGCATTTCGTCTTGTGTCAGCATGGCTTCGCCTCTTAAATAGCGGTCGAACTTGCTTTCAGCAGATACCAAACTCCTGATGTACTGTGCAATGGCGCGTTGTATGCCGACAAAGGTGACACGTTCGCTGTCAAATGCCTTGGCGAATAATGGGGGATAATCTTCGGAGTGCTGCAACATGTTGACAATCTGTGTGGTGTCTCCATTGATTTCGTCTTTTGCCGCGACGGCGAGAAACACCATTTCCTCAAGGCTGCTCACGGCACCGTTCCAGCCTAATCCGGTTGTGTTCCATGCCAAGTTGACCAACGGCAGCATGACATGGTGGGTGTTGGTGAAGTCGCCGCCGATTTCAAAGTTGTTTTCGCGGTGATGGCAGGTGGCGCAGCACATCAGCGTGTCAGGGGAGGTGCGGCCGCAGAGGCGCACGTCATAAAACAGTTTTTCACCCAAGGCGACGCCTTCCACAGTCATCGGGTTGTCGGCGGGAATGCTGGTCTTATTGGGAAAATAAGGCGGTGTCTTCAATTCGTATGGCGTAGTGGAATACGTCGTTTGCTGCGGTTGGCAAGATGCCAAAAGCAAAAGGAGTATGCCGAATGCCAATAAGCGTGAACTCATGGCTGGATTACTTCTATTTGAAACACATCGCATCCGTTTTCCTTCAAGGCTTGTTGTGCGGCTTGGTTTTGCATGATGGAGCCGCCCCAGAAATCAAAATCATACAGGTTCGGATTGCGGAACCAGTTGTCGATGATCATGGTGAGCCTGACTGACTGCGACTGGTTTTCGGCAATTGTGAGGGCGACGGGCTGTTCAACGATGAAGTAATTCTGGTAAAACGAGCTGTGGTCGGCGTTTTGTCCAATGCCGAGATGAACGTTTAACGGTGCAAGTTCGCCATTGTCCGCACACCATTTTCCGTTGAGTTTCATGTAGTGGTAGCCGCCGCCCAAGGGGTCAGGCCAAAACATGTTGCTCTCGGGTGGATTGACAAAACGTCCGGTGCGGTTGTCGTCTTCGTTCAATCCGAATGTAAAGCGGAACTTGTCGTATTGTCCTGTTGGAATACTGTTCCAATGCAGATGTTGGCTTTCGGGGATGTCGGTGTCGATGTAGTGGGCGTCTTGGGCATACTCCACCCAGTCGCCATTGACACTGTGAAGCTCGATACGCGAGACGAACCATTGTATCTCGTTGATTAAGAAGTGATTTTCTGCCTCGTTGACAAAACACAGGCTGTCCGTGATCAGGGCTTGTTGATTGATGGAATAGTCTGTTTCTACGTCAAGTCGTCCGTAGGTCATGGGCTTTTTGCAGCCGGCGGCCAGTAAGGTAATGGCGGCAAACAGTATGGCTTTTTTCATAGTGAGAAGATGTTGCTGCAAAGATAGTCGTTTTTTTTCATGAGGCATGGTTTTGCTCTCCGTATTATTATGGCGACTTGTATTGCAAAGGATAGCTGTTGAAAAAATCGTATTTTTGCATTTTGACAAAATAAGAAAGACATGACAAATTTCAATATTGGCGATAAGGTGAACTTTTTGAGCAGCGTTGGCGGCGGAGTTATCACGAAGATTGTGGATTCGAGAATGGTAATGGTGGAGATAGAGGATGGTTTCGAGATCCCCTGTCTGATGTCAGACTTGGTGCTGGACTACCGTTCGCAACCCTCACGGCAGCAGCAGATTGTGGAATCGGTCAGCAAGGAGCTGAAGGACAAGCAAGTGGTGGAGGCCGAACAACGCGAGGCGGCGCGCAAGGGCGAATTGCGCCGGTTTGCCAAGGGAGCGGAGAAAGAAGGCGTTTATCTGGCTTTTGTGCCGCACGAACAGCAGTGGCTGCTTACGGGACCGCTTGACGTGGTGCTGGTAAATAATACCGCTTATGAAATGCTTTATACCTTTACTATCAAGGAGACGGAGCATTTTGCCAATGTGGATTACGGACAGATTGACCAGCATGAAAAGATTGTGGTGGAGACCATCTCGCGCGACGATCTGGAGTATTGGATCAACGGTATTGTTCAAGCGGTTTTCACCAAGGAAACCGCTGACCGCGTGCTGCTTCCGTTGAATGCGCCGTTTTCGCTTCACGCCAACCGTTTCTTCAAGGAGGGAAGCTATCAGATGTCGGGCGTATTGGGCGAGAAGGCTCTGATGGTATGTCTTTCCGATCTTGTTGCCCTGCAAAGCGGCGATGGCGATTTTACACAGCTCCTCAAAGGAGGCGTAGGCTCGGTGGCATCGAAAAAAGACCTCGTCAAACCCGAAGCGCCTATCGACAAACACCGCACTGCGGCAGGAGAAGCCGTGGTCGATCTGCATATCGGCGAATTGGTGGACAATATCCTCGGCATGTCCAGTCACGACATGTTCACCTTGCAGATGGACTATTTCAAGAAGATGCTCGACAGTGCCATTGCCGCCGACTATTCCAAAGTTACCTTTATTCACGGCGTGGGCAACGGCGTGCTGAAAAACGCCATTGTCGCAGAGTTGAAAAACTACCAGAACACGCAAAACCGCATGGCTTCGATTGCCAAGTTTGGCGTAGGAGCCATAGATGTGCTTATTACTGAAAAAAAGTAGGGCAATACGTGTGCTATTTGGTGAGTTGACAAGCTGTTCAAGAGCAAATGCCTCGAAAAACAGAAATAAAGTTGTTATGGAACACAAAAACAATTTCTAACCCTTTCTGTTTGCCTTACCTAATTTTCACCGCAAAAATATTTTCACCTGAAAATCACCACAATTTTGTGCGTGGTGAATTTATAACAATCTCATTGTCAGACAATGCTTTTGGGCGGCAATGAGACGGTTCGGTTTGTAGGACACTTTCGTAAAAAAAGATGTCGTACTTTTGCGGCATGCACGCCAATGTTCAACTAAGACATGACCCACAACTCTAAGAGACGGCACCTTACTACCGTCTCAAAGAATCTTATCGCGACACTCGGGGGAACGTCCACTCGCTCATCGTGCTGAACATCGGTTTTGAAACGGCACTCACACCTGATCAGGTTCGGCATACCGCAGAAGGCTGGGTGTCAACGCACTCTATGAAGTGCCCGACAAGATTCTTGACATGAAAGGGGAACTCGAAGGGTTTTTGCGCAGACAAACCGATCTTGGGATTTCTTCAGTTTGCGGTTGGATTCGTATTAGTCTGGTACAAAGAAGTATTTGATTCACTTTAAAAAGTGTACGATTATTGGTTGTGTTCGTTTTGAAAATGTATCAGATTATGATTTATTCGTTTGAAAAAATGTAATGTATCTTCTTAGTTCGCTTGGAAAAATGTATATATGCACCCGTAAATCGATGGAGATATGCTCAAAATCCGCTACAGCAAAAGCATTTGCGGACAAATTTGGCGTACAAGTTTCAATAAAAGTTATGGGCAAATACCCTCAAATCAGGTGCAACATCAACAACGGGAACAAGGTATATCACCTTCCTTTTGACCAACAGTAGCATGCAACCCGCATCGAGAAACCAGGCAAAAAATACGCATGGACGGTCGAAGAAGCCGAGAAAAGTGGTTTTAGACGGGCGTTTAGGTGGCATGGAAACGTAAACAATAACTAAGCCTTAAAGAGGCGATAAAGGCGGGCGGGAGGCCGTGCAGGTGGTGTGAATAAAACCCGTATTTTTGGGGAAATATGGGGCGAACTAAAAAATAAAAGGCTGCAAATAAAAGACTTGCAACCTTATCTGTGAACCCGCAGGGAATCGAACCCTGAGCTAAGGAACCGGAATCCTTTATTTTATCCATTAAACTACGGGTCCGATGAGGTGGAGATGGAGGGAGTCGAACCCTCGTCCAAACAAGGAATCCCCATGGTTTCTACATGTTTATTCCGCCGTTGGTTTTCGTGTCGTGCAAGGGGACGGACACCCTAAACGCGACCTTATCTTCTGAATTTCGCCCGACCGTCGAAGTGCCGGCCGGACTATCCCGAAATTGCTTAGCACCTCGGACTCAGACCGGAATCGGGAAGATCCATCTGCGAGATGTTTCGTCCACCCACCTTGTGGGCGGATTAAGCCTCAACTTACTGTGCTTCGGTTAGGCAGCGAAAGCGTAATTAGATTCGCCAATTAGTTGTTTGCAGCTAAGATTTGCGAGCGTCACTGCGTGGCTCGACATGCTTACATGACTATTCATCTTGCTGTCAAAACCGGTCACCCCCATGGTGCCGCTGCATCAAGACGTGTGTCTTCAAAGAACGGACTGCAAAAATACGCAATTTTTCCTTTTGCGTGAAGATGGAAGCAAGAACTTGCTCCGAAATCGTAAAAAATCAATATTCGTGCCACTTCTGTTGCATGAAACGGCAGAAAAACATCGGCATGATCGGGTGATGCACGGTTTACTGGTTGAGCGGATGCGCGTATTTTTCGATTTCTTCGCGGGTGATGCTGCTGTCGCCGAGGATGACCAAACGTTCCACGATGTTGCGCAGCTCACGGATGTTTCCGGTCCATTTATACTGCTTCAAGGCTTCCATGGCGTCGTCGGAGAAAGTGGGGACGGGTTTGCCCATGTTTTGTGCAATCAGTCCGAGGAAGTGATTCACCAACAGCGGAATGTCGTCTTTCCGTTCGCGCAACGGCGGCACGTCGATGACGATGACACTGAGGCGGTGGTACAGGTCTTCGCGGAAATTGCCTTTCTCGATTTCTTCCTTCAGGTTCTTATTGGTAGCGGCAAGGATGCGCACGTTGACGTTGATTTCCTTTTCGCCGCCCACACGCACAATGCGGTTTTCTTGCAGGGCACGCAGTACCTTGGCTTGTGCCGCCAGACTCATGTCGCCGATCTCGTCGAGGAACAGCGTGCCGCCGTCGGCCAGTTCAAAGTCGCCTTTGCGTTGTTTGATGGCAGAGGTAAAAGCTCCTTTTTCGTGACCAAATAATTGACTTTCAATGAGTTCTGATGGAATGGCGGCGCAATTCACCTCGATGAAAGGACAATGGCCGCGCTGGCTCAGCTCGTGCAGTTGTCGCGCAACGAGTTCTTTTCCTGTTCCGTTTTCGCCGGTTATCAGCACGCGGGCGTTGGTCGGCGCCACTTTTTCAATCATGCTTTTCACCTCTATCATGGGGGCGGATTCACCGATCATTTCGTATTGCCGTTTCACCACTTTTTTCAAAGCCTTGTTTTCCGTACTGAGGTTGCGGCGTTCGAGCGCATTGCGCAAGGTGATGAGCATGCGGTTCAAATCGGGTGGCTTCTGGATGAAGTCGAAAGCGCCTTTTTTGATGGCTTCCACGGCCGTGTCGATGGTGCCGTGTCCCGAAATCATGATGACGGGCACGTCGCTGGTCTGCTTGATGGCTTCCAGCACCTCGATACCGTCCATCTCGGGCATCTTGATATCGCAAAACACGGCGTCAAAATCCTGCTCTTTCACAAGATGCAACGCATCGGCGCCGTTGGCTACGTCATCCACCTGATAGCTTTCGTTTTCAAGGATGTCACGCAGCACGCGCCGTATCGGATCCTGATCGTCGATGATGAGTATTCGTGTCATTATCTGGAATTTTCTGCAAAGATACGCTTTTCTTTTCTTGAAGTCGAATCGGGAGAAAAAACTACCTTTGCATGTGCAAACAATCTCTGAAATGAAACGATACGGATGGCTTTTGCTTGTTTTTATCCTGCTGCGGGCTTCTTTGCTGGCGCAAGAAGGCGGTTTGACGGTTTCTCCTGCCTCAGTCCGCTCTTTTGAGGTGAACGGAGTGGAGTTCAGGATGATAAAAGTGGAGAAAGGCGCTTTTGCAATGGGTGCCCAAAACCGCGATACGACTTCCTTTAATTTCGACCGTTATGCACAGGCTAACGAGTATCCCGTGCATTATGCGGGTATTGGCGGTGACTTTTTCATTGGCGAAACCGAAGTGACGCAGCAGTTTTGGAAGGCGGTGATGCAGGATAATCCGAGCCGCCGACGTTGCAAGAAACGTCCTGTCGATAACGTCACTTGGGACGATGTGCAGGTCTTTCTTGAAGCATTGAACCGGATTACTGGACAGCAGTTTCGCCTGCCCACCGAAGAGGAGTGGGAATTTGCAGCACGTGGCGGCAACCAAAGTCGGGGACATCTTTACAGCGGCAGCGACCATCATAAAAAGGCGTTCTGGTGTGCCGAAAACAGCCGCCATGCGCGACGGGTGGGGAAGGGTAAGCCCAATGAACTGGGCATTTACGACATGTCGGGCAATGTGTGGGAGTGGTGCCAGACCCGCTATGCTTATTACGACAATGAACGGCGCGAACCCGTAAAAGGCAGTGTGCCGCTTTATGTCATCCGGGGCGGCTGCTGGTATTTTCCGGCTCAATCCTGTCGCAACACGTGGCGCGGCAAACGTTTTGCCAACTCTAAAACGCATTTCGGCGGATTCAGGCTTTGCATAGGTGCTTCTGCCGTAACAACCGTGCAGGAATCAATACCAACGAATGATGAGTGATCGGTTGCGGATCATCGTTGCGGCCTTGCTGCTGTTCGTCGGGGCGTTGTCACAAGCACAACAGCCCGTTGTGAGAGGTGAAAAAACACTATCCATGCCTTGGTGTGGCGGATTGAACGCCTGTCAGTTCGGACGGTTGGATTTGAATAACGATGGAAAAAAAGACCTTGTTGCTTTCGACCGACACGGAAACCGGTTGCTGTGCTTCCTCAATCGTGGCGAAACAGGAGAGATTAGGTGTGAATGGAGCGAGAAGTATGTGCGCTGTTTTCCTAAAATCGATGACTGGTGCATCTTTGCCGATTACGACGGCGACGGAAGGGAAGACCTTTTTACCTATTCCAAAGGATGGGCGGGCATCAAGGTCTATCGTAACATCGGCACCGACACCTTGGCGTTCCAATTGGTGAAATCGCCCTATCTGACTTCCTTTCAGGGTGGAGGAGAGGTGAATCTGCTTGCTACCGATGCCGATTATCCTGCCATTGTGGACCTTGATGGTGATGGCGATCTCGACATTCTGACCTTTTGGGCGTTGGGAACCTTTATCGAAAAGCACGTCAATATGAGCGTTGAAAGGTTTGGCACGCGCGATTCGCTCGTGTACGTCCGCACGGAGCAGTGTTGGGGACGTGTGGCGGAAAATGAAGAGAACAACCTGATGTATCTCGATACCTGCCTGTTTGGCAAAGGATTGATAATCAGCGAGAATGATACGAGGCATCGGGGCGCTACTTTTGCGGTGCGTGATTTGACGGGCGATGGCTTGGTGGATCTTTTGTTGGCCGATGTGGATTATCCCGGTTTGACTTTCCTGAAGAATGGAGGGGACGCGAACGATGCCGTCATGACGAGTCAGACTTCCGACTTTCCGGCATCGAATCCCGTCAGCTTGTTTTCCATGCCGGTGCCTTTTTTCACCGACATTGACAATGACGGCATCGACGACCTGCTTGTTTCGCCCTTTGACCCCAATCCCATGGCTTCGGAAGGCATCCGTTCCGTGTGGCTGTATTTGAATCGTGGAACCTCTCAACATCCTGATTTTCATTTATATACAAAATCTTTTTTACAAGATGAAATGATCGATGTCGGAACAGGAACCTTCCCCGTATTTGCCGATGTGGATCATGACGGTTTGACGGATCTGATCATCGGCAATATCGGCAACGTGGATGCTGTTTCGTATCACTACGGCAGCTTGCAAACGCAACGCTCGTCGGCTTTGCAGTTTTATAAAAATGTCGGGACGACCGATGGTCCCGTTTTTCAGATTGCCGATACCGATCTTGGGCATTTGCAGAGTAGAGGGTTTATGGGGTTGGCGCCGACTTTTGGAGATCTGAATCGTGACGGCATTGATGAAATCATAATGGGCACGGCATCGGGAGCTTTATTATACCTCGATTCTGGTTTTAATATCTTGAATGATAATTATTTGGAATTTGACGGCAAATGGTCGGCACCTTGTCTGTTTGATGTCAATGCCGATGGCGTTACCGATTTGGTGGTGGGCAATCAGACGGGGCGTTTGAGCTATTTTCAGGGTGCTTTGAATCATGGCAATGTGGTTTTTGAAAAGATTACCGATTTTTGGGGCGAAGTCGATGTGCGCGACTACGATGTTTCGTATCACGGTTACAGTGTGCCGTTTTTGTTCCATGCCGCTGATGAGCTGTTGCTGTTGGTCGGCTCCGAAAGCGGCAAGGTGTTTTTGTTTGACAGCATCGGCAATAATTTGAATGGGGCTTTTCGTGACAACACAAAACGATTGACAGAGTTTGTCGAAGATTTTCCCGAAAGTTTCGGATGGCATTCGGCACCGGCAATGGCGGATTTAAACGCCGATGGACGATGGGATTTTGTGGTGGGGAATTTTTGTGGCGGTCTGCAATTGTTCAATGCGGATATTGCTGTCAATCATAGTGTTGCAGAGACAGAAGGCGATGGGATTTCCGTTTTTCCCAATCCTACGAATGGACTTGTTTGCATCAAAGGCGTTTCTGTTACGGAAGTGCAGGTTTACAATGCCCTCGGACAGTTGGTGAAAACGGTTCGGAGTTCAGGCGAAGTCAGTATGGGTGGGCTGCCGCAAGGGATTTACACTTTGCGCATTATGGGTGGGAACGGCTCGATGGTGAACAAAAGGATTGTTGTGGAATAAGGCTGTTGTTGAACGATTTGTCTGAAAAACACAGGACAAACGCATTCGCAAAATTGAAAAAATACCTTTTTCTTGCATTTTGAAAATTTCGTATATTTGAAGCGTAAATATAAACCTTAAATTCAACACAACCTTAAATGCAACTTAATACAAATACTATGAAAAACCTCATCAAAACTCTTATCCTTTGTTTCACAGTATGTTTAATGGGTGAAGCGAACGCGCAGTTAATCAACTGCAACCCAGATCCGAATGGAGAACCGTGGTGGGCAGGAGACCTGCCAGAAATAACTCCAGAAATCCAAGCTGAGTTGGATGCTATACCGAGGTTGGTAATTACCCCAAAGTCAAAATCAACCGTGTTGCCAACCAAAGTGGACAATTCGAAGCGACAATGGTTTAGGCCAATTTTTAATCAAGGGTACTACGATGGTTGTTGCGGACAAGCAGCGGGGATCGGGTATTTGTTCACCTATGAAATTAATCGTATTCGTAATTTATCCAGTGCAATACCAGAAAACCAGTATCCTACACATTTTACGTGGAATTTTTTAAACATGATTGACTCATTAGGTGGATCCTGGTATCATTGGGGATGGGACATTGTTAAACAAATGGGAATTCCTTCTGTTGAAGAGTATGGAGGCATGCACAAACCTTTGCCAAATATTGGACAATGGCAATGTGTTTGGGAGACCGGCTATGATAGATATTTTAATTCTTTATCAAACAAAGTGATAGAAAAATATAATACCATATATGTATCAACCCCAGCTCAACTAGATGTACTAAAACATTGGTTAAATGATCATGGAAATGGAGATGCAACAGGAGGCTTAATTAACTTTGCCGCTAATATATATAATGCCGAGTATGAAACTATTTCTATAGAAAGCGACGAAGCGGGCAAAACTATAGTGCGAAGATGGGGAGACGGAGGGAATCATGCCATGACAATAGTTGGATATAATGATGAAATTAAATTTGATTTTAACAATGATGGAGAATATACTAATGATCCAAATATTATGGCGACATGGGAAATTGGAGCTTTAAAAGTTGCAAATTCATGGGACACAGGGTATCCCTCTGCAATAGATAGTGGATTTGTTTATATGCCATACAGATTATTGGCTGCACTAAGTAGTAATGGAGGGATATCAACAAAATACGTTCATGTGCTAACCATTTCCGGCGTCGGTAATTGTAATTATTCTCCTGAATTGACAATAAAAGCCAACATTACTTATCCCTGTAGGAAAAAGTTAAAACTATATGCTGGTTATTCAAATGATGCTAGTCAAAACACCATTAATGGGACAACAAGTTTCCTCGCGTTTAATTATAAACCCGCTTGGAATGGTGCAGATTGTTTTTCTATGCAAGGAATTAACAATGAGCCCGTTGAATTATGTTTAGATTATGGGCAATTCTTTGATTTAGACAGTATTGGGGAAATTTATTTCATTGTACAGGAAATAGATCCATTAAATGGTCATTCGGGAACACTTTCTAATATTTCTTTGTTTGACTATCGTTGGAACGAAGTCTTTGAGTTGCCTTATTCCGGAAGTCCAAGTGTATCAATTGTGAACAATGGAGATACGAGGTTGGGCATCCCCTACCATCTCCTGCCATTCAAGCAAGCTATTGAGGCTGACCTGACCCTTTCTACTGACCGCGTTGCCCGCCGTACGGTCACGGTGAACAATCGTTCAACCTTGGCCATTAACGAAGGTGTCAGCCTCGACATGTACGGCACCGAGGCATACGATTGCAATTTGCAGATAGATAATGGTTCAACCCTTATTATCGGTGACAATGCCGTCATCACGGCCAAGCGCGGCAACTGCGAAATTGTGGTGAACGGCAATGTGCAAATAGGTCGAGGCGTAACCTTCAAAGCTGAAAACGGAGCAACGCTGGAGCTGAAAATCAACGGACAGCAGACCGTTGTCATTGACGGTTGCACTTTCGTGAATGCCACACTTCGGGCAAATGGCGGAATGAGAGATGCGGCATTGCTCACTAACGCATCATCCTTCTCGCTCAGCAACTGTACTTTCAGTGCCTTTGGGAACCATTGCGAACATGCTGCGCGCGTTGACGGCTATTCAAGCGTTATGCTGGCGGACAATACGGTCAATGGCACTGGATTAATGTCCTCTCGTCATTATACCGATGGCATCCTGATCTACAATTGCGGGACGTCGGGAATAGGCAGCCGGATACTTAGGAACACTATCAAAGGCTGTACGGGAACAGGGCTCACCCTGTATGGAACGGCCGCCGACATAAAAGGGAAAAACGAAATCACGCAGTGCAACTATGGGGTGAAGCTGCTGAACGGTAGCACCGTGAACAAATTCACTGGTAATTGCACAGCCCTTAATGCAAGCCAGACCCAACACATCCACGACAACGATTATTGCGAAATGTCCGTCTATCGCGACTGCATGCCCCAGACCTTCCGTTTCAATCGTATCACAAGTTCGGGAAACGGATGGTTCTTTGAATACGAAAACAATGTGAATGACAGCGAAGGATTATGTATAAGGCTTGATTTGGAACACGATAATTGGGGGAATTGCACCAATACGCAGATAGAAGGCCGTTTCAACTACATCACCAACACCACCAACGGCGTTGAGTTCGACATTCTTCCCAAGTGGGGCTATGGCGAATGCCTCTCGAGCTGTGAGGAGGAAGCCCAACGGGCATCTGCTGAAGCGGATTCGTTATGGGGAATCGGGCTTTGCGCTTCCGCCAAGACGAGCTATAAGGAAATCGTGGCACTCCATCCCAACACCAACAGCGCATACAACGCCATGAAGAAATTGTTACTGCTTGAATGCAGTTCCGATAAAGACTATGCCGGACTGCGATCTTATTATTCAAGTGACACCACGATACAAGGGAACGAGGAGCTTTCCGCTTTGGCAGGCACACTTGCCAACAGGTGCGACGAACTCTTGGAGCATTATGATAAAGCCATAGCGTGGTACGAGGCCATCATAGAAGACGAGGAGACACCATACAACGACAGTATATTTGCAACCATCGACCTCGGCAATCTCTACCTGAAGATGGAAGCCTGTGGCGCAAAAGGCGCAAGGGGAAAATTGGCGCAGTTTGTACCCAAGTCAGCGGATGCTTTCGCCAAGCAAACCGACGAGGCATTGAGAAAGCTGAGGCACACTCCAAGGCGTCTCAACCAGGCAAGGGAGCTCCCTGAACAATATTGGACAGACCTTGTCACCGAGCAGCCTGCGGGCTATGTGGTGGACGAAAACGGCGATGTGCATCTTCATTCCGCCGAGGCCTTGGCGTGGCTCATTTCCGTGGTGAACGGCCTCAACGGACAGGAAGCCGATGACTTCAACGGAAAGAAAGTGACCCTTGAAGCCAATGTCGATATGGCTACCGCCCTTTGGGTTCCCATTGCCGACGGCACCAACCTCGGCGACCCCAACCCCGACAAGCTGAAATTCTGCGGCACTATTGACGGTAACGGGTTTGTTGTAAACAATCTTATACTGTTTCATAATCCGAATTATGAGAACTTTGAGAGCTTCTTTGGAAATTTATGCGGCGCAAGGATAGAAAATGTGGTGTTGCGCCATGTTTATGCCGAAGGGCGTAATATGAGGGACGGCAAGTTTTTTGGAAGTGCAGAACCGTATGAAACCGATGGAGAGGCAAGACCCAATGTCATCGACCGGTGCTATGTTGAAATCGACGAGATGCGCAAAAACGGATTTGATAGTGAAAGTGCCTTGTTTGGATTTAAGAATGACGGCATCATTACAAATTGCATGGTGAAACTCGGCAAATTGTCATATCCGGGCAATATTGGAGATAGCGAGGGTCTGTTTGTGTTTGCCAATTATGGCTCCATTCAAAACTGCGCGTCTTTAGCTGATTCGTTGAAATGGCTTCACAATTTTGGAGGAATGACCAACGACAACTATGGAACAATCGAGAATTGTTACTCGTATATTGGCAATTGGTTTGGGGTTTATCAAACATGGTGGCCACCAATTCCAAGGTTGGGTGTCTGCGTGAACAATTTTGGAACCATAAGAAATTGCTATTACAACAAAATTGAGAATTTGGATTTCACTGACGATCCTGCTTATACCAATAGCGGCACCATATCCGATACGGAATCTTTTAACAAAGAAGAAGATGGCTGGACTTTCACCGATACGGTTCGGATCCAAGGGCAAGACGGTGCTTTTTACGAAACTATCTTGCTTATAGAAGCCTTGAATGATTGGAGGCTTTGCCAAGAAAACGGAGAGGTGTTCTATGCATGGTGCGCGGACGACAGCTTTTGGGGGAACAATTTGCCTGTTTTGTGTGACTTTGACATTACCGAGGTGGAAGAAAAGAACGAGGAGCCTGTTCTAGTGAACATTTATCCCAATCCCGCCAATGGCCTCGTCTGCATCAGCGGCATGAAAGTGGCCAAGCTTCAAGTTTGCAACATGTTGGGGCAAACCGTGAAAACCTGCCAAAACACCAACGCAATCTCCGTCTCCGATTTGCCCGAAGGTCTCTATCTGCTCCGCATGACGGACGGCAAAGGGACGACGGTCACGAGGAGGCTTGTGGTGAAATGAAAGAATTGACCAACCACACCCAATAGCCATGTCGATTTTATGCCAGCAAAGCCGCTGCATGGGATGCTTTCGGTCCTGTGCGGCGGTTGCGATGTCATTAGGCATCCGTTCTGTCGAGGATGTTATGGCTTCGTTGTTATTTGCATTCACGCGAAGCAATCGCACGGCAACAGGGTGATTTAAGCCCTATGTGTAAACTAAAATTGCTCGCCTACTTATTGTCTTGTTTTTTCTGCTTCCTTGGAGTGAAGCGGATTTTCCGCTGGCGGTAGTTGATAACCGCCTTGTAGCGCACCAACAGGTCGCCACCGATGATGCCGTGTATTCGCGGCAGACGCAGTTGTTCGTAGGAGCTGTGGATGTTGGAAAGGTCGAGTGCGACGGCTTCGTAATGTTCGATCGGCAGGGGACCGAGTTCAAGCCTTTCGATGTCGAATGTGGCGCTTTCCATGTCGGAGCTGCCCAATCCGGCGGTGATGCCTTCTTTTTTCTGAAACAGCGGGGTGTCGATAAAGCTGGAGACGGTGTCGGTGTCGAACACGCTTCGCGAGGCGCCGGTGTCGATGAGAAAGTGGGCTTCCTTGCCGTTGATTTTTCCAGAAATCATGACATGGAAGCCGTCTCCCTCGATATCGAGCAGTTGAAATGCCGTTTCAATAAATCTGCGCGTGCCCATGGTGCCGGTGTGCGGTGAATTAGAAGTTGGGGCGCGGTGCGTATTTGTTGTAAAAGTCCTGAATGACCTTGACGGCGTCTTCCTTGGTATCGACGACGTGGAAGATGTCGAAGTCTTCTTCCTTGATCATTTTCTCAGCCAGCATGGTGCTTTTGAGCCAGTCGATGAGGCCGCCCCAGTATTCCGATCCGACTAAGACGATGGGGAAATCCACCATTTTGTTGGTCTGAATCAGCGTGATGGCTTCCGAAAGCTCGTCCAAGGTGCCGAAGCCGCCGGGCATGACGATATAACCTTGCGAATAGCGCATGAAAATGGTCTTGCGCACAAAGAAATAATCGAAATTGATGTTTTTGTCGGGGTCGATGTAAGGATTGAAATGCTGTTCATGAGGCAGCACGATGTTAAGTCCCACGCTGGTGCCTCCGCCTTGGCGGGCGCCCCTATTGGCAGCCTCCATGATGCCGGGACCGCCTCCGGTGATGATGCCGAAACCGATTTTGGTAAGTCCTTCGGCAATATCGACGGCCAATTCGTAATATTTGCTTCCAGGCTGCGTGCGTGCGGAGCCGAAAATGGCCACACATGGACCGATTTGCGACATCTTTTCCATGCCGTTTACAAACTCTGACATGATCTTGAAAACCGACCACGAATCACGGGTCTTGGTGTCGTTCCAGGTCTTTGCGCAAAAACTTCTTCTGATAATTTGTTCTTCTTGTTCTGTAATCATGGTTGATTGATTAAAAATAGAAAGCGCAAACATAAGGATTTTTTTGCTCGCCCGTCTGTCTTTGCCGTTTTCAATCATTGAAAATCTCCATTTCCGCACTTTCGATAGCGTTTGTTTTGGGTGAAGCCTATCGGTAATTCGGGAACAACATTCATGGCGTTTTCGGGAATAATATTGTACTTTTGCGCTGGGTTCCGCACATCAAGCCTTCCCAAATGTTTTTTTACCTGAATATCCGAAAACTAAAACGGGCAATATGAAAATCCTCCATACTTCCGACTGGCACCTTGGGCACAAACTATACGGTTATGACCGTACCGAAGAACAACAGTCGTTTCTCCATCAAATCGCCGTCATAGTCAAGGCACATCAGCCCGATGTGACGATAGTCAGTGGCGATGTTTTCGACATTGGCAATCCGGCCACCGAAGTGCAAAAGATGTATGTGGACGCCTTGCTGCACATTCGTGCGCAGAAGCAAGACATGCCCATCGTTATTACGGCTGGCAATCACGACAGCTATTCGCGCATCGAGGTGAACCGCATGTTGTGGAAGATGGCCGAGGTGTATATGGTGGGCAACGTGGCGCACCATGCCGACCGTAGCGCCGACTACGAACCGCACGTCATCCGTATTGGTGACAAGGGTTTTGTGGCTGCCGTCCCGTTTTGCTACGAGCAGAATTTCCCACAAGTCCCCGAAGGCATCGCGGAAAGCAGACAGGGTCACTTCTTTAGGAAATTGCTTGATGTGATTGATGCGCAGAATCACAACGGTTTGCCTGTTGTCCTCATGGCACATTTGGCTGTGACCGGTTGCGACATCACGGGACATCAGGACAATGTCGGTGGCATGGAATACACCCCACTTGATCAACTGGGCACCGGTTATGATTATCTTGCCTTGGGTCATATCCACCGTCCGCAATTTGTCGAAGGCGGCGATCGAAAGGCGCGTTACAGCGGCGCCCCCGTCGCGGTGAGTTTCGATGAGGCGTATCCGCATTCGGTTTCCATTGTTGAAATCGACCGGCATGGCGAAACGCCCCGTTGCACACAGGTGGAAATCGTTAACCCGCACCCGCTCGTCACCTTGCCTGTCAACGGAGCCTTGCCTTTGGATGAAACCTTGGCCTTGATGCGTGATTTTGATGCTGAAAAAGCAGCGTATATTCGGCTTAACATGCTGTCCGACAATGGCTATCTGCCCTCCGATTGTACCGAAAGGGCTTTGGAGATCTGCCGTAACAAGGCGTGCAAGTTTTGTTATGTCAACCGCATTATTGCCGAAGAAAAGGAATACGAGACCGCGCAACCTGCGGTCACCATACAGGAAATCAAGGAAATGTCGGACGACAAGATTATTGACATTGCCGATCGGCATCACGGGCTGAACGAGGAGCAGCGCGATATGCTGCGGCAGGTCATACAACTCGTCAATACCGAAGATAAAATTTGAAAAACTCCGTCGATTTGCATTTCATAATAACAAGCCGTTTCCGTCATGAAGATTCAGAAAGTTATCCTGCATAATATCGCGTCCATTGCCGATGCTACCATTGATTTTGAAGCCGTTCCGTTGAAGGACAGTCCGTTGTTTTTGATTTGTGGTGAGACAGGTGCCGGAAAGACCACCATTTTAGATGCCATCAGTCTGGCTTTGTATAACGAAACGCCGCGCACCAACCGTGCCCCGAACGAAAAAGTGCTCATGGATGAAGGGAATGACAAAGAAGCCACTTTGGGCGACACGCGCCGCATGTTGCGCAACGGCACGGGCGAAGGCTATGTGGATTTGTATTTTCAAGGCAATGATGGTACGGCATACGAGGCACAGTGGCAGGTGCACCGTGCGCACAACCGTCCCGACGGCGCAAGGCAGAATGTGGAATGGAGTCTGACCCGACTTGACACCGGAAAGACCTTGCATAAGGTGGGGGACATCAGAACAGAAATAGAACAGGCCATAGGACTGAACTATGAGCAGTTTTGCCGGACGACGTTGCTGGCGCAAGGCGAGTTTACCAAGTTCCTGCTGAGCAAGGAAGATGAAAAATCGGCCATCTTGGAGAAACTGACGGATACCGAAAAGTTTACCCGCATCGGGATGAAGATTTACAGTATCACGCAAGAGAAAAAAGCCGCTTTCGATCTGGCGAAAACCGAAATGCAGTTGATCCGGATTTTGAGCGAAGAAGAGATACGACAATTGAATGCCGATCGGAGTGCTTTGGAACAGGAAGTGAAGCAGCTTTCTAAAAATCAGGAAGTTATTGAGGGCAAACTGCGTTGGATTGACAAGAGGGAAGAGTTGGAGACGAAGCATAAGGCAGCATTGGAAAGAGCCCAGAGTGCCCGACAATTAGCGGAATCGGAAAAGTTGAAGGAGGCGCAGCGGATGCTTGCATTTTGGGATGTGTCCACAGAGGCCATCGCTGCCTGCAAGGAGATCCAACAAAAACAGCAACTGCTGAAATTGAACCGACAACATCAGGAAGGTTTCCCCGAACGCTATCGGAGGTTGTCCGGTAATTTGCTGTTTCGACAAAGGCAATGTGAGGAGACGGATCGGCAGCGACAGGAGCAGTCGGACTATGTCAAGGGACATCAGGCGGAACAGCCCATGTATGACAACGCATCGGGTATTATTGCTTGGCTGAATGCCGTTATTGCGGAAAATGAAAGAATGGTTGCTCTGCAACGCACCATTGGCGAGCTTAAGAAATCACGGTCGCAGCTCAATGAAACGGTCAAGAAAGCCGACGATGCTCTGGCGGCGGCGAACACTGCTGTTGATAGAAAAAGACAGGAAATCGATCAGGCGGAGCGGGAGCTTGATAATCTGCATCGTGCCGATATCGAACAAGCCAAAGCAAGTTGCGAACTACAGGAAAAAGGTTTGTTGCAAATCGAAACGGAACTTAAGTCGTATGCGGAAAAGAAAGAATACTATGAGGCGCAGGTTGCCAAGCTAAAGGAAGTTGAAACGGCACTTCAAGAAGAACGGAACAAGACGGAAAAGTTGAGAGAAGCTGCCGATTCTGCAAGACTGAATTTTGAAGAGAGCAATGCTGCATGTAAAAAAGCGGAAATAGCCGTGAACGACCACGCCAAGGCGTTGCGACATGCGCTTGCCGAAGGGGACAAATGCCCGGTGTGTGGCAATATTATTACAGTTCTGAAAAAAGACGAGGCATTCGCCGACATATTGAAACCTTTCGAGCAGTTGCGTGACAAGGCCCAACAGGAAAAGGAAGCAGCTCTTCTCAGCTGGAATCAAAACATGTTGCAAATCACCAATTTGGATAAGCATCATGCGGAAAAAACGAAAGAAATGGATGAAACGCGCGCAAAGATGGAGCAGGCGTATCGGGCATTAGAGGGTCTTTGTCAGAAATGCGGTTTCGATGTGGATGACAATCAACTGCATGATAACATTTTACGTCGTCAGGAACAGTTTCAGTTTCAAAAAGCGGAATGGGCGAAGCAGTTGCAGCATTGCGACAGGTTGCGTTTGCAGATCGATCGCATGCAAAAGGACAAGGATCAGTTGCAGCGAATAGGTTCGGAAGCGGACAAGGTGCAAAGTCAAGCCCGTGAGCGGCTTAGCAAAGCCGAAGCCGACATCAGGCAGCATGAAAGCAATATCCTTCAGGCTTCCGCCAATCGTGAGCAAGCTATGAGTCAGGCTGCGGCGCAAATCGTTTATCCGAAAGGCTGGGAGGAGGATTTGCCGGAAGTCATTCGTCGGCTGCGGCATGATAGCGAGGCTTTCAGAAAGGCTGGAGACTTATCCGTCAAACTGACGGTACGGCTGCAAGCCTTGCAATCCGAATTGGATCAGGTGTGTGGCGTGCAGCAATGGCTGTGGCAACGTTATCCTGATTGGAAAGACATGGCTGCGGATGGTGTTGTCGAAAACTTACATCTCGTTGCCGATATTAATGCATTTAAGGACGAGGTGTCAAAAGCACAGATAGAGCAAAAGACATTGTTGGAAGATGAGGTGGCAAAAACGGCTTTACTACAAGATTTTTATAGACGAAATGCTGATATTCAGGAGGATGTGATTGCGAATTTATGCCGGTATAGGACCGCTGATATTGAAGAGATGCGCGGTCGGGTGACAAAGGCTATCGAGGAGAAAAAGTCCGCAGCCGACTTGTTGCAGGAAGTGGTGCGGGAAACCGAAAACCACCTGCGGCTGCAACCGGAGTTTGCGCCGGCGGAAGATAAAAAGGTCTTGTCGGGAAACAAAGAGCTATTGGCAGCGCGTGCGAATGCATTGAACCAGCGGATGGGGGGCATCGATGCAAAACTGAAACAAAACGAAGAAGATACAAAAAAAGTGCAGGATAAAGTGCGGCAATGCGAGCTTTTACGGAGCGAGTGGGAGCGATGGGATCGATTGAATGACGCTTTCGGTGATGCGACAGGCAAGAAGTTCCGCAACATTGCCCAGTCGCATGTGTTAAAGGAGCTGCTGCATGGCGCCAACCATTACCTGAAAGAGCTTTCGAACCGCTATGAATTGGATTGCAGCGGTTTGGTGCTGATGATACGCGATGCTTATGAAGGATATGCCAGCCGTCCTGTCAACGGCTTGTCGGGTGGAGAGAGCTTTTTGGTGTCGTTGGCCTTGGCGTTGGGGCTGTCCAATTTGGGCGAACAAGGGCTTTCCGTCGAGATGCTATTCATCGACGAAGGCTTTGGCACTTTGAGCAGCGAATACCTGAATACCGTGATGAACGCCTTAGAACGCCTGAACAAGTTCAGCCAGCGCAAAGTGGGGGTCATCAGCCATGTGGAAGGACTGCGCGAACGCATCAAGACACATATCGAAGTCAAACGCGACGGCCGTCAGGCCAGCACGGTGCAGGTGACTTGCGAATGACAGGGAGGCATGGTAGCCTAAAGGCTTCCTATTGGCTGTTAGTTTCGGGTGCTTTCGCCGTCATTCCGAATAATGTCCTTGTTATTGGTGTTATTCTGTGCTTTATCCTTACTGTCATGTCAAACGGATTTGGGATCTCCTGCCAAGGAGTTGTGTCATGGTCTCAATATTGCAAATGTGGAGATTATGAACGTGTTCCGGATGCTGGATTTTTTTTATATATTTGATAAAAAAACAGCGAAATAATGGTAGCCTTGTGTTGTAAGAAATTGTAACTTTACCGACTTGTAATTATCAAAAATCGATTAATTGTAACACAGATGAAAAAAGTATTCATTACCTTCTTCCTTGCTTTGTTCTGTCTGGGACAGATTCAAGCAAATCCTGTCGATCTTGCCTCGGCAAAAGCCGTTGGACAGAAGTTCGCCCATGCAATTCTCGGCATTCGTAATGCGGAGCTTACGCTTGTTTATACAGCCGCCACCGACCGCGGTGACAACTGTTTTTATGTCTTTAATGTTGGTGAAACGGGCTTTGTCATTGTTTCGGCGGATGATTTCTTCCGTCCCATAGTCGGTTATTCCGATGAAGGTCTGTTTGAAACGGAAAACATGTCGCCCGAATTGGCTTATTATCTCGAAACCATTGTGAAAGACAGAAGCATGACACAACTTGATGGTCAGCGTGCTGAAATAGCAGAAGAATGGAATAAGATTCGCCAAAGCGGTCGCTTGATTTCCTACAACGGAGGCAAACGTGCCGAATATCTCATCAAATTGAAATGGAATCAGGATTATCCTTATAACCACTATTGTCCTCCTGCGTCGGGAGGTCCCGGTGGCAGGGTGTATGCAGGCTGTGTGGCTTGCGCCATGTCGATGGTGATGAAATACTGGGATTATCCTACCTGTGGCCAGGGCATGCATTCCCATATCGGACAGACCATCGATTTTGGTCAAACGACATACGATTGGGCCAATATGCCCAATTCCATCAGCGGCGGATCGCCTCAAGAACAGATTGATGCGGTGGCCACGCTGATGTACCACTGTGGCATGGCTGTGAACATGAACTACTCCGCAAACGGTAGCGGTGCCTATTCCTTTGATGTTCCCGATGCGGTGAAAGACCATTTTTTGTACGGACAAGAAGTGGTGCATCGTTCTCGTGATGAATATTCTCTCACGGAATGGCAGAACATGCTGAAAGAGTCGTTCGACAAGCAGTGGCCTTTGTACTATTCGGGTTGCAGCAACTCCGGATGCCATGCTTTTGTCTGTGACGGATATGATGATAACAACCTGTTTCACTTCAACTGGGGTTGGAGCGGCAGCGGCAATGGATGGTTCGGGGTTGACAACATGTCGTTCTCGGGCAGTGCGGCGGCTGTTTTTAACTTTGTTCCCTATACCGTTTACAACAATGCACCGATGACTCCTTCCAACTTTACGGTGACAGCGAATGGCGATACGGAGTTCTCCGCCACATTGAACTGGACCAATCCGACGAAAACCGTTTTGGATTCCACTCTTACCGCCATCGACAAAGTGGTCGTCACCCGCAATGGCGAAGTGGTTTATGAAGGGACGAACGTGACTCCGGGTGCCGCTATGTCATATACCGACCACTATGGACTCCCCGCCGTTGCCAACTATGCGGTTCATGTCGTGCGACAGGACATTGCCAGCGAAAAAGCCTATGCAAAGAACGTTTTCTTAGGATCTTCCTGTGAATGGACCATCAACACCACTGCTGTTAGTGGCGGATGGCGCAACGGCATTCTCTCCATCTACAATGCGGAAGGTTTTCGCATTGGCCGTATCACCCTTCTGAAGTCGGGAACGTATTCTCAAAAAGTCAATTTGCCCAAGGGACATGTTTATTTTTCATGGCAGACTCCCAATTCACCCACCAATATTTCGTTCACGATCCTCGACAGTGCCAATGATACGGTTTTTGCATTTACCGGAAACTCTAACGACATTCCTACCGGCACCTTTTTCGAAGCCAACAACACCTGCGGATCGGGAAGTGAGTGCGATGTGCCATTTAATGCCAAAGTCACCATGAACGGACAGGATGCCGTGCTTACTTGGGACGCCGTCACCTCTTCGCAGTATGGTTTTGCCATCTATCGCGACGGCAGCCTTTATGCCATGGCACATAACGGCAATTCCTTCACCGATGACACTGTAGCAGGTACGGATCACAGCTATAAGGTCAGTCTGTTTTGTGAAAACGGCGAATCGGCATTCTCCAATGAATGCAGTATGCCGTCAACAACGGAATGTGTTGCCCCGAGCGATTTCTATTATGAAGTACTGAACGACGGAAGGGTGAAGCTGCACTGGACCAAGCCTATTACTGAAAACCTTTCAGGCTATATCATTTACCGTAAAGATGGCGAAGGAGCCTATCAACGCATCAAGGTCTTAGGATCTTCAGCGACGAGCCACATCGATGGAAAGGCCATGCCCGAAGGCAAGAAATACCGCTATCGGATTACGGCGTATTACCAAAGCTCAAACTGCGAATCCTCGTCGGCACACGCCTTGTACCATCCGCAACATAATTTCCTTGAAGTCAACAAGACCATCATTCCGGACAACCTTGTTGTTAGAAATGAAAACGGATCCCTTGTCTTGTCATGGGAGCCTGCACGCTATGCCGAAAGCTATACGGTTTATAAAAACGGCGAAGCGATTGCAACAAGTGTCGATACCACTGTTTACAACGATCCCAATCCAAGTTCCGATTGGTCTTGCTATACCGTGACGGGAACCTTCCACAACGTGGAATCCAGTCATTCCAACATGGCTTGTATCAGCTTGACAGCCAATCAAGAAACCCCAACACGGGACATTGCCATTTATCCCAATCCTACGACCGGAACGGTTCATGTGCAGGCAGAAGGTCATAAGGAAATCAGCGTGTTCAACTTGTTCGGTCAGGAAGTGCTGCGTAAGGTTTCGGATAGTTTCACCGTTACGCTTGACCTTTCGCACCTGAGCAAGGGCACCTACTTTATCAAGACCTTGTCCGACAAGGGCAACACCACACATAAGGTCGCTCTGAACTAAACCGAATGGAATAGTGGCGGTATCGAAACAAAGAGGATGCTGCCAAGAAATAGCAAGGCGTTTCAGTAGTGTTCAAAGGCAAGACGCTGAGAAGGATGGCGATTGAGCCGGAATGTCGGAAGTGACGTAGCGGTTGGGCACTTATGGGATGCCGCCCGGGAAGTTGGGCTGATGGGGGATATTGAAAAAATATCTGTCCGTCAGCCCAATTTCATTTCAAATAATGCTATCTTTGCCAAAAGATTTCCAGTCGCACTAAAGGACTTCGTGTGTCTTGGATCAATAGGATTGAAGTCCGAACCCAATTGAAACATAAACGATATGAGTAAATTTGTTTTAGAGGCATTGCCATACGAAATGAATGTCTTGGAACCTTACATCAGCCAGCGTACCCTGGAGTTCCATTACGGAAAGCATCACCAGACATACGTCGATAACCTCAATAAGCTTATCGAGGGAACCGAGTTTGAAGGCAAGGCGTTGGAAGCCATCATCCAAACGGCGCAGGGTGGCATTTTCAACAATGCCGCTCAAGTGTTTAACCACACCTTTTATTGGAATTGCCTGACGGCTCATGCCCAGGCAAAGCCTGAAGGCAAACTGCTTGATGCCATTGAGCGTGATTTCGGCAGTTTCGACAAGTTTAAGGAGGAATTTACCGCCAAGTCGGTTTCGCTGTTTGGCAGCGGATGGTGCTGGTTGGTGAAAAACAAGGAAGGTCATCTTGAAATCGTTCAGAAAACCAATGCCGGCAACCCGCTTACCGATGGCAACAAGCCTGTTTTGGTCATCGACGTGTGGGAGCATGCCTACTATTTGGACAAGCAAAACGCCAGAGCCAAGTATGTGGCTGATTTCTGGAATCTTGTCAACTGGGATTTTGTGGCGAAGCAGCTTTGACGGTGCGGGTCGTTGTTTGTAATACATCGGTTCGCAGATCGCTGGTGACGAAAGTCGGGATAATTGGAAAAGTTTTGTTTTTTTTCGGGGAATCCCCATTAATAGTGATTAATCCGCTGAAAAATCCCAATATGTTGTAAGTGTCGGAGGAAAACAAACGTCGTAATATTGCAGCACGAAAACATTCATAATTTTGTAACAATGAAAATTGCTGTAATTTACGGTTCCTCAACAGGAGCAACTGAAGACGTCGCCAAGCGTATTGCGGGTGCGATGCACATCGAAAACAACGACATTATGGACGTGGCTAAGATCACGCCCGATACAGTAACCGGCTATGACGCGCTGTTGCTTGGCTCTTCCACATGGGGAGTGGGCGACTTGCAGGACGATTGGTACAACGGTATCGAAATCATGAAGAAGGCAAAGTTAGGCGGTAAGAAAATCGCTATCTTCGGAACGGGTGATTCGGGCGGCTTCTCAGAGTCGTTCTGTAGCGCCATCGGAAAGATTTATGAAGAGTTGCAATCGTCGGGAGCCACATTCATCGGCAAGGTCGATCCAAGCGGTTATTCGTTCTTGGATTCCGAAGCCCTGATCGACGGACAGTTTGTCGGCCTTCCTTTGGATGAATCCAATGAGTCGGACAAGACCGATGAACGTATCGCAAACTGGGTGAAACAACTACAAGCTGCGTTATAATTTTCTATTGGGAGGGAGGACGGTCTTCACCTCTCAAAAAAAGTTTCTTCCTCCCGTTTATTGCTCAAGAAAAGCGCGGACCAGTGCCGCGTTTTTCGTATTTTTGCATATCAAGTCAATAGGTTCCGATGAAAGAGAAAACTGTAAAGGACAGCTTCCCGGTGGTGGGCATGACCTGTGCCGCTTGTGTGGCGCATGTCGATAAGGCCTTGCGCAAGCAGCCGGGGGTGGGGCAGGTGGCGGTCAATTTGGCTGCCAATATCGCCATGGTGGAATACGATGCCTCGCAATGTTCGCCCGAAATCCTGCAACAGGCTGTGGAAAATGCCGGATACGGCTTGGTCATCGATAAAGGCGACGATGTGCTTGACGAGGCGGAGAAAGCCCGCGAAAAATACCTTCGTTCCTTGAAATGGCGCACCGTCTTCGCCTTGTCGCTTTCCGTCCTTGTCATGGTGTTGGCCATGGGCTTCAAGTCATGGCGTTTTTCGGGTTATGCGGCATGGATGCTCGCCACGCCCGTGGTGTTTTATTTGGGACGTGACTTTTTCATCAACTCCTGGAGGCTCATCCGCCACGGGGCCATGAACATGGACACCTTGGTGGCACTGAGCACGCGCATCGCCTATCTTTTCAGCCTTTTCAACTTGCTTTTTCCCCAAGTCTGGCAGCGGCACGGTCTTCTTCCCCATTTGTACTTCGAGTCTTCAAGCATGATCATTGGCTTCATCCTGTTGGGGCGATGGCTGGAAGAAAAAGCCAAAGGGCGCACCAACACGGCGGTGAAAAAACTCATCGGGCTGCGCCCCAAGACGGTAAGCCGCATCGAGGCCGACGGCAGCATGAGCATGGTGCCGATAGAGCGCATCCGCAAGGGCGACCTGATGGCGGTGAAGCCGGGAGAGCGTATTGCCGTAGATGGCGAAATCGTCAGCGGCAGCAGTTTTGTCGATGAAAAAATGCTGAGCGGAGAGCCTGTCCCCGTTGCCAAGCAAGCGGGTTCCAAGGTCTATGCCGGCACCATCAACGGCAAAGGCGGCTTTACCTTCAAGGCGGAGAAAGTGGGCGACGAAACGGTGCTGTCGCATATCATCAAAGCCGTTGCCGAAGCGCAGGGCAGCAAGGCCCCCGTACAGAAACTGGCCGATAAGATTGCGGCGGTGTTTGTCCCGACCATCCTCGGAATCGCCGTTCTCACCCTTTTGCTTTGGCTCTTGCTCGATCCTGCCGAGGGATTGAGTCATGGCCTGCTGGCTATGGTCACCGTGATGATCATCGCCTGTCCCTGTGCCTTGGGATTGGCCACGCCCACAGCCATTATGGTGGGCATAGGATTGGGAGCCGAAAATGGCATTCTCATCAAAGATGCCAAGAGCTTGGAAAAGACCAAGGATATGGACACCATCGTGCTCGACAAGACCGGCACCCTCACTGAGGGAATGCCCCAAGTGCTGGAATGCCACTGGGCGGATGGGGTGGATGACAAGGCGTATTACCAAGGCGTTTTTTCCGCTATGGAGTCGAGGTCGGAACATCCGCTGGCAGCCGCCGTTGTGCGGTATTTTGGGGTGGAAAATGCAGTTGAAGTATATGATTTTCAAAGCATAACAGGGCGAGGATTGACCGCCTTGAGTGATGGAAAGCTTTTTTATATCGGCAACAGCCGGTTGATGGCGGCGCAGCGGATCCCTATTGAGCCGTCTTTGCAAGCCCAAGCCGTCGAGTTGGCCTCACGTGCCGCCACGGTGGTGTATTTCGCCGATGCGGAACGTGTGATAGCCCTTGCGGGCATCAGCGACAAGGTGAAGGAAAGTTCAAGGGCGGCC
>JBGYXG010000041.1:0-3948 GCA_041842465.1 Candidatus Limimorpha sp.
ATTTCTTATCGAAAGACAGACTGTTTTGGGTCCTTTCTTTATCTGTACTCCACAAAAGGGCGAAATGCAAAGTTTTCTGCCTAGCTCCAAGTCTTTCGCTGCATAAATGAATGAAAAAGAGGCAGCCTTTTGAGACTGCCCATTTTTATTCGATTTACCATGTAACAATTTTGTCCACGATACTTTGCTGTTCACTCGCAGTTCTTCTCAAATAGATGCGAGTAGTTTCAATACTTTCATGCCCCATTAAATCGGCTAATAATGCAATATCATTGAATTTTTCAAGAAAGTTTTTGGCAAAACGATGACGAAAAGAATCCGGATAAATGACTTTTTTATTCAAGCCGTATTTTTCTGCAAAATATTTGAGTTGCTGGGCAATACCTCGAGCGGATATTCTATCTCCAAATCGATTGTGAAAAATATATCCTGACGAAAAACCTCTTTGTTCTAGCCATTTATCGGCTTCTTCTCTTAATTTCTTCGGAATGTAAAGTCGCCTGATTTTTCCCCCTTTGGTGTACATGTCCAGATTCCCAACGGCTACATGCTCAGCCTTGATTTGAAGCAGTTCGCTGATACGGGAACCGGTAGCACCCAGAAACCATACCACAAAGTACCATTCAAGATGTCCGTCGCTTTTCAGTTTTGTTTTCAGATATTGATAGTCTGCATTGCTGACCACATTTTCGAGAAAGTTTTTTTGTTGTACTTTGATAAACTTGAGTTTCAGTTTTTCTTTACCCGTAAATTCCAGATACTTGTTCAGTGCTTGCAAGCGTAAGTTAGCCGTTTGAGGCTTAAAACATTCCACCAAATATCCTTTGTAAGCTAAGAGGTTCTCTTTGTCCATCTTCTCATATTGAGCAACAAAGTGATTGACAGTCCACACATAAGACCTGATTGTGCTTGCAGAAAGGTCTTGCCTTTCTAAAAAATTTTGAAATTTTGTTACCATATTCTTTATTATTTAAAAGTTTACGGTAACAAGAACGATTTCACTATGAGTTTGCCTGCAAATTATCCTTTATTTAGTCTAACATCTTAAAAATCTCTTCGATTTTCTTGACCATTCGCTATTGCTCGGCAAAAGGCAGTAAAGGAATATCTGTGGAAATTATTTTTCCCTTTGAGATATTTGGCTGAGCTCCTCCTTCTCCCAACTGTATAAAGTAACCTCTGTATGCAATCAATAGATAAAAAAAGATATAAGTTGTTTATTCCCCGGAAATCCGAGCAAGCACAGCATGCTTGATTAGTTGTTGCAGGTTGTGTAAGAACACCTACTTTCCCTATGGTTGCTCCATACATTGCATTCAGCACACTACCAACAGGGTTTAATTTGACAGAAGTTTCTAACAATGCTTTTTGAGTTATTTTATCACTACTGACCGAGTAAAGTTTCAGATAAAAATAAGGGGCTCGACCGAAGTTTCGCCCCGGTTGTATTGTAAGGCAAATTTTCAACCATGGGCAAATGATAGCACAAAAAATTTAGTCGGTCAGCCGATTTTCAAACAAATCGCAAAAATGCTTCCCCGCGGGAAGTTTGATGTTTTGGTACAACAATGCGGTAGCGACCGCTATTATAAGACTTTTTTTTCATGGGACCAGCTCATCGTGATGCTTTTCGGAATCTTCTCCCGGTGCGATTCCATGAGCGAGGTTCGCGACAGCATGCGGGCATTGGAAGGCAAGCTAAACTACCTGAACATGGACTGCGCGCCGGCCAAAAGCACGGCGGGAGACGCTTTACGAGACAGGAGCGAGGAGCTTTTCAGGCTCTATTACTTCGCCCTGATAGCCTATTTTTCGTCCGCTTTTGTCGGTCAGCCGAAAAAAAGAGGTAAGTTTCCAGGAGTTTTACGCCTTCGATTCCACGACCATCACCTTGTTTTCAGACATTATGAAAGGCGTGGGGCGCAACCGGAAAGACGAGGGGAAGAAGATGAGGAAAGAAGGGCTGAATGTGCACATGCTGAACGACGTACATGCCGACACGGCCGTTTTCGCAACCATCAGCGAAGTCAGAATGCACGACAGGAAGTTCCTCTCGCACTTGAACCCCTCGAAAGGGAGTATGCCGGTCTTCGACAAGGCTTATGATTTCTACCGGCAGTTTGCCGACTGGACACAAGAGGGCGTCAACTTTGTCTGCCGGCTGAAAGACAACGCCAAAGCCAAGGTGCAGGAAACGTTTTTTGAAAAAACGCTTTCCAAAGATGAATCCGGTGTTTACAAGGTTGACCACTTTCATCTGGATTACAAGCGTGGAAAAAAACACGGACACTATGTCCGCGTCTGATTTATTACAGGGACGAAAAAGGGCGGAACTACAAGTCCATCACCAACAATTGTGAGATAACGCCCGAAGAAGTGGCATTAATATACAAATACCGCTGGACGATAGAATTGACGTTCAAGAAACTGAAACAGAACTTTCAGTTGCATTTTTTCTACTCGGAAACGGAAAACGGGATAAAGACACAGGTATGGTGCACGCTCATTGCCCATTTGTTATTAAATGTGGTGCGGGTTTTGTCCGAAAGTAAAAAGGCATTTTCAACCATTGCCGCTTTGATCAGGATGCATCTGATTAGCCATTTGGACATCAATTGGGTGGTCACCGAAGGACGTAAAGCATATGGTAAACGGACAAAAAGTAGGAATAAAAATCCCGCGAATGTTCAAATGTCGCTGTTCTGAGAAGGGGGGCTTTTTGAAAAACAAACAAATGAAAATACAATTAATTGATATAGACTAAACTAAAAATAAAAACCGACCAATTTCGATTTTAGTCGGTTAATAGTGTGAATATATATAAATTACTCTTAATAAACACACAAATAATCATTATCTTATGCGGCCATAAATTTCAATATGGGACGCAAAGTAAAAAGACTAAAGAATTCACGACAGAGCAGGTAGAGGCGGTTTTCAACAGTGACAAAAACAATGAGGTGGGCGTGAAGCTATACGCAATCCTCCAGCTTTGTCGCGGCTACAGCCACAGTTCGCGCAAGCTGACAGAGTTCTACCACGTGTCGCACAAGCAGATCTGCAACCGGGCAGACCGTTTCGACGCGGAAGGGATAGGCGGCCTGCGCCGGAATCCAAGACAGGGCAGGCACCGCCGGCTGACCCGTGAACAAAGGCAGCGTTCAAGTCGGACTTGCAGGCTTGCCCGGAGGATTTCGGCTACAACACGGCGAACTGGACCGGCCCGCTGCTGCACAAGCATCTCGAAAAGAATTACGGCGTGTCGTACAGGCAGTCCTCCGCGTACAACATCTTCCACGGGATGGGCTTCAGCTTCCAGCGCATGTGCGGGAGCTGCCCCGAACGCAACGAGGCGGAGCACGACCAGACGAGGGAGGAGATAAAAAAAACTTAAATGAGTTCGCCGACAGCCAAGAAACCGTTGTCCTTTTCCAAGACGAGCTATCCTTGAGCAACACGGCGACACTTTCGACCACGTGGTCGGAAAAGGGGAAGCGGCCCGTCTTCAAGTGCAAGCAGGCTCCCAAGGAGCGGGTCACGGGGCTTGGCGGCATGAACCCGCTGACCGGCCAATTCACCGTGAACTTCGCCGGATGCGGCAACGCCGAAACGTTCAAGGGACATCTGCGTAAGGTGCTCAGGTGCAACAAGGACAAGAAGAGGATCATCGTTTACGCCGACAACGTCAGGTTTCACCACGCCCGAAGGCCGAAGCCGTTCCTGGCGGCGCATCCCGAACCTGAACTGAGGTTCCCGCCGGCGTACTCGCCCGACCTCAACCCGGTTGAAAGGGTCTGGTAGCACATGAGAAAAAGCATCACGCACAACAAACAGATACCAAGTGTCACTAAAGGAACGAATCGCAATGTTCTGGAGGCTTATGTCCGGTTGTCTTGCGACTAATGACCTATTGAAAAATATATGTGTAATCAATTATTAGATTTTATA
>JBGYXG010000042.1:0-13042 GCA_041842465.1 Candidatus Limimorpha sp.
CTCAAACCAACGCAAGAAGCACTTGAACAAAACGCGAACTGCTGGTTTGAGTACACACCAATATTTGACGAAGGAGAAAAACAGCCTCGTAGGATTGACTTCAAGATATTCAGGAATGTTATGACTGTGGTGGAAGAACAATATTTCGATTCTCATGTTCAGAATATGCGTAACCTTATGTTTACGCATTTCCAAATTGAGGATGGGATATTTTCAAAAAATCTCCTTCCCTTACTCACACTTTACAATATCGAGAAAGCAACAAACAAGTTGATGGACTTGTTTGTCTATCTACAAGATCATGCTGAAGAAGTGGCCAACAAGAAAGAATATCTTATAAAATCCATGATTAACTATCTTGATCCAAGGTTTTAGGCAATGAAAGTCAGACAAATTCAAAACTTTTAATCGCACCTTTATGGAATTGAAACTAAACTTCCTGTGTGTCGAAATCAATAATAAAGTACTTTTAATCGCACCTTTATGGAATTGAAACAAGGATTTTGAAAATGCATATTATCCCGCTTCTGAAGCTTTTAATCGCACCTTTATGGAATTGAAACCAATATCATTCCAACCTTATACCAATTTCCACAGCTTTTAATCGCACCTTTATGGAATTGAAACGTCGTACTCGCAGCCGCACCCCGGGCATACGGCCCTTTTAATCGCACCTTTATGGAATTGAAACCTGTCCGCTGCTCACTTCAATGGTGTTTGCCGCAATTCTTTTAATCGCACCTTTATGGAATTGAAACTAAGGTGTTGTCAAATTTTCCGGCATCCTCTGATCTTTTAATCGCACCTTTATGGAATTGAAACCGGCATAGTGCGGGTCTTCGGGATCGTAGCGCAGCTCTTTTAATCGCACCTTTATGGAATTGAAACCTCGCGTTCTGCGCCCTTATGGTCGTGTATCCCCTGCTTTTAATCGCACCTTTATGGAATTGAAACAAGAAAAGCAGCAATCCGAAAATAAGCGGCACAACTTTTAATCGCACCTTTATGGAATTGAAACGGTACAGATATGCCTTCTCCACGCTTCCATCGTCACTTTTAATCGCACCTTTATGGAATTGAAACCACACCTCGAGGCAATATGCTCGAGGATAACGTCGGCTTTTAATCGCACCTTTGGGGAATTGAAAATCAAACTGTATGATGAACATCAATTATGCACCATTGTAAGATTTTGATTACTTTTGTCTCTTATTTCATTTGAAGTGAAACGTTTTGGGACTGTCATATCGCTTTTCCTTATGCTGGGGGGCATCCCTTCCATGGCGCAACTTCCTGTTTCGGGAACAGTAGCGGGATGGGAAGGGCAAACGGTGCAGTTGTTGGCCTACACAGGACTGAAACTGGATTCTGTGGCGGTTACTGTGGCAGATGGACAAGGCTCGTTTTCCTTTGAAAAGGGTTTGCATCGGGGTATGTATCTGCTTCGAACTGAAGGGGATACGGAAATAGAATTGCTTTACGACGGATATCCGGTTCAATTTGTGATGGGCGATGCAAATGATTTGAAAACCATGCAGTTTGTCCGCTCTAAAATCAATGAAAAATGGTCGGCTTACTTATGGAGGCGTGCAAATTATCGACATGATGTGGAACTGCTGAAATCCGTGTTGCGACAGTATGACCCGCAAACGGAGTTTTACCAGAATACTGCTGCCGAATTTGTGCGTTTGCAGTCCGATTTTCGCTTGTTTACCGATACCCTGACGGTGAATGACAGCAGCTATGCGGCGCGACTGATACGGACGGATCGCGACTTGCCGATAGATCTGAAACAGCCGGCAAACGAACAGCGTAAATATTTGATCGACAACTTCTTCAGAGATGTTGATTTTGATGATTTATCGCTTATTCCCACCAACGTACTGACCACTAAAATGATCGATTACCTTTCCTTGTACCAAGGTCTGCCACAGTTTGCGTCCAATTCCGATGCGGGTTTTGTAGTGGGATTGGGCGCTGTTTTTGAAAAGGCGAAAGTCAACATGCGCATGTATGAGTTTGTCTTGACCTACATGCTGGAGGGCTTTTCGGCATTGGGGGTGGAGCCGGTCGTCAACTACCTGTTGAATTATCCGAAATTGGGTGAAGGCGAAGTGCCTTTGGAACAAGGATTACGCTTAGAAACGATTGCAGCACCGTATCAGAAAGTAAGAGTGGGGGTGAAGGCGCCAAATCTGACCGGAATGACCATCGATGGCAGATCGTATGACCTGTATGCATCGAAAGCAAAGCATATCATCGTTTTTTTTGCGTCAAGTGACTGCGAATATTGTCACGAATTCCTGACGAGGATACGTAAAAATCGGGATTTGCAGTCTGATTTTGAACTTGTTACGGTTTTTATTGCAGATAACAAGGCAGAAGTGGAGGATGCGTTGAAAAAAATGAAACTCACAGGATACCATTTTTACGATGATTTGCGTTGGGATAGCAAGGCATTTTTAGATTATCATGTCAGTTCAACGCCATCCGTTTTTGTGTTGGATTCACAAAAAAATATTGTTCTGAAACCATATAATTTTGAGGAGCTTATGGAATGGAAACGAGCCTTGGACAGCTAATGATGGTTTTCAATTCAACGGGTAGGATTTGTTTTGAAAATTGATTTGTTTATGAATATCAAACGTTATTTATCGGTGTTGTTTGCGGGGCTTGCCTGCATCTCCGGATCATTATTTGCACAAAATGCCGAAACACGATGGGTGGATTCGGTTTACAACAGCCTGACGCTGGAGCAGCGTGTGGCGCAACTCATTTGCATGCGTGCCAACCAGCCCGACAAGCCGTTTTATCAGGAAGTGGGCAAATACATCAAGCGGTACAACATCGGCGGGGTGTGTTTCTTCCGTGCCGATCCCATTGCGCAGGTCGAGCAGACCAATCAGTGGCAGACGATGGCTCAAACTCCGCTCATGGTTTCCATCGATGCGGAATGGGGGCTTGGCATGCGTGTCCGCAACACCATTTCGTACCCTTATCAGATGACATTGGGTGCTATTTCGGATAATGACTTGATTTACAGGATGGGACAACAGGTTGCCGAACAGTGTCAGCGCATGGGCATACAGGTGGATTTCGCTCCTGTTGTCGATGTGAACTCCAATGCCGCCAATCCGGTCATCGGCATGAGAAGCTTTGGCGAAGATCCGCGTAATGTGGGAGAAAAAGGAGCGGCTTATGCGCTGGGAATGCAAAGCAAAGGCTTGATTACCACCATGAAACATTTTCCGGGACATGGCAACACATCGACCGACTCGCACCTAACTCTCCCTACGGTGAATGCCACTTTGGAACAGGTGCAGCAAATCGAGTTGGCACCTTTTCGCTACATGGTGGAAAGAGGTGTGAACGGGGCCATGGTGGGTCACCTCTATTTTCCGGCCATCGAACCGGTAGAAAACACCTCGTCTTCTTTGTCGAAAAAAGTGGTCACCGACCTGTTGAAACGTGATCTTGGCTTTCAAGGATTGATCTTTACCGATGGACTCGATATGAAAGGCGTTTCGCAGACGGTTTCTCCAAACGATGTGCCGTTTGTGGCTTTCATGGCGGGAAACGATGTGCTGATTCTGCCTCACGATGTGCCGTTTGCCATCAAATCCATTCGCGAAGCTGCAGAGCGCGATCCGCAGGTGGCCGAGCGGGTGGAAGAGAGTTGCAAAAAAATACTGACCTACAAATACCGCGCAGGATTGAATCATCTTAAACCTGTAGCCAAAGCGAACTTGGTGAACGATCTGAACGATGGATCCTACATAGGACTGAAACAAGAGCTGTTTGATGCCGCTGTCACCTTGTTGCGCAATAACGAGAACATTTTGCCTTTGGCAAAGAACAAGAAGATAGCGGTAGTTACGGTTGGCAATGGTACCAATGACCTGTATGAAGCGCTCGTGCGGGCAGGTTATAGCACGACATCTTTTGCTGTGGAAAAAGATCAGGTGCAAAAAAAGGCAGGCACATGGTTGAAAACTCTTGAGTCTTATGAATTAGTCGTTTTTAATGTGCAGAAAACCAATATGTTGCAGACGAAGAATTATGGTGTCACTGATGCTACGGTTGATTTCTTCAACCGGTTAACGGCGCAGAACGACGTGGTTCTCAACCTGTTTGCATGTCCATACGCCTTGGATCGTTTTCGTGTCAATAATAGCGTGAAGGGACTGATTGTGGCTTATGAGGATAACATGCAAGCCGTGAATACGGTGTTGTCGATACTTACGGGGGCGCATAAGGCTCAAGGGGTGCTTCCTGTTTCAACGGCGAAGTTCCGTTGCGGCGATGGCATCCGAGATGTCGTCGAAATACATCAGGATACGATTCCTGTGCAAGAGCCTCAGCTCGACTTGCTTAAAACTCCAAATATTGACAAGAAGTATGAGAAAAGTTTGGATTCGGTGGCACAGTTAGGCATTCTGGAAGGCGCTTATCCGGGATGTCAGGTGCTGGCGATGAAAGGAGGACGCGTGATCTACGACAAGTGTTTTGGCAATTTCACTTATGGCGGGGGGCATAAGGTGCAACCCGACGATGTGTATGATGTTGCCTCGTTGACCAAGATTTTTGCCTCTACACTTGCCTTGATGAAACTTTATGAAGACGGCCTCGTCAAGTTGAATGACACGCTGGGAACCTACTTTCCGTACCTGAGCCGCTCGAACAAGGGACGCATCAAATTAATCGACATCTTGACCCACCAAACCGGCATGAAGGCGTGGATTCCGTTTCATCTTGCCTATCTCGATGCTAATGGTCCGAAGGCAGAATACTTTTCCGACCATTTCGATATGCAGCACACGTTGCGTGTGGCGGAGAACCTTTATGCTGACAACGATATGAAGCAGCGTATCATCGACACATTGATGCTTAGCCCCGTAAAAGCCGGCAAGAAGTACCTTTACTGCGACATGGGCTTTTACTTTGTTCCCGACCTTGTGGAACAACTTACCAACCGGACTTTTGAGGATTACCTGACCGAGAATTTCTACACGCCGTTGCAGTTGAAAAACACGGGTTTCCATCCCTTGAACTGGCGTACCCGCGAAACTATAGCCCCGACAGAAGACGACAAATCGTTTCGCTACCAGTTGATTTGGGGTGATGTGCACGATCAGGCGGCTGCTTTAATGGGGGGCGTTTCGGGACATGCGGGACTATTTTCCAATGCACACGACCTTGCCGTTATCATGCAGATGCTTCTCGATGGCGGCAGCGCCAACGGACGGCAGTTGCTCAAGCCGTCCACCATCAAATACTTTACTACGGCGCCTTTCACGGCACGTGACAACCGGCGTGCTTTGGGATTCGACAAGCTGCCCATATCGAAAAAAGGTCCTGCAACAGCATCCAAATTGGCTTCGATGGCGAGCTTCGGACATACCGGTTTCACGGGAACCTTTGCTTGGGCGGATCCTGAAAACGATTTGCTGATCATCTTCCTTTCGAACCGTGTGTATCCCGATCCTGAAATCAATAAATTGTCGCGCCTTGGCATTCGCACAACGATGCACGACATACTCTACGATGCCGTAAAATAATTCTACAGAACAAAAACCATCTTATCCATGTTGACCATTATTATTGTCATTGTCACCGCCGTTGTTTCTGTTATCGCTTTTAGCAACAGGACACTTTATTTTCGATTGCTGTTCAACGCCTATCAGATTCGCTACGACCGTCAATACTGGCGTTTTCTGACCTATGCCTTCGTACATGCCGGATGGGGACACCTGCTGATTAACATGTTGGTGCTTTATTCCTTCGGTGCTAATGTGGAGGCTCATTTTACTTCTTATTTTGGAGCAACAGAAGGTGCCGCTTATTTTGTCATGCTTTATGTGTTTGGCATATTGTTCTCTACCTTAGCGGATTACGGACGATACAAAGACGACTACAATTACAATGCGGTGGGCGCATCGGGTGCGGTCAATGCCGTGTTGTTCGCCGGCATATTGTTGTCGCCATTGTCGCGGCTAATCATTTTCCCGATACCTGTTCCGATGCCGGCCTGGATATTCGGATTGCTTTACTTGGGTTATTCGGTTTACATGTCAAAACGGGGTGGCGACAACATCGGACATTCCGCCCATTTTTGGGGAGCCTTGTTCGGATTGGTTTTCACCTTTCTGCTGATGCGAAAGGATATTATCACCTTTTACACCGATCTGCTGTCGCGTTAAGTTGAATAAGAGGAGGTTGGCTGTGCCGTCAATTGTCTTCGGCATCTTGAGGAAAACGCTGCCACGATTCGTATCCCTTTCCCATGTGGGCAACGCAGGTTTGCCAAAGGTTTTCAGGACGGGTTTCCATTAGGATTGGAGTGGTGGAGTTCCCGACAATCCATGAGTTGCGTTGCAGCTCACTTTGCAGTTGCCCTGAATCCCAGCCGGAATAACCCAAAAAGAAGCGCACGTTGCTGCTGTTGGCGATGCCGCTTGTCACCAACATGCTCAAGACTTCCACATTGCCGCCCCAGAAAAGTCCGTCAATAATTTTCACGGAATCGGGAATGGTCTCGCCAAGCGTGTGGATGAAAAATATCTGTTCCTTAGCAACAGGACCACCGAGAAATACAGGTGCGTCGAAATCGGGAAACTGCCCGCTGATGCTGCTGATATTGAACCTCATGGGTTTGTTCATGACCACACCGAAAGTTCCGGCAGACTCAATATGTTCGATAAGCAGCACCACGGAACGTCCGAAGAAAAGACTGTTCATCAACGGTTCCGAAATCAAGATGCGACCATCTGCCGGCTTAATGTTATTGCTGCGAATCCGAAAATCTACCATGGTGAAAAAGAGTGGAATTAACATGCAAATATAGCTTTTTCAAAAATTTTGCGCCGCTATTATTGGGAAATATTCAATGAACACGGCGAAATAATCAGCCCGATAGCAGTTGCCGTTTGCAAAATATGACAGGCAATGCGGAATATTCTTAGGAAAGGAAGCCGAAAGTTGATCGGAAATCCCTATTTTTGTCATGCGGAACAAATGTGCAGTATTTTGAAACGTATTGATAATCAGAATAAATTTGATGAATTGCGCCGTCAGTTTGCCACTTTTACTTTCGAAAGTCAGGAATGGCATGTCGAGAGAGGAGCGTTGTCGGTGCGCTATTCGTTTGACCTCGACGGCCGTTATCATTTTCATCCAACCTTGACCATTCCGGCGCGTGGTTTCATCGACTGGAGCCGTTTGCCGGCACGGGAAATGGAAACGTTGGTGTTTCACATCGGCATGGTCGAGCTGATCAGTTATTGGAAAATAGCCTGTCCCCGTCAGGTGGTCATCCGGCCTTATTCGTTGACGAAGGCTCAGACCGATTTCTGGAAAAAACTGTATTATAATGGGTTGGGTGAGCTTTTGTACCTTAATTCCATTGATTGTGCCGAAGCGGATCTCATGGATATTGCCTCTGTTTCGGGAAAACCTTTTGTAAAAGTGATGTCGCAATTGGAGGAGAGGGCACTTATTCCTGTTGGAGGTGGCAAGGATTCTGTGGTGACTTTGGAGCTGCTTCGCAACGAAATGCCCTGCCGTCCGTTAATCGTGAATCCACGTGGCGCCACAACGAATTGTGCCGAGACGGCCGGTTTTCCTATTGACGACTGCCTTGTGGTCAGCCGCACGCTCGATTCAACCATGTTGCAACTCAATAGGGAAGGTTATTTGAATGGACATACGCCTTTTTCGGCATTGCTGGCTTTCATCAGCATTTTATGTGGGTTTGGAAGTGCATCACGCTACATCACGCTTTCGAATGAATCGAGTGCGAATGAATCGACGGTTATCGGCACCAATATCAACCACCAGTACAGCAAATCGGTAGAGTTTGAAGCGGATTTCAGACGTTATGTCGCTGAGTTTATCAATGATAAGATACAGTATTTCAGTTTTTTGCGACCTTTGAGCGAATTGCAAATTGCCATGTTGTTCAGCCGTTTCGAAGCTTATCATCCTGTTTTCCGCAGTTGTAATGCGGGCAGTAAGACCGATTCATGGTGCGGTTCATGCCCGAAATGTCTTTTTACTTGGTTGATTCTCAGTCCATTTTTGTCGCAGGAAAAGTTAGTCCGGATTTTTGGAAAGAACTTGCTTTTAGACCGTGACATGCGTCCTGTTTTCGATGAATTGAGTGGGGTTTCACCGGTCAAACCCTTTGAATGTGTCGGTACTGTGGAAGAAGTGTGTGCCTGTGCGCAATCCATCAAGGATAAGTCGGAAACCATACTGGAGAATGCTCCGGAAACCCTCACTTCGGTAGCGGAGCTGTTGCAGCGTTTCGATGCGCAGCATTTTTTGCCGGAGACTTTCGTTCAAATATTAAAGCACCACCTTTATGGATGAGTTGATTATTAACCGGTTGGTTGGTAAGCGCATATTGATTCTCGGCTTTGGACGGGAAGGTTGTTCCACGTTGCGTTTTTTGCAGGACAGGCTTCCTGATGCCGTGATTGGCATTGCCGACCGGAATCCGATGGATATCGACACAAAGGGTGTGAAAGGAGTTCGATTGCATTGTGGCGAAGGTTATCTGTCGGCCATGTACGACTATGACCTTGTGATAAAAACCCCTGGCATTTCGCTGAAAGACTTTGAACAGAATGGGGTGGAAATCACCTCGCAAACCGACTTGTTTCTCGGTGCTTTTCATGCACAAACCGTTGGGGTGTCGGGCACCAAGGGGAAAAGCACCACGTCAAGTTTGATATATCACTTGTTGCGTTCGGCAGGACGGGACTGTGTATTGGTCGGCAATATCGGGATTCCTTGTTTTGATATGATTCCTTCGATAAATTGCGAAACGGTTGTTGTGTATGAGCTTTCGGCGCACCAGCTTGAATATGTCCACAACAGTCCGCGTGCCGGTGTGTTGTTGAACATTTTCGAGGAGCATTTGGACCATTTCGGGACTTTTGAACGCTACAAACAGGCCAAATTGAATTTGTTACGCAATATGTCAGAGGAAGATTATGCCATTGTCCACGAATCCTTGATGGATGAGGTTTTTGCGTTGGCGGTCAACAGCGTGTGTTATTCGCGTATGGCCTTTGAAATCAACGCGGAACGGTTGCCCATAAAGGGCGGTCATAACTTTCAAAATGCCTGTGCGGCTTTGTGCGCTTGTGCTGTCATGGGGCTTGATACCGAGGAGGCTTTGCTGTATTTGTATTCATTCAAGCCTTTGGAACATCGGTTGGAAGTTGTAGGCACCTTTGGCGGTGTGCGTTTTGTGAACGACAGCATTTCCACCATACCGCAGACTGCAATAGCGGCATGTCAAACTCTTGGGGAAGTGGATTTCTTGTTATTAGGAGGCTTTGACCGTAATATCGATTATGCGCCTTTGGCGGATTTTTTGAAAACCATTTCCGTAAAATGTGTATTGGTGACAGGAAAGGCCGGACAAAGCATATCCAAGGCGTTGAATGACAAAGCATACAAGGGAAGAATCGAACGGTATGACACCATGGAGGAAGCCTTCGCTGTTGTGGGCCGTCTATCGAATGAAGGAGATCTGTGCCTGTTGTCGCCTGCTGCCTCCAGCTATGACCAATACAAGAATTTCGAGGAACGTGGCGCTAAGTTCAAGACCTTGGCTTTGCAGTTTGGACGAAGAGGGTAGGGGTACTGAAGTTTTATTCGGAGCTTCATAAAATAAACACATAGCGAAAAAGTAAATTTGGGCAAAGTGTAGCGAATTAGCTGAAAGAGCGTTCGTTACGCTTTGTTTTTCTATTGCACAGAGCCAACGAAAAGCCAGTACGAAGCCAAACTGCGCAAGAGTTCAGTTACCACCCCGTTACTCCCGTAACGGGTGCAGATTTCTTGCTAAAAGGTTCTGTTTCTGCGTTTTGCGTCGATTTACATAGCTGTCGGTAACTCACTAAGAACTAATTTTGTCACCAAAAAAGGAGTGAGTTATGCGTAGTACATTCAAGGTCTTATTTTACGTGAAGAAAGGCAGCGAGAAGCCGAACGGCAACCTGCCTCTGATGTGCCGTATCAAAGTGGACGGCGAGATCAAACAGTTCAGTTGCAAGCTGGACGTTCCCCCACGGCTGTGGGACGTGAAGAACAGCCGTGCTTCGGGCAAGAGCGTCGAAGCGCGGCGAATCAACCTCGCGGTAGATAAAATCCGTGTGGAGGTAAACCGCCGTTATCAAGAGTTGATGCAGACGGACGGTTATGTTACCGCCGCCAAGCTCAAAGACGCCTATCTCGGTATCGGCATCAAGCAGGAAACCTTGTTGAAGCTGTTCGAGCAGCACAACGCCGAGTTCGCCAAAAAAGTCGGGCACGGCAGGGCGCAAGGTACATTTACCCGTTATCGGACGGTCTGCAACCATATTCGGGAGTTCCTGCCCCGTACCTACAAGCGTGAGGATATCCCGTTAAAGGAACTCAACCTCACGTTCATCAACGATTTCGAGTATTTTTTGCGCACGGAGAAAAAATGCCGCACCAATACCGTGTGGGGCTACATGATCGTGTTGAAACACATCGTTTCGATAGCGAGGAACGACGGGCGTTTGCCGTTCAACCCCTTTGCGGGATATATCAACTCTCCCGAAAGCGTGGACAGGGGCTACCTCACCGGAACGGAGATACAGACGCTCATGGACGCACCGATGAAGAACGCCACCCATGAACTCGTACGGGACTTGTTCGTCTTTTCCGTTTTCACGGGTTTGGCGTATTCGGACGTGAAGAACCTCACCGCCGACCGCCTGCAAACCTTCTTCGACGGCAACCTGTGGATCATCACTCGAAGAAAGAAGACCAACACCGAATCGAACATCCGCCTTTTGGATGTTCCCAAGCGTATCATGGAGAAATACAAGGGGCTGGCAAGGGATGGTCATGTTTTCCCCGTTCCGAGTAACGGAAGTTGCAACAAGATACTCAAAGATATAGGCAGACAATGCGACTTCAAGGTACGTTTGACCTACCATATGGCCCTCCACACGAACGCCACGACCGTACTTTTGTCGCACGGCGTACCCATCGAAACGGTGAGCCGTCTTTTGGGGCATACTAACATAAAGACCACCCAGATTTACGCCAAAATCACCGCCCAGAAGATAAGCTAGGACATGGAAACCTTGTCACACAAGTTGGAAGACATGGAGAGGGATATTTGCGCTGCAATCGGGTAGAGCGTCCATGTATCTCTATCAAATAGACATGTATAATCGAAAAAAGGAATACCGATGAAAGAAGAAAGGAATATTATCACGATGGACGGGCAGGGCAATATCTCCCTGCCGAGCGATATAGGCGCAACCGCCATGACCGAGTGGGAAATCTGCGAACTGTTCGGGGTTATCGCCCCGACGGTTCGGGCAGGGATAAAGGCTCTCTGCAAAAGCGGAGTTTTGAAAGAGTACGGCATCAAACGCCTTATCCGCCTACCGGAGAGAAGTTACATCGAGGTTTACAACCTCGAAACGATAGCCGCCCTCGCTTTCCGTATCGAGTCGTTCGGGGCGGCGAAAGTCCGCAAAGTGTTGTTGGAAAGGATTATGCACGGACGAAAAGAGAACAGCATGATTTTTCTTTCGCTGAATGTCGGCAGTCAAGCAGTCATATCGTCATGAAGTCGTGTCGTACTGTCGTATTGGAATCATTGAATCTGTAAGTCAGTCAATCCATTAACAACTGACTATGTGCAGATACGCAGATTCGATTTTCCGAGCACAGCAAAGCGGAGCAATCATTTCCGTCTACAAAGGCAAAGCAAGCACGGGGCTTTATGTCGGCTAAAAGGTCAAGCGGCTGCGCCGTTTCCCGATAAATCTTCCTCTCGCTTCGCTGCGAGCGTATTTATCGGGAAAACCTTATATCCGACCGCCCCGTGCAAAAGAGCCTTTGAAAACGGAAACGACCGCCCCGCCACCCACCCACCGAAAGGGGAAAAATAAGGTGAGGTCACGGGCAAGCAGACGGCAGGGACAGCCATAGCCGAAAGACAGACGGACGGCACGCCGCAGGGTATTTACGGAGAAAATACCGTAGCTTATTAGGGAATTTTCCGAGCCGCAATACTATGTATCGCTGAAAATTCCCCAATAAGGCAAGGGGCAAGCCCCTCTGCACACCCCATCGGGGACGGCATTTGCCGCCCCCGAAGATACAAAAAAATCATTGTTTCACAAGCCAAAAAAGAAAGGAAGAATATATGGGTTTCGTAGTTTTACACATGGAAAAGGCGCACGGCAGCGAGAGCGGAACAACCGCACATATCGAGCGTTTCATCATACCGAAGAACGCCGACCCCACACGCACGCACCTGAACCGCAGGCTCATCGAATACCCCGACGGGGTGAAAGACCGTTCGGCGGCTGTTCAGAGGAGGCTGGAAGAAGCGGGGCTGACACGCAAAATCGGAAGCAACCAAGTACGGGCAATCCGCATCAACGTGTCGGGAACGCACGAGGACATGAAGCGGATAGAGGAAGAGGGGCGTTTGGACGAGTGGTGCGCCGACAATCTGAAATACTTCGTCGACACGTTCGGAAAGGAGAACATCGTGGCGGCTCACCTGCACAGGGACGAGGAAACGCCGCACATACACGTCACGCTCGTCCCCATCGTCAAGGGAGAGCGAAAGCGCAGGAAAAGGGAGGAACAGACGAAGAAGCGATACCGCAAGAAACCGACCGACACCGTGAGGCTGTGCGCAGACGATATTATGACACGGCTGAAATTGAAGTCCTACCAAGATACCTATGCCGAAGCGATGGCGAAATACGGGCTGCAAAGGGGCATAGACGGCTCGAAGGCTCGCCACAAGTCCACGCAGCAGTATTATCGGGATATACAGAAACTCGCCGACAATCTCAAAGCGGAAGTGGTGGACTTGCAGCAGCAGAAAGAAACGGCACGGGAAGAACTAAGACGGGCGAAAAAAGAAATACAGACCGAGAAGCTGAAAGGGGCGGCAACCACCGCAGCCGCCAACATCGCCGAGAGCGTCGGTTCTCTTTTCGGCAGTAACAAGGTCAAGACATTGGAA
>JBGYXG010000043.1:0-58251 GCA_041842465.1 Candidatus Limimorpha sp.
AACTGAGATAGCTGATTCGCTATTTTGAATAGAAATAATTTGTGCATTTATTTCATTCTCAAATTCTTCCATTAGAAAAGAGTTAGCACATCGGCGTACATTATCTAATAGCGAATCTGTTGATTTATTTGTTGGGAAGTTGAGTGATTTGTAAATGTAGCTCAAACCATTATTGTGGGATTGTCCGATAGACATATTGATATTAGTTTGAGTGTCATTATCAGAAATCATGTCTTTTTTCTTACATCCCACCAACACTGCTACTACAACAGCCAACACGCCAATCATCGTGGCAAATATTCTACAATTTTTCATATTAATTTGTATTTTAATGATTTGAATTTATTTTCTGACTATTTTGAGTCTTCGCAAGCCTTCCGTCAAAACGCTTGCAGTGACGGTGTTTCCCGCCGCCTCATGGTTGGCTTTGCCCCGCAAACGGAAGACACTCTTATTGCGAGGCCGCAACTCGGATGAACCTGTTCTTGCCCAAAACCCAGATGAAAGGCTGCTTCCTGCCATGGCACCCCCTTCCGGAAAACGGCAAGGCACACGTCTTAACCTCATCAGAAGAGATTGTCGTTGAATGATTTATAGTCAATAGAATGGGCGGAACGATGCTCGAAACGGACAACATCCCCTACCGCCTCGCTTTATCAATGAGCGATACCGCTATTCTTGTTATCGAAAGATCAGGCATCATGGTCGTTTCCTTTCAAAAAGGGTTTTTACGGAGCAATAATACGCATTATTTTTCCTTTTGTCAAGTGTTTTGGCTGATTTTTTATCCTAAATTTTTAATTCGTTCACAATCTGCATATTGTAAAGGAATGGAATTTGTGTAGGCCTGAACATCACGGTTTTTTGCGTTGCGGTGCTTTCAACGCATCTGCGGTGCGTTTACGCTTATAGTTTCGCTTTCCAAATCATATCGGAATGATGCAACAGTTTGTTGATCCGTGTCTTATTTCGCATGAAGCAGGAACGTTTTCGCATCAACCCCAACCTCTATCCGTTGGTGAAACCTGAATAAAATATTAAATAAAATATTATCTTTGCCAGTCTATTGCCAACATCATGTCTGTATGTCGAAATTCAAATCGTTTCTGAAAGAGGAAGCCTCAGGCTGGAAGGCTTTCGACCTCATCTGGATCATCTTGTTATGCACGGCTATCACCATCATATCGGTTATCCATGCGACGCATAGCGGGCTTGGTAACAATACCGACGTGGCGCTGTCCATCATTGCGGCAGTGGCCGGGATTTTCAATGTCGCCTTGGGCGGAAAAGGCAAGCTGACCAATTTCTTTTTCGGTATCCTCGGGAGCATATTATTGACCATCATCAACTTCAAGATACACAACTACGGTCTCATGTCGGTCAACATTTACATGTTCGTGATGCAGTTTGTGGGCTTCTTCTCGTGGTCGAAAAACATGAACAAGGAAACACATGAAGTGAACAAGGTGCACATGAAACCCAAAGCCCGCCTGTTCTACCTTTCCGTTTTAGTCGCCGCCACCATGGCTGCCGGTCTGATCCTCAGCCGTTTCCCCGACGAAGCGCATCCGTTTATCGACGGCTTTGTTTCCGTGGCCTTTATCTTGGTCATGTTGTTGATGGTGCGCATGTATGCCGAGCAATGGTGGCTCTGGATACTCATCAACGTGGCAAGCATCTATCTCTTCCTCATTTCACGGGAAATCACCCTTGCATTGGTGCTGATGTATGCCTTTTATTTCGTCAACAGCATCATCATGTGCGTGCGATGGGAAAAAGAAGCGCGACAAAACGACAGAACGGCAAGCAAAGGACAAGCATGATACGCCGAAAGACACTCCCAACCCGTATTTTGACACAAAAAAGCAGTTTTTTGGTGTAAAAATGCCGAAATGGAAGACTTTTTGTGTTTTTTTGCTATTTTAGCGCAATCTAAAAGATCAAACGATTAATCATGAACAATAGAATTGTTGAAGTTTTCAGAGGTTCGGCACTTCATGCCGAATATGTATCTAAGATTTTGGAAGACAACGGCATAGAATACATGATCCGCGATTTCATGCACGAAGGCCTCATTGCCGGATGGGTAGGCTCTGTTTCGGAAGAAAGCACCTCCGTCTTTGTTTACGAAAGCGTGTACGATAAAGCCATGGAGATTCTGAAAGGCTACGAAGATGCCGGTTTCGACGAAGAAGAAGCCGCTAACGAAGCCTCCGAGGAGACACAAGACAACGAATGAGCCAGGACCTTGCCCGATAACCTTTTCCGTTTTCATCTAACACGGTAGCAGCATGTCAAGCAAATACGCCATCAAGGAAGTCATTACGGCAAAAGACGAGCGACTGTGGCTCGATTTCCCCGCCCGCTTGTATAAGGACGATGCACATTACGTCCGCCCGATGGATTCGCAAATCAAAGGCATCTTCGACCCGAAGCAAAACAAGCTGTTCCGTCATGGCTGCGCCGTGCGTTACCTGCTGACCGACATACAAGGGCACATTGCAGGCCGCATTGCAGTCTTCATCGACCCGAAAACCGCCCATGCCAAGGACAACGAACAGCCAACGGGCGGCTGCGGTTTCTTCGACTGCATCGACGACCAAGATGCCGCCGACATGCTTTTCGATGCGGCGAAAAAATGGCTTTCGGAACACGGCATGGAAGCCATGGACGGTCCCGTCAACTTCGGCGACCGCGATTATTTCTGGGGGTGTCTTGTCGACGGCTTTCATGACCCCGTGTTCAACATGCCATACAACTTTCCGTACTATCAGAAACTATTTGAAAACTACGGCTTTCGGGAATACTTCAAGCAGTTTACTTTTCACCGTGAAATCGTTCCCGGCGGTCTCGACCCCATCCTTTACGAAAAACTGAAACGCATCGGACCCGGCTATACGTTCGAAATCATCGACAAAAAGAAAATCGACAAGTACGCCGACGATTTCCTCACCGTTTACAACAAGGCGTGGGGCGTTATTCCCGGCGTTGCCAAAATCACACGGCAACACGCCATAGCCTTGCTCAACAGTCTGAAACCCGTCATCGATCCGCGCCTGATGCACTTCGTCTACTACAACGGGGAACCCGTAGCCTTCTTCCTGATGATGATCGACCTGAACCAGATTTACAAAGGGTTGAACGGGAAAGACCACTTTCTCAACAAACTACGCATTTTCTGGCGCATCAAGGTGTCGAAAAAGTGCGACCGTGTCACCTCTCTCGCCTTTGGCGTCGTACCTGAACACCGCGCCCGTTGCCTTGAGGCCGGGCTGATTTGTGCGTTTGAAAAGCTCGCACTTCGCAGGGATTTTAAATACAAAGATTTGCAAATCAACTGGATAGGCGACTTCAACCCACCCATGATCAAGATTGCAAAAAGTGTAGGCGCCACGCTGTACAAGACCCACATCACCTATCGTTACCTTTTCGACCGAAACAAACCTTTTGTCAGGGCCAAGCTACAGAAATAAAGCCCTTTACAGGCTGTTGCCCCTATCTACATCGTCGAAAGGAAATATACGCCACTTGCCGTTTTTTTGTATTTTTGCCGAAAATTCTGTGAATGATTCAAGCACAAGGAATATACAAGTCGTTCGGCGATCTGCAAGTCATTAAAGGCATCGACCTGCACATTGCCCAAAGGGAGATTGTGAGCATTGTGGGGGCTTCGGGAGCAGGAAAGTCCACCCTGCTGCACATCATCGGCACCTTGGACAAAGCCGACCGAGGCAGCCTCACCATCGACGGCACCGACATCGGAAGGCTCAACGAGAGCGCTCTGGCGGCCTTTCGCAACCAAAGCATCGGGTTTGTGTTTCAGTTTCACCACCTGCTGCCCGAGTTCACCTCCTTGGAAAACATCTGTATCCCGGCTTTCATTGGCGGCACTCCTAAAAAGGAAGCCGCAGCAAGAGCCGAACAACTGCTTGAATACCTGAATCTTTCGGATCGGAAAGATCACAAGCCTTCGGAACTCTCCGGCGGCGAGCAACAACGTGTCGCCGTGGCGAGAGCACTCATCAACCGCCCCGCCGTGGTGCTGGCTGACGAGCCTTCCGGCAACCTCGATTCAAAATCGGCACAAGAATTGCACCAATTGTTTTTCAGACTGCGCAACGAACTGGGACAGACCTTTGTCATCGTCACCCACAACCCACAGCTCGCTGCCATGTCAGACAGAGCCATCACCATAAAAGACGGAAAGACAGAATGAACGATTACTCACAAAGGACAAACCGTTGAAAACAGCCATCAGCATCACCATACAATAACAACCAAAAATCTACGTTTTCAATTTATTTTGAATAGAACAATGAAAAAGTCCATCGTATCCTCGCTATTGCTCATCGCAGCATTAGTCTTCTCCATCGTCTTGCAGGCCCAGAACACCGAATCGTACGAATCGCTGATGCGCACCGGTGAAGCGAAGTACGCCGCCAAAGACTACATCAGTGCCAAGACCTATTTCGAGCTGGCGCTCAAGCAGAAAGCCAACGATTCGTCCGCCAAACAGAAACTGACGGAGACCTTGCAGAAAATCCAAGAAGACGGCGCCCGTCAAGCGGTATTCTATTCCCACTTAGACAACGGCGATGCTCTGTTGGGTCAACAGAAATACGCCGAAGCCTTGGTAGAATACAACAAAGCCCTCGAAGTCTTTCCCGACGATAAATACGTCACGTCGCAGGCCGAAACGGTAAAGGCTGTCCTGAAAGAACGTCAGGACAAACTCGATGCTTTCAACTTAGCCATGGAACAAGGCGAGAACCTGCTTGCAGGCGACAACTTCGATGCTGCCATCTTGCAGTTTGAAAACGCCATCGGCATCTTCCCCGACGACAAACTGCCCAAGGAGAGATTGGCAGAAGCCAAGAAGCAGAAAGGTCTCTATAACGACAAGATGGCCCATTTCAACAAGCTCATCGAAGAAGCCAACAACCTGACCCGCCGCAAGAACTATGACGAAGCCATCGCCAAACTCAACCAAGCCAAGGAAATCTTCCCCGACGACAAGCAAATCAACACCTTGATGCAGTCCATACTGGCTTCGAAAAACCAAAACGACCGGTACAACACCATCATTGCCGAAGCCGACAGACAATACGAAAACAAATCCTACAAGGAAGCGAAAGCCAGCTATCAGAATGCGCTGACCGTGATTCCCGACGATGCCTATGCCAACGATATGATCCAACGCATCAACCAAGTGTTTGAAAGTCCTGAATATCTGGCGCAGGAAAACTACAACAAGGCCGTTGCCCGTGGCGTGGAATTGGAGGCCCAAAGCCAATATGCCATAGCTCTTGACGCATTCAACGAAGCGCTCGGCTTCAAGCCCGGCGATGAGTTTGCCACACAAAAAATAAGCGCCATCAACGAAATACTGCAACTTCAGGCGCAGCAAGCCGAATTGGACGCACGTTTCAACGAACTGATGGCCAGCGGCGAGCAGGCTGAAAAGAACAAAGAATTGCAGCAAGCGCTCAACTTCTACGTTGATGCCGCCAACCTCAAGCCCGACAATACGGCAGTACAAAACAAAATCAATGCCATCAGAGGCCAACTGCAAGCCTTGGCGGATGCCGAAAGCAGCTATAACGACGCCATTGCGCAAGGCGACAAGCTGTTTAACGGCAAGCAATACGAACAGGCCATCACCGCCTACAACAACGCTTTGAGCATCAAGCCCGAGGAAACCTATCCCCAGCAACAGATCGAGGCTGCACGTCAAGGCATTGCCGAACTCGCCGCTTTGGCTGAGCAGCAGGCCAAGGACGACCGTTACAACGAAGCCATTGCACAAGGCGACAAGCTGTTTAACGGCAAGCAATACGAACAGGCCATTACCGCCTACAACGGCGCTTTGAGCATCAAGCCCGAGGAGACCTATCCCCAGCAACAGATCGAGGCTGCACGCCAAGGCATTGCCGAACTCGCCGCACAGCAGGATCTTGACGACAGCTACAACAGCGCCATTGCAGATGCCGACAACCTTTTCAACAGCCAGCAATATGAGCAAGCCATTGCCGGCTACCGCAACGCATTGACCATCAAGCCCGGTGAAAGCTATCCCCAGCAACAGATTACTGCGGCAGAGAACAAAATGAACGAACTGGCACTTGAAGCGGAGAAGCAGGCACAGATACAGTCGCTGCTCGCCGAAGCGGACGCCCTTTACAATGAATTGAACTACGAAGGCGCCAAGGTCAAATACCAGGAAGTCCTTACATTAGACCACAGCAATGTGCCCGCTACAGAAAAAGTGCGGGAAATAGACAGCTACTTCGCACGTATCGCTGCCGAGAATCAGCAGAAATACGATGATGCCATTCGCGCCGCCGACCAGTATTTCAATGCGCAGGACTACGGCAAAGCCATCGGGCAATATCAGGCGGCATTGTCCAGCAAACCCGGCGACACCTACGCCTCCGAACGAATTGCAACCGCACAGCAGCTTGACAGCGAACGTATTGCCACCCTCAAGACCCAATACAACACCTTTATCAAGGAAGGCGATGCACAGTTCAAAGCCAAAGCATTGGACAAGGCTGTAGAAAACTACACCAAGGCCGAAGAGTTGAATTTAGGCGAGACCTATCCTAGCGAAATGATCGCCCGCATCAGCCGCATCATTGAGGAAAACAAACTGTACGAGCTGAACAGCGAGCCTTTCACTTTGGTCGCCAACAACGCCCAGCGCTACACTTTCAACCCGATTGACATTGCTTCGCGACGCAGCAACTACGTCATCGTCAAAATCCGCAACCTAAACCCCGGCAAAAACTTCCCGATGATTGTCTCCTTCGGTGGTGCAAGCGGCAAAAACGGCGGATTCGTGCTGCCCATCTCATCCAGCGAATTAGAAAAAACCTACATCTTCCGCATCGGATCGCAGTACAAATGGTTCAGCGAAGACAACACATGGATCGAGTTCATCTCCGAAAAGGAAAATGTGGAAATCGGTCTCGTGCAAATATCACGCAGCAACTGATTTTCTGCCATTTCTCTTTACTTCGAAGAAACACCGTCCCTTTATACCCGTCCAAACTGAATTTTCATTCGGTTTGGACGTTTTTTTCATCAAGCAACTTCTTTTGAATTTTGTCATCAGCAATTGCAAGATAAGCGTTGAGTTGTCCGAGACATGAGTTCTCTATTGAAAAACACAAGATAATGCTGGTAGTGTTTCAATCAGTGTGTCCGAAAGTCATAATAAACTTCTTGATATTGTGAGCGATTTGTTGCTCCACCACACGCTCGTCAATATCCTCAATATCACGCACTCCCAATTCTTTCACATTGATGAAGTCCAGCAGATCTTCGGCATGTTGGATACTCGTCCCGCCTTTTGTCTGGCTTCACCTTCTTCCATCTCCCCAAAATTGATTATTTTTGCCGCAAATTCCAATAGATGAAGAAAAGCGATACTCTTTATGCCTCCTACCTTCAGATTTTGAAGGAAGAGTTGGTGCCTGCCATGGGTTGTACCGAACCAATATGCCTCGCTTACGCCGCCGCCAAGGCACGCGAAGTGTTGGGCAATATGCCGAAAAGGATCGAAATCGAAGCCAGCGGCAACATCATCAAGAACGTGAAAAGCGTGGTCGTTCCCAACACCGACGGGCTAAAAGGCCTGAAAGCGTCGGTAGCTTCCGGCATTGTGGCGGGCAATTCCCAAAAGGTGCTGGAAGTCATCGCCCAAGTGACTCCAGAACAGAAGCAACAGATCGCTGATTTCCTGAAAGCGGTTCCCATCACCATCATCCCTTTGGATCGCATCGCCCAACTCGACATCACCGTCAAGTTGTATGACGACAAGCACTCGTCAGCGGTCAGAATCGCCGGTCACCACACCAACATCGTTGCCATTGAAAAGGACGGCAAGACCCTGTTCGAAGGCTGTTGCTCCGACACCAATGCCAACATGACGAACAGAAGTTGTCTCAAGATGGACAAGATATACGACTTCGCCGGCACCGCCGATATTGACGACCTGAAATCCGTTCTCGAAAAGCAAGTCTCCTGTAACAAGGCCATCGCCATGGAAGGATTGAAAAACAATTGGGGCGCCAACGTAGGCAGCACATTGCTTCGTGTTGGGACAGACGTGCGTCAAAAAGCGAAAGCCTGGGCCGCAGCAGGAAGCGACGCGCGCATGAGTGGTTGCGAAATGCCCGTCATCATCAACTCGGGCAGCGGCAACCAAGGCATTACCGTTTGTTTGCCCATACTTGCCTATGCCGAAGAATTCGGTATCTCGGAAGAGCGCACATTTCGCGCCGTAGCCCTCTCCAATCTGGTTGCCATCCATCAAAAAACCGGTATCGGACGACTGTCGGCCTACTGTGGTGCTGTCAGCGCCGGATGCGCCTCCGGTTGCGGCATTGCCTATCTGATGGGAGAGTCCTTAGATGTAATCGACCACACTCTTGAAAATGCCTTGGGCATGGCGGCAGGCATCGTTTGCGACGGCGCCAAGCCATCGTGCGCCGGAAAGATTGCCTTGGCTGTGGAAGCCGGCATCCTCGGCTATGAGATGAGCAAGCACGGCAACCGCCTCATGGGTGGCGACGGCATCATTGGAGACACCGTGGAACAGACCATAGACCACATCGGACGCGTGGGACGCAACGGCATGAAGGAAACCGATACGGAAATCCTGAAAATCATGACGGAATAAAAGAACGAACGCCTTAGCGCTCATTTCACTTGTTTTCCTTTTCTTGAAGAGCGACCATAAGGTCACGATAATGTGCGGCGTTCAGGAAATCCAATTCCTTGACGGCTTTTTCCATGTTTTTCTTGGCTTCGGCAATCGCTTTCTGAATTTCACCTTTCGAGCGATACGCTTGCAATGCTTCGGCGGCGGCAAAATCATCACCGTTTCCTTGCTGATAGGCATTGTCCTCCGACTTGCCTTTCAAAGTCGCCAAAGAATTGTCAATAGCTTTGATAATGGTTTTTGGCACTATGCCATGCGCATCGTTGTAAGCCATCTGTTTCGAGCGGCGCCTATTGGTTTCATCAATGGTTTTTCGCATGGAATCCGTGATGGTGTCGGCATACATGATGACTTTGCTTTCGGCATTGCGTGCGGCACGTCCCGCCGTTTGGGTCAGTGAGCGTTCTGAACGCAGGAAACCTTCCTTATCGGCATCGAGAATGGCCACCAGGCTCACTTCGGGCAGGTCGAGCCCCTCACGCAATAGGTTAACGCCTACCAACACATCAAAATCGCCCAAGCGCAGCCCCTGCAAAATCTCTACACGCTCCATGGTATCGACATCGGAATGGATGTATCTCGATTTGATTTTCAGATTGTTGAGATAAGTATTCAGTTCCTCCGCCATACGTTTGGTCAAGGTGGTGACAAGTACACGCTGGTTCTTTTCCACCACCTGATGAATCTCATCAATAAGGTCATCCACCTGATTGAGACTGGGTCGCACCTCGATGACAGGGTCAAGCAGTCCGGTAGGACGAATCAACTGTTCCACATACACCCCTTCGCTTTGCTGCAACTCGTAATCGGCAGGCGTAGCGCTGACATAGATGGTTTGTCCCGTAAGCGCCTCGAACTCATCAAACTGCAAAGGTCTGTTATCCAATGCCGATGGCAAACGGAAACCATATTCCACCAGCGTTTGCTTGCGCGAACGGTCACCGCCGTGCATACCGCGAATCTGCGGCACGGTGACATGGCTCTCATCGATGATGGTGATAAAATCGTCCGGAAAATAATCCAACAGGCAGAAAGGACGTGTGCCGGGCTGCCGGCCGTCGAAGTAGCGGGAATAGTTTTCGATGCCCGAACAATAGCCCAGTTCGCGCATCATCTCCAAATCGTAATTGACACGGTCTTCCAGGCGTTTGGCTTCCAACGCCTTCCCTATCTCCCTGAAATACTCGGTCTGCCTGAACATATCATCCTGAATCTCACGCATTGCCGCCTGCATCTTGCTTTGCGAAGTGATGAAGATATTGGCTGGGAAAATGGTCAGTTCGGACAGATCCTCGATGCGATGCCCCGTAACCGGATCAAACCGCTCCATGGATTCAATCTCATCGTCCCAGAAAATAATGCGGTAGGCAAAATCCGCTTCTGCGGGAAAAACATCCAGCGTGTCGCCTTTGATACGGAACTTGCCTTGGACAAACTCAACTTCGGATCGGCTGTACAACGCATTCACCAAGGCTTTGGTCACATCATCACGATTGGTCTTGCCGCCCCGTGACAGGCAAATGACGTTTTTGCTGAAATCATCAGGATTGCCGATTCCGTACAGGCAAGACACCGATGAAACGACAATGACATCACGCCGCCCCGACAACAACGACGAGGTGGCACTTAAACGCAACCGGTCGATTTCGGTATTGATAGACAGGTCTTTCTCGATGTAGGTATTTGTGGCCGGGATAAAAGCCTCCGGCTGATAATAGTCGTAATAGGAAACGAAATACTCGACAGCGTTCTCCGGAAAAAACTGCTTGAACTCGCCATAAAGCTGCGCGGCAAGGGTCTTATTATGGCTCAGCACCAAAGCGGGACGTTTCAACTGCACCAGCACGTTCGCCACGGTAAAAGTCTTTCCCGACCCTGTGACCCCAAGTAAGGTCTGCGCATGGTCGCCACGCCGCAAGCCGTCCACCAACTCTTTGATGGCTTCGGGCTGGTCGCCGGTAGGCTGGAAATCCGATACGAGTTTAAAATCCATGGACAAATCTGTTGCTTAATCTCTTATATTGACGAAAGGATACCGTTTACCTTTCCACATCAAATTCCAGAATCACCGGAAAATGGTCGGAGCCTTTGCTGCGAACACGTTTGAAAACAGCGGGCTGTATCTGCTTGTTGCCCCAAATATAATCGATTCGGAGCAGGGGCAGTTTACCGGCATAAGTAGTGCCTATGCCTTTTCCTGTAGCCAAAAAGGTATCTGTGAAGCCAGAAGTCTTCATCTGCCGACAAATGAAGGACAAAGGCGTGTCGTTGAAGTCGCCGCACACAATAACAGGCTTATCCACCTGCGACAAATCTTTCAAAATCGTATGCATCTGTTCGCTGCGTTTGGTAAAGGCACGTTTTAGTTTTACAATGATGGACTTCCCAAAGTTAACAATGGTATCCGTTTGGTTTTTAGGCGATTCCGTCAAAAAATCAATTTCATCATCCGTTATCTGATTCGAGATAAGGTGCACTCCCGCCACATAAAAACATCCTTTTTCAGCAGCATCCACCTCTGCCACTACACCGTAAATGGCTTCATCACCCAAGGAATGCTCCTCGGGAATGGTGCGTATGGGATATTTGGAGAACAGCACATTACCGCCGTAGTTTTTCTTCTTATGATAGTAATAATGCGGCATTCCTGTCATTTCGGCAAACTTGGAGATACATTCACTGCGCGAGAGTTCACCTGAAAACGCAGAAAACTCCTGACAGCACAACACATCAGGGTCTTGCGCTTTGACCACTTTCACCACCCGATTGGCAAAGGCATCGGCTTTCAGTTTTTTTTCAAACGGATTGAAATTTCGCACATTATAACTCATCAGCCGCAACGACCCTTGGGTGCGTGTCTTACCCATCGCATATGAATTCCCCAATCCCGGAACGGCAATGAGCAGTGCCAACACCGTAATCCAAATTTTGTTGGACCAAAAAATCAGGAACAATACAAATAACAACAGGTTGAAAAAGAAAATGCCCCAAAAGGCCAGTCCGAAAAATGGCACCCATACAAAACAAACGGGGTCAAGATAGCTGCTCAACACGCTCAAGACCATGGCTACAAGAGCGACTACCGCCAAGAGAGTCAAGACAAAAACCATTATTTTGCCAAGCAATCCGCGTTTCTTTTTCTTATCCATTCGATTGCCCCTTTCCACTATTAGAAAACAGGAAATCCTTCTCTTCCTTTGTCAAAGCCGAATAACCGTTTTTGGCGATTTTATCGAGAATGGCATCCATATCACGTCCGGTTTCCGCCTTTCTCCGGTTGTATTCCTCGTCGGAAACCGGACGTTGTGTCTGCGTGTTTTTCTCTTTGCGCTTTTTCTTCTCTTTCACCACTCTGAAACGGGTCGGACGCAGCTTACTTTGACGTTTGAATACCAGCAACATATCGAATCCATGACGCAGCAACAAGCCATAGACACCACCCCAAAAAGCACCTCCTATATGGGCAATATGTCCGCCGGCATTGCCTTGTTGCATCGTCAGCAAATCAATGGCGACCATGATGATGGCAATCCACATGAAACGCACCCTCCCAAAAATAAACAGATGCACTTCATAATCAGGTTTGTAGGCGGCAGCAGCTACCAATATCGACAACACCGATGCCGAAGCTCCCAACGCAATGGCGAAATTTTTTGTTTCTTCAAAAACAGGAAACAGGTTGTATGCCCCGACAAAAAACAACGCTCCGAAAACACCGCCTAAAAGATAGGTCCACACCAACTTCCTCTCCGACAAAAACTGCCTGAAAACCACTCCGCCAAAATAGAGCATCCACATGTTGAAAAACAAATGCCAAAAGCCTTCGTGCAGAAACATATAGCTCAACACCGTCCAAGGTTTCATGCCCAACATCGGCAAGGCTGAGGGGACGGCGAGATAGCGCACCACAATATTACCGCCTTCGGCCTTGCACAGCCAGCTCACCAAACCTACCAGCATCACAAGCAGCCACACTGCCACATTAATCAGCAGGAGCACATTCAACGCCGATTTTTGAGCGAAAAAAGATTTCAGCGCATCACCGGCACTCGTGCCTCCCCTATTTCTTTCTTGATGAAACATCGGATTCATTGGTAAACACCTTTCTTTCTCCAGACTAAAATGAGGATCAGACCAAACAACATGCCTCCAAGATGGGCAAAATGCGCCACATGATCGCCCGGCATGGCCAAACCCGAAAACAGTTCAATGGCGGCATAAGCAATGACAAACCACTTGGCTTTAATAGGAATAGCGAAATACAAGTATATCAGCGAATTAGGAAACATCATGCCAAAGGCAAGCAGAATGCCGTAAACGGCACCCGAGGCACCCACCGTTGTCATCATATTGAGGTATTCCGACATGGACACAATGGCATCGCCCAGATTGACACGGTCATACTGCGACAAGGATACCGAATACTGAATGTACTGCACCAACTCTTGGGTCAGCCCGGCGCCGATGCCGCAAATGAGGTAAAACAGCAGAAAACGCTTTGCTCCCCATACATTTTCCAAGACATTGCCGAACATCCACAATGCGAACATGTTGAAGAAAAGATGACCGAAGCTGCCATGCATAAACATGTAGGTGATGATTTGAAACGGCTTGAAATCGCTGGCCATGAAAAAATGCAGTCCGAGAATGTCATTCAAATCCATGTTGAAGCGGCTGGCTGCCACCATGCCAAGATACAACAGCGCGTTGATAATCAGCAGGTTTTTGACGACAGGTGGCAGTATGGAAAATCCGTTAGGACTAAATTGTTGACTCATAAAAAGTTAAGTTTGATATTATTTCTCTTTATCGTTTATTTCATTGATTATCATTTCGAAAACCGTGTCTTTATCTCATCCACACTCACGATGAAGAATATTTTCCGACCATCGGGATCCGTATCGGGCATATTACACGCAAACAACTGATCAACAATATTTTGCATTTCAACATCTGTCAGATTCGTTTGCGGCTTCACCGCCAATTGCACGGCCATAGTATGGGCAAGATGGAGCTTTCTTTCCAATTGCAGGTCACTGCGATGCTGCTTGTAGTTTTCCAACATTTTTTCTACTAATCCCACCGCATCGATTCCTGCCGAATCCGCCGGTGTCCCTTTGATTACAAAGGTTGTCGCATTCGCCATCTCAAGTTGAAATCCGAGATTTTCCAAATCGGGCATCATTTCCTTGAGTTGCGAGGCTTCGTTGATATTCAGCGAGATATGTTGCGGAAACAACTCCTGCTGGGCGTGCATGGTTTGGTTTTCCATCTGATTCAGGAAGCGCTCGAACAGCACACGCTGGTGGGCAAGCTGCTGGTCGATGACCAAAATGCCCGACTTCATGGTGGTGATGATATACGAAGCGTTGAGTTGAATAAACTGCGCATCGCCTTTTTGACCGACCGTCTCAGAAAGAATCTCCTGATTTTCCGTTTGATCGACACGATCGCCATACAAAATCCGCCAATCGCCTTGCGTGGAAGACCTTTCCTGCGGAGGATCATGGCGGAAGGCCGGATTGGGCGATAGGGGTTTGTTCCCAAAGGGATTGTAGCTCGCATCGAATGGCACGTTGGGCTGTACGATGGGACGAGAGGACTTCACAACCTCTCCAAAGTCGATTTCAGGCGTTTCCGTTGTTTCAAAATCAATCAACGGCGAAAGGTTGTGCTGTCCGATGGCCTTGCGTACTACGGCGTGAAGAATAGCATATACCAACTTGACATCAAGGAAGTTAACCTCTGTTTTGGTCGGATGAATGTTAATGTCAAGATCTGCGGGATCGATTTCAAAATTCAGGAAATAACCCGGGATACTATCCTTGGGAATCATTTCCATAAAGGCATCTTCAACGGCATGGTGCAGGTACGCGTGCTTGATAAAGCGGCGGTTGACAAAGAAATACTGCTCGCCGCGGCTTTTTCGCGCAAACTCCGCCTTGACGATGAACCCGTCAATACGCACTTTGCCTGTCTCCTGATGCACGGGAAGCAGTCTGCTGTCGTAGGCATTGCCAAACAAACCCATAATGCGCTGCTTGAGATTGCCCGCATAAAGATGATACAACTCCTTGCCGTCGCTATTCAGCGTAAAAGCGATTTCTGGGTTCATCAGCGTGACCCGCATGAACTCCTCCACGACATGGCGCATCTCCGAGTTGTTGGATTTCAGAAAGTTACGCCGTGCCGGGACGTTGAAAAACAAGTTTTTGACCGTGATGGTCGTTCCCACCGCAACCGGTGCCGGCATCTGTTCCTTTACCACCGAACCTTCGTTGATGATACAAGTGCCTATTTCATCCTCCTTGCGACGTGTTTTCAACTCCACCTGAGCAATGGCCGCTATACTCGCCAACGCCTCGCCGCGGAATCCCATGGTGCGGATGGCAAACAGATCTTCCGCTTTTGCGATTTTCGAGGTCGCATGACGCTCGAAGCATAGGCGTGCATCGGTTTCCGACATGCCACAGCCATTGTCAACAACGGTAATCAAAGTCTTGCCCGCATCTTTGACAATAAGGTCGATATGCGTGGCTCCTGCATCCAAGGCATTCTCCATCAATTCCTTGACCGCCGAAGCCGGACGTTGAATCACCTCGCCGGCAGCAATCTGGTTGGCAACGGAATCGGGAAGCAGTTTGATAATATCCAACGACATGGTTTTCAGATGTTCCGAAATGGTAAACGATACATCATTTTCCCTTCAGCCCACTGACTAAATTGGTCATTAGGGGTGTACAGAAAATGAAATAGAACATGATCACTACAATGGCTACCAGGACAAAGGCACGCAGTGTCTTTTGGCGGCGTTCCGCCTTGGTCTCCTCCTGGCTCGCCCGCCCCCATCTTTTACGCATCTGAAGCCGCAGTTGTTCCTCGTGACTCAACTTCGTGTCCATGCCCTGCGCTGCTTTTTTCTGTTCCCAAGATTCCTTATCAGGGTCGTAATACCTTGGTATGTAGTTGAATTTCTTTGGTTTATGTCGATAAAAGAATGCCATGACTATAAATGTGTTGAATGGGCAAAGATAATGAAAAAATCGCGGATTGTGGTTGCCCCGTCGAAACGACCGGCTATTTTGAAAATACAACCCGTTTGCTGGCATTTTATCAGAAGCCCCCATTCCTCGTGTTCTCAAAAACCAAACGCTCGAATCACGACATCGACAATCCGAGCCGCACGCATGAACCTACATTGCATGGTTTCAAAAAACCTTTGTAAATTTGTACCTGTAAACGAAACCACATCATTATGCAAGACGTTGACATCCAAAACAATATCATCGAACTGGTTCAAAAAAACGGTTTGAAGCCACAGCACATTCAACGCATCGCCGAGTCCGGATCGGCGCGACGTTATTACCGCATTCACACCGAAGAAGGCAGCATCATTGGCGCTTTCAACAGCAATACTGAGGAAAACGAGGCTTTTCTCTACCTTTGCCACCATTTCGGATCCAAAGGGTTCCATGTGCCCCAGTTGCTCGGCATCAACACCGACCGCACCTGCTATTTACAGAACGACTTCGGCGACGACACGTTGTTCAACCAAGTGCAACGAACCCTCTCTACCGATGGATGGAACGAACCTGTCACCGAACTTTACAAAAAAGTGTTGCATGATTTGGCCGATTTTCAAATCTCCGGACATGAAGGGCTTGACTACTCCAAGACCTACCCCACCCCGTGTTTTGACCGCAAGTCCATCCTTGACGATCTGAACTATTTCAAATACTATTTTGTCAAGCCCCATGCCGAAATCACCTTCAACGAACTTCGATTAGATACTGATTTCGAGCATTTTACAGACTTTATCTTCGAAGCTCGCAACTCGTTTTTCATGTACCGCGACTTCCAGTCCCGCAACATCATGATTGACAACGGCATCCCCCGCTACATCGATTTTCAGGGCGGACGGCAGGGTCCGCTTCAATACGATGTGGTTTCGCTGCTGTATCAAGTGAAAGCGCAAATGCCGCAAGACCTTCGCAACAAGCTCATCGAGTACTATAAAAGCATTGTTGCACAACATCTTGACCTTGACACTTTGCAGTTCGACCGCTATTTGCCCGCTTTTGTCTATCTCCGCTTGATGCAAGTGCTGGGCGCTTACGGTTTCAGAGGCCTGATTCAAAAAAAAGCGCATTTCATCGAAAGCATCCCCTTTGCCCTTCGGGAAATCGAGCAACATGCCAAGTGCCACCCTCTGCAAGACCTGCCCGAACTCGTTTCTGTCATTGAACAGCTTAACAAATTGGACGACAGATACTTGAACAATCATCATCCCATGAACAAACTGACCGTCACCATCAATAGCTTTTCGTATCGCAAAGGCTATCCCGACGACTTCAGCGGCAATGGCGGCGGCTTTGTGTTCGACTGCCGCGCCTTGCCCAACCCGGGGCGCGAGGAACGCTTCAAGACCATGAACGGTCGCGACTGGCCCGTGATTGACTTCATGAACGAGAAGCCGCAGACCCATGTCTTTTTCGACCATTGCAAAGCGGTTGTCGAACAAAGTATCACCAACTACATAGAACGTCATTTCAGCAACCTGATGGTGTCGTTCGGCTGCACCGGCGGACAGCACCGCTCGGTGTTTTTCGCCCAAAGCCTATACGAATGGATGAAAAAAAACCATCCCGACATTTGCTTAAAGCTCCATCATATCGAACAGAAAATCAACGAGAAATATGGCGAATAACAAACACACCGCCATGATATTGGCAGCCGGATTAGGCACGCGCCTCCAAACCCTGACCCAAAACCGTCCGAAGGCATTGGTCATGCTGAATGACAAACCCTTGTTGCAACATGTCATCGAGAATCTCATCCGGAACGGATTTCACCATATCGTCATCAACGTCCATCATTTCGCCCGTCAGATCGTGGATTTCATCGCCACGCACCCTTTCGATGCCGACATTGTCATTTCCGATGAAAGCGCATTGCTGTTAGACACAGGCGGCGGCATTGTAAAAGCCGCACCTTTTTTCAAAGATTCCGATTGCGTGCTGATCCATAATGTTGACATCCTCAGCAACGTAGAGCTACACACTTTGACCAAATCTTTCCAAAATTCCAACGACGACGCATGGCTTCTGACCCAGCAACGGAACAGCACACGCAAGCTGCTCTTCAACGGCGATGGACTGCTGTGCGGATGGAAACATGCTGCGGAAAACCGATTCAAATGGGCAAACGAAGCCATTGAAGAGTATAACGAATTGTCGTTTAGCGGAATACACCTCTTTAAACCCGACTTGTTTTCCCATTATCAAGTGAGACCTGTTAGTGTCATCGACCTTTATTTAGACCTCGCCAAGCGGAAAGTCATCCGCTCAAAGGAAATACATCCCAACTATTGGTACGACCTCGGCAAACCCGAACAATTAACGGATGCCTCTGCATTTCTTAACACCTTACCGAAATGAACAGACCGACTTTCATCGGGCGCATTGCCAACCACATCAAAGAGCATTACGATTTGAAGCATGATGAGCTGACCGTCGTATTTCCCAACAAACGCGCCGCTTTTTATCTGCGTTCGGAATTTAAACGACACTGCAACACCTCTATCTGGCTGCCACAAATGCTTTCCATTCAGGAAGCCGTGGAACAATGGAGCGGAATGCACATCGCCGACAATATTGATGTTCTTTTTGAACTGATAGACATCAACGCCCAACTCCACCCCGAAACACAGTGCGACCTGTTGCTTTTTGGAAGCCAAGCCGCACAAATGGCAAGCGACTTTGACGAAATCGACCAGTACAATGCCGATGCCGCACACGTCTTTTCCTATGTTGAAGCGCATAAAAAACTCGAAATCTGGAACTTGGACGAGCATTCCACCGAAAAAGAGCAGCATTACCTGCAATTCTTCGCATCGCTGATTCATTATTATAATGCATTGAGAGAAAGACTGACCGGCATGGAAAAAGGCTATTACGGCATGATCACCCGACACCTTGCCCATTTGGACGATGCCACGCTCATCAGCCGTCTGAAAGGACGAAAAGTCCTCTTTGCAGGATTCAACGCACTGACCGCCACCGAGGAAGCCCTCATCGACAAAATGGTCAAAAACGGCTGCGCAGAGGTTTTATTCGATTTTGACTGCTATTATGTCGAAGACGAACACAACGAAGCGGGGCTATTCGCCCGACGCTACCAAAAGAATCATCCCGACTGGTTCAAACAAGGCTTTCAAGACAAGCTACTCACCGAAGAGAAACACATCCGGCTGATCAGCACCAACGGCAACACGCTTCAGGTCAAGGCCTTGCAAAACCTTTTGGCCGGCGCCCCATCCAAGCAATGCGCCGTCGTCCTTGCCGATGAAAACCTGCTCATTCCCGTGCTGAACGCCATCCCCGACGAAGAATCGTATCAAAGCCTTATGGTGTCAATGGGGTATCCTTTGCAACAAGCCGCCCTCAGCCATCTCGTCACGGCATTTTTCAAATTGCGCAGCAACAAGAAAATCGTTCGAAAAAACGATGGAGACAAGACCATCGAAGGCTGGTATGTATGGCCCATTTACAGTATCATGGATTTGGAAATCGCCCGCATCCTTTTCACACCCGGCGAACTGAGCAGATACAACAAATGGCGCAACACGGCACAACAAAACGGCATTTATCTATTCGGCGACAATGCGCTACAGGAACTGCAATCCGTTCCCGCCATTGCCGATTTTATCAGACTGCTCATAGAAGCCTCTGACGCCACCTGTCCTACCGACATACTCGCCTCATTAAGTCGTTTGATGCAGTTTATCGCACAAAAGTTGCAAAGCCTTCCCGACAACAACAAAATGCTATTTCTGTTGAATCAGGTCAGCGAAACGGGACAGATTGTCAACCGCTTGGCTGCCATTGCAAGCAGGCACGAGCACTTTGTTCAGGACATTGAAAGTATCGAGGTGTTGTACCAATTGGTCAGCCGCGGTTCCCACATCAAGCTGAGCAGCAGCACGACCGACGGCCTGCAGATCATGGGCATTCTCGAAACCCGCAACCTCGATTTCGACACCCTGCATGTTCTAAGTGTCAACGAAGGTGTCATACCTGCTGAAAAGCCACAAAACAGTTTCATCCCGAACTACATCAAGAGAGAGAACCAACTGCCCGGCTATCAGGAAAAACAAGCCGTGTTTGCCTACCACTTCTACCATTTGTTGCAAAGTAGTAACGATATCTACCTTTACTATAATTCGGCAGACACTTCGTCAGGCGGCGAGGCAAGCCGTTTCATCCTGCAAATGAAACACGAACTCCTGCCGCACAACAAGAGGATAATGCTTGAAGAATACAACTTCCCGAATGGCAAAGGCGACAAAACCGAGACCCATCCGCTTAACGCCGAGAAAAGCCCTGCCGTCATGGAAGCCCTCAAAGCCAAGATGGATAGTGCCAGTGGGCTTGCTCCCACTTCATTGTCCACCTATATCAGTTGTCCCTTGAAATTCTACCTTAAATACATTGCCAGAATCGAGGACAACAGCATGGAAGAAGACCTCCAAAGCAATGTAACCGGCACTATCGTCCATAGCACACTGGAACGCATGTTTAGCGACTATCTTCCCCAAGGCAACACGACACAACTTATCGGCACCGAACTGTTTTGCAAAGCCATTGAGCCATCATGGCAGCGTTGTTTTGACGAGGCCGTGCAAAGGGAGTTGCCCGCCGGACTGCCCGACATCGGCTACAATTACCTGAACCGCGTCATCATGGATGAAATCATCACGGCTTTCATCGAATACGAGAAAAAAGAAACGGTCAATCCGATAGAAATACTTCAATTGGAACAGCCCTTATCCGCCACCTTAGTGGTCAACGGCACAACGTGCAAAATCATGGGTTATGCCGACCGCATCGACCGCACGCAAGGAAAAATCCGTATCATCGACTACAAGACAGGACGTGTTGCGGATGACGATGTGAAAGTAAGGCAAACCGCAACTGGAGGAACCCCCACAGACATCTGCGACATCCCTGAGAAAGCCTTGCAACTGCTCCTGTACAAGTACATGTACCTGCAAGAGCACCCCGGCATCCGTCCCGACGACATCGATGCCGCCATCTTCGGGCTGCGATACAATAAAATACTGTTTCAGCTCCGTGTGGAACACGAGCCGCTAACATCTGCTTTCATTTCCACCATGGAACAATGGTTGACCGAACTTTTTGCGGAAATGCTTGACGAAAAAAAGCCTTTTGTACAATGCGAAAACGAAAAGCCCTGCCGCAACTGCGACTTCAAGAAGCTGTGCAAAAGATAAACGGAACATGAGGCTGTTTAACGGGAATGCCATTAGGTAAAAATAATTTCCTTCAGGATTTCGCGCCCGACACACTGATTCAGATTGGCCATCAACACACTTTTTGAATAGCTCAATTCATTACGCAAGGCATCGCTATCGATGCGCACGTGCAAAATGCCGTTACGGATAAAAATGTCGGTGGTATGCGAAGCTATGAACTTGCCGACAACCTTTTCCCATGACTGCACAACACGAACTTCGTATTGATAGTCAGGACCTTTTTTCCGCTCATAAAACATCTTGATCAAATCGCTTAAATGCTGGGTATTTGAATCGTTCATGCCAAGTTCTCCATTAGTACATTACCGAATCGACAATAGAAATGATTTACAATGAGTTAGCATCAGCACAAAGTCCTCCTCTCCCATCACTCGATTGCCATTACCATGCCCGCGTTCACCTCGAACAGCTTGTGCTGGATATTCGTATCATCGAACAAGCGTTCAACACGCTGCCGCTGCGTGTCGGTGATGAACACCTGCCCGAAATGATCGTCCCCGACCAATCGCACCAATTGCGTCACACGCTGATCGTCCAATTTATCAAAAATATCATCGAGCAATAATATGGGTTTATAGCCGATTTTCTGATAGTTATACTCGAACTGCGCCAGCCGTATAGCGACCACAAACGACTTCTGCTGTCCCTGCGATCCGCAACGTTTCAGCGTAAATCCGTTCAGCGCAAATTCCAAATCGTCTCTATGTATGCCGACATTGGTGTAGGAAGTCGCCGAATCTTGCTGCAGGTTCTCTTCTAACAACTCGCGCAACGGTTTGCGATCTAATTTTGAAAGATACTCCATTGCCACCCTTTCGTGCCCTCCCGACACCATTTCGTAGTGATGTTGGAAAATTGGCAGGAAGTCGTTGAGAAACAGGTGCCTCTTAGCATGTATTTCTTCTCCGCTCACCGCCAGCTGCTCGTCCCACAAACGCAGCAGTTCACGGTCAAAGGCACGGCGTTCCGCAAATTGCCGAAGCTGCATGTTGCGCTGCACGAGGGCGCGGTTGTATTTCATGAGGGCGTTCAGATACATCGGGTCAAACTGCGAAATCACGCCATCAATGAATTTACGGCGCAACTCGCTTCCGCCATTGATGAGGTCGCGGTCGTATGGCGAAATCATCACCAAGGGAAACTTCCCGATATGTTCCGAAAGCCGGTTGTATTCCTTCTTATTGAAACGGAACGATTTCTTGGCATCGCATTTCTGAATGCACGCCACCTGCACATCCTCCTTGTCATCGTGAACATAGCGACCGTGTATGCTGAAAAAATCCTGCCCGTGCCTGATATTCAGCTTATCCGAGGCATTAAAAAAGCTCTTGCAAAACGAAAGATAATAGATGGCATCCAAGATGTTGGTCTTGCCCGCACCGTTCAAGCCCACAAAACAATTCACCTTCTCCGAAAAAACAAGTTCGGCAGACTCGCAGTTCTTAAAGTTCGTAAGTTTGAGTTCATGAAGGTACATGTCGAATGAGATTGACTGTTTCAGCGGGGAAAAAACCGGGGTTAAAAGCCGTCCAAATCCACCGAAACTGTAATATAGTTGGGCGATTTGACAATATTCATGCGCGAACGCGAATAATCAATTCTAAAATTCTTGATTTTCACCCCAAAGCCGCCCGAAAAGCCGACAAGGGTGTGGATACCGGGGATATCCATTTCTTGGCGACGACCATAGTTGTAGGCTGCTCTGAGATACAGGTTCTTGCCGATGGCCAGTTCTCCGCCCACCACCAAATGACAGGCCAGATTCTTGGCAAAATGCTTGAAATTGCTCTCTTTTTTAATCTCTCCCGTTACTGGATCGTTATAAATCCCATGCAGGTTCAAGACATCCTCATGAAGTTGGTTCCAACGCTGAATATCATCATAATAGATTGCTATGGTCAGCGGGAGATGGTCGAGTTTCTTCGAAGCCCCCAGATCCATTTCAAAAGGCAGCCAGCGCGATTCGTGGTTGTCGATATTATTAAAAAGCTGCATACCGGCATTGCGTGCCGTCAGCGAGAAAATCCAGCCGGATTCGGTCCGGTACATGCCCGCCACGTCAACAGCCACAGCACCGGCGGCATATTTTTCATATTGCAGACCCGCATATTTCAGATTGGCTCCGATATTCCAATGGTCTGTCAACGCCCTACCCCATCCAATAGTGACGGAATAGTCGGAACAAGTGAAGTCGCCGCCTTCCACGAGGCCGCCTTCCGAGGTATAGGCGAACTTGCCGTAGTTGTGAAACTGCACCGACCCGACAAAACTACCGACTTTATCAAAGTCACGACCATACTGGACCGTGGCGAAATTAATATCACCCAAGTTATCCACATACGAAAGCGACAGGCGGTTGTTCATCTCGGGATTGATGGAGGCGGGATTGAAGCCTGCAATCTGCACGTCGGAATCGAAAAAAGGAAGCGGCAAGCCTCCCAAGGCAGCCACACGCGCCGAGTTGGTGGCGTAAAGGAACCTATAGGTGCCCTTGTTTTCCTGCGCCTGCACGGCAAATGTCACCAACGAAAGTAACAAAATGACGATAGTATGTAGATGCTTCATTTTTGGAATATTTATATGTGGCATAACGCCGATTTTCGCTTTTTATTATCACCATGACCGACCGTGCGATATCAAATTCCACACCTAAAATCCGGCGCGGCATTGCATAAGGTCAATTGTCCACCAGCCCCAAGCCGGTTTTGACGAGCTTGTTCTGTTCTTTCAGCCGCACCACCAATTTATCGAGCAGACCGTTGATGAAACGACGGCTCTCGGAAGTACTGTAGTTTTTCGACAACTCTATGTACTCGTTGATGGTCACCTTTACCGGAATCTCATGAAACTCGGTAAACTCCGTCAACGCCATAAAAATCAACAGCTTATCCATCAACGCGATACGGTCGTAATCCCAATTTGAAATATTGTCGGAAACAAGCACGCGGTATTCCTCGGCACGGAGCAAGGTCTTTTCCAAGAGCTTGGCTACAAAATGCTTGTCGTCCTCATCATCGTATTGGGAAGTCTTGAAAGCAGGGGGAATCGGACTGTTTTCGTCAAACTTGGCCGTGAGTTCGTTGATAAATTTCCACAACAGAAACAGTGCCAACTGGTAATCGCTGTTAAAGAACAGATTCCCGTCGGAGAAAAAGTCGAACAAGTTATCATCATCGGGCAAATGGTTGTCGATGATATCGAGCAACAATTTCTTATCCTCCTCAAAACTCGACTTCGTGCTATTCATATAATCCTCATATTCAGGATATTCCCGAATTTTATTATAGCACCTTCTTACAAAATCGTCGCGATCTTGCGCCCAATTGATTTTGTATTTTTCCTCCAAACGCTCGAAACTTTTATTGTTTTCAATCGCGTTGATCACACGGTTGCTGACAAATTTGACATTCGGGTTCAGATCTTCCTCCGTCGGAAAGTTTTTATGCCGGTTCTCCTCAATGCGCTGCTCGGCGAACCGCTTCACCTCTACCAACAGTGACATCTGACGAATAAAAAGTTCATACAAGGCGTCAATGCTGTTCATCAGCTTGCGTTGGGCGTCGGCCACACTGCTCTGTTCCGACTGTTTATAGGCATAGATGGCTTGCAATACCTTTATCCGTAAAAATCTTCTATTTATCATATTAATGGCGTATTGTCATGGATAAAACAGATTGCAAATGTACAATTTTTCATAATGTAAGTACCTCTGCACGGTCGCAAGATAAAAAAACACGTCCCGATGAAAGTACATGATGTACCGTCAACTGATGCTAAGCTTTGTTATTCCATGATAAAATTTGATATCTAATGTTTTATAAAACACATCAGTGAGGGGCGAAAAATAAATCCGAGATCACAAGTGCACCTCGTCCGTTTTTGTATTTTTGCATTCCTATTTGATAAACCTAATTTGAAAAATGAAAAAAGGATTACTTTGTTTTTTACTGATGGCGTGTTTGCCAATGCTTTTCGCCCATCCGGTCGGCATTGAAAGCGCCAAACAATTGGGGATGAACTTCGCAAAAAACACCATGCACTTCAAGGACATACAGCGTGAGGAAGTCCGATTGGCCTACTCCATAAAGACGGATAGCGACACTCCTTGTCTGTACGTTTTTAATCTGAGCAACCGCGGCTTTGTCGTTGTTTCCGGCGAAGACTGTGTGAAACCCATTTTGGGTTATTCCGACGAGGGTGCGTTCATTGCTACCGACATTGCGGATGGTTTAGATTTCATGATGAGATCCTATTGCGATGAGATTCAGTATGTCAGGGAGCATCGCATCGAAGCCACACCCGACATAGTGAACGAATGGGAAAGAATTGCCGCCGAAGGAAGAATCAGCGACCGGCGCGATGGCGCAGGTGTGCCGCCCTTGCTTGAAACCACTTGGAATCAAAACACCTACTATAATGACTTGTGTCCGGAAGATGCCGACGGTCCTAACGGGCATGTCTATTCCGGCTGTGTGGCGGCATCGATGGCGCAGGTGATGAAATTCTGGAACCACCCCGTCAGGGGAACGGGGTCGTATTCCTACACGCCAAGCAGTTGGGGGTATCCCTCCTATCCCGAGCAAACGGCAAATTTCGGCGAAACCTACTACAACTTCGAGAAAACGCCGCGATTCTTGGATTCGACCAGCACGGACGAAGAAGTCTTTTACATCGCACAGCTCCAGCACCACTGAGGCGTTGCCGTCCGCATGTCCTATGGCCCCAAGGGCAGCGGTGCCAATTCAGAACTCGTTCCTCCCGCACTTTCCACTTTCTTTGGATACAGCCAAGACATTAAAATGGAGTACCAGGATGACGGCAGCAATGCGGAATGGATTGAAAAGCTGAAACAGGAACTTGATTTGCGTCATCCCATGGTATATGGCGGCTACGACGACGGCATGGCGGGCGGTCATTCCTTTGTGTGCGACGGTTACGACGAAAACGACCTTTTCCATTTCAACTGGGGCTGGGACGGCGCGACAACGGCTTTTTTGCCATCGGCGCGCTCAACGTGGGTAATTATGCGTTCAACACCTGGTGCGAAGCGGTTTTCAACTGCTATCCCGACGGCGACTATTTTTCACGCCCCGGCAAAATCAGCGGGCTGCAAATTACTGAAAATGAAACCCATAACGGCGTGACGCTTTCGTGGACCAACCCTGCCGTCAACTACCAAGGCGATTCGCTGACGGCAATGGACAGCATCGTCATCCTCAGGGACTTTCACGTCATCGCCAAATTGGGCAACATGACTCCTTCGGAACCTGTACAATTCACCGACCCTGCCACCTTGTCGGAAGGCAAGTACGAATATGCAGTGTATGCGGTCAATGGCACCGGAAACGGTATCCCCGTTCATGAATCGGTGCTGTTAGGAACCAAATGCAACCTCTTCATCGAAATGCATGACTCCGGCGAAAACGGATGGTACGGCGGAAGCATCTCCATCCTCAAAGATGGAGCAAGAATCGGGGTGGTGACCCTTGAAGATGGCGCACACGACACCCTTATGCTTCCCATGCTGAAAGGCGACCTCGACTTTTTCTGGAACAAAGGCTGGGGAAAAGGTGTATTCGATAACGAAATTTCATTTACCATTTACAACTCCGACCATGGAGAGATTTTCAGTTCGCCCGATTCGTTGACAAGCGGTCATTTATTCTCCTACGCCCTTGATTGTGCGGATGCCATTGATGAGTACAAAAACTCGGACAACGACAATTCTGCACAAGTATTTCCCAATCCCGCCGACCATACCCTCTCCGTTCATGCCGAAGGCTTGCAACAGATTCGAGTTTACAATCTCATGAGAGAAATGTTGCACCATGTGATATGCACCTCGGATACCACAACCCTAAACACATCCGCTTTTGATGCCGGTCTCTATATCGTTCAAGTCGAGACCACAAAAAACATCACCAACCGACGCATTGCCATCGTCCATTAATATTAAAAGGTGCGAAAACAGGCAGAAATATTGACCTGACGTCTATCGAACGGCAAAAAGATGATCTATCACGGCCATCTTTTTTTTATGAAAACGAGAGGATTCCAACCAAGAGTGGAAAGAATAATACTATATTTGCCGACCAATTTTCAAAGAAAACTAAACACATCAAAATGAAAAAGTATTTATTATCGCTGTTGGCATTTGTGATAGGTGTCAACATGGCCATTGCCGGCCCAATTGACAACCGGTTAGCTCAATCGTTTGGAGAGAAATTCGTCCAAGCCAATTTTGACCAGCAAAGGCAGGGATCTCCTCTTAGCTTGGTGCACACAGCCACTTCTGAAAGAGGTTCCAACCTTTATTACATTTACAATGTAGGAAACGAAGGCTTTGTGATTGTTTCTGCGGTTGACAGCTACCATCCCATCATTGGTTATTCTGACGAAGGCACTCTGGATGTGAACAACCTGTCTCCCGAACTTGCCTATTACCTGAACATGATTGAAAACAAAATCAAAGTCGTGATGGACGGACAAGCCACGCCTGATATTGTTGCCGAATGGAAGTCCGTCACAGATTTCGGAAAGGTGCGTCCTGAAAACAGAAATAGGGGTGTTGACCACCTGTGCCAGACCAAATGGAACCAAAACTATCCTTACAACTTCTATTGCCCGACCGCTCCAAGCGGTCCCGGAGGTCATGTATATGCCGGCTGTGTGGCTACTGCCATGTCACAAGTCATGAAATACTGGGATCATCCCACCCAAGGACAAGGCACACACACGCATATCGGACAGACCATCAATTTTGGTGCGACCACATACGACTGGGCCAATATGCCCAATTCTATCCATAGCGGCTCTCCCCAAGCGCAAATCGACGCCATCGCCACGCTGATGTACCATTGCGGCATGGCTGTGGACATGAATTATAGTGCCAATGGCAGCGGTGCCCATTCTTTTGACGTACCTGACGCCATCGCCTCTCACTTTTTCTACGCGCCCAATGCCGTGCTCCGCAACAGAGATTCTTACCAACTTGAAGTCTGGCAAAACATGCTGAAAGAATCTTTCGACATGGGTTGGCCATTGTATTACTCAGGATGCACTAACGGCACCGGACCTGATGATGGCTGCCATGCCTTTGTGTGCGACGGCTACGATGACAACGACCTGTTCTACTTCAACTGGGGTTGGAGCGGAAGCGGCGACGGATATTTCACTGTTGACGGCATGGACTATGCCAGATCTTCAGCCGCCATCTTCAACTTTGTTCCTGACGAAGTCTATGCCAACACTCCCAAAGAACCCACGAGCCTAACAGTAACTCCCACGAGTGAAACGGCGCTATCGGCAGGAATTTCATGGACAAATCCTTCCAAAACCTTAAGCAACGGCACCTTGAGCGCTATCGATAAAATTGTCATCACCAGAGACGGTCAGCAAATTGCATCCCTTGAAAACCCAACACCTGGTGCTGCCATGACTTATCAAGATAACAGCGTGCCATGCTACACCTCTTATAATTATGCTGTTTATGCTGTTTGCAATAACAATCGCGGCAAGAGCGCCAGGGTGGAAAAAATCAAATTCGGTCCCCGTTGTGATTGGAAAATCATCATGACCACCACATCATTCCAAGGATGGAGAGGCGGGAAAATCAAAGTTTACGATGCAGCCGCTAAAATGGTTGCCGAAGCCACCACAACGAACTCATCACCTGCATCGGCCAACATCGCCATGCCCTTGGGCAAGCTCTCCTTCGCCTGGGAGGCTCCTGAAGCCACCATTGACAATATGACCTTTATGATTAAAGACGTGGACAACAACACGGTGTATTCCTTCTCCGGTTCATCGTCAGAGCTTGCTTCGGGCGTTTTCTTCACAACGAACAACTCATGCGGCAATACCGGCAGCTGCGCAGCCCCTGGCAACCTGCACGCTACTGCCGATCCCAACAACGGGAACAACATCATTGTTTCATGGGAGGGTCCTGCAAATGTCGGATACGGATACAACGTTTACCGCAACGAGCGCCTCTATCGGCTGATCCCTTCGGGAACCTCTTTTGTTGACGAAAATGTTACTGTGGGAGGCTATTGCTATCAGGTTGCCGCATTGTGTGAAAGCGGAGAATCCGAACCTTCTCTCGTTTCCTGCGCCACAGCAGGTGAAGGATGCAACCCGCCCAAAAACCTTGATTATGAAAAGACAGGATCTCTTTTCAAAACCAAGCTGAAATGGGAAAAACCCGAACCTTCGGAAGGCCTTTCGGGGTATTTCCTCTATCGCAAGGCTGAAGGTGGTGAATACGAACGCATCAAATTGTTAGGCGCCACCGCCACTTCCTATACCGACAACTCCAACCTGACGGAAGGCAACTACTATTACAAGATTCACGCATATTATCAAGCGACAGACTGCACTACCGCTCCCGCCAACTGGATTTATGATCCAAACCAGTTCTACATTCACGTGTATTATTCCCCGACAGGTGTCGAAGAGAACATAGACAATGTCCGTCTGTTCCCGAACCCCGCCAATGAAAAATTCACCGTTGAAGCCAAAGGCTTGGAACAGGTCAAGGTGTACAACATGCTGGGACAGATGGTCCTTTCCGTCGAATGCGATTCCAATAATGCCGCCATCAGCACCTCCAACCTTGAATCAGGCATCTACATGGTAAGCATCCGCTCCGAACATGGAGAAAGCGTGCACCGCATGTCAGTCATCCGGTAATCACTGCCATTCGCGGAAATTATTTCCGTTTCAATCAGAGCCTTTGACGTGTCGCGTCAAAGGCTCTGCCTTTTATTTCCTCTCCATCATCGCAGAAAAGCCGGGCACCCGCCTCCATTATCCGACGATAACCCCATAACAATTTGAAAAACAGCCATCTCCATCTTTCTTTTTCCACCATGCAAGCCGATAGGTCTTCTCTATCTGCCTATCGAAACAATCGATTGTTTGTTTGTGTTTTGTTCAAAAAAGTTTCTCTATCTTTGCACACATCAAACATCAAGACAATTATCGACTAACAAACAAAAATCAAATTCATCATGAAGAAAAAATTTATTTGTCCCGTATGTGGATTCGTATTCGAAGGAGAAGAAGCTCCTGAACGCTGCCCCCAGTGCAAACAGATTGTAGAATGGAAAGTAGTTGACGAAACTGCCGAGCTGAACTTTGTCACCGAACACGTTGTGGGTATTGCCAAAGGTACTGGAGATGACATGCTAAAAGACCTGAATGCGCATTTCATGGGCGAAGCCACCGAGGTAGGCATGTACATCGCCATGAGCCGTCAAGCCGACCGCGAAGGCTATCCTGAAATTGCCGAAGCATTCAGGCGCTACGCCTTTGAAGAAGCCGACCACTGTGCCAGATTCGCCGAACTGATCGGCGATGTGGTTTGGGACACCAAGACCAATCTTCAGAAACGCATGGTGGCCGAATGCGGCGCCTGCGAAGACAAGATGCGCATAGCACGTATCGCCAAGGAACGCAACCTCGACGCCATCCACGACACCGTGCACGAAATGGCCAAGGATGAAGCCCGTCACGGCAAAGGCTTCCAAGGTCTGTACAAGAGGTACTTCGAAAACAAATAAAATCACAATGCCATGATTAGCAAGAAACTGGCGGAAGCCATCAACAAACAAATCAATGCCGAAATGTGGTCGGCATACCTTTATCTCAGCATGTCGATGGACACTTTCAACAAAGGGTTCAAGGGCATTGCGCACTGGTTCAAGGTGCAGTTTCTTGAGGAACAGGCCCATGCCGCCATCATGATCAACTACCTGCACGCGCAGAACGAAAAAGTAACGCTTGCCCCCATCGCCAAAGTCACTACAGAATGGAAAGACGTACTTTCCACCTTTGAAGACACGTTGAAACACGAACAAGGCGTGACGAAAATGATCAACAACTTGTGCGACATCGCCGCCAAGGACAACGACTACGCCTCGCAGAACTTCCTCGCTTGGTTTGTTGACGAACAAGTGGAAGAAGAACAGAATGCCCGCGACCTTATTTTCCAATGCAAGATGGCCAATGGAAATAATGCAGGCATGATGCTTATCGACAAAGAACTCGGCGCCCGTGTGTACCAAGCACCGGCACCCCTAAAGCCTTAAAGGGATTTGAAAAGCCGCTTTTCTATGAAACGGCTTTTCATGTATTCCGGTGTATTTATTTCAGGAAAAACGGAAGCAAAACAGGTCGTTGGGCCATTGCTTCCGTTTTTCCTGTTTTCATGAATTGGGACCCCTTCTTCCCCTTGGAAATGCGGCGGAAAAACGGCTGCATTTATCACAAAAAAAGCACTACCTTTGCCCCTGAAACCACAATGCGATGAACAATCTTTTGAACGACTTGAACACCCCACAGCGTGAGGCTGTTACGACAATAGAAGGCCCTGTTATGGTGATTGCCGGCGCCGGATCGGGGAAGACCCGTGCCCTCACCTACCGCATCGCCTACATGATCAGCATGGGCATCGACCCGTTTTCCATCATGGCACTGACTTTTACCAACAAGGCTGCCCGTGAGATGAAAGAACGCATCATGAAATTGGTCGATCCCAACGAAGCCCGCAATGTCTGGATGGGCACCTTCCACTCCATCTTTGCCCGCATTCTGCGTATTGAAGCGCAACGTATCGGCTTCACATCAAATTTCACCATTTACGACACCGACGACTCGAAAGCGCTCATCAACCAGATTCTCAAAGACAAGGAGCTTGACACAAAGGCATATCCCGCCAAAATGGTGCTGTCGCGCATCTCGGCGGCCAAGTCGAGCCTCTATTCTCCGGAAGAGTATCTGGAAGATGCCGAGATACAGGAGACGGACATGAAGTCGAGCAAACCCCTCATCGGGCAAATCTTCAAGGTGTATAACGAACGCCTGCACCGGTCCAACGCCATGGACTTCGACGACATTCTCTATTACACCAACGTGTTGCTGCGCGATAACCCCGATGTATTGTACAAGTATCAGAACCACTTCAGGTACATTCTCGTTGACGAGTACCAAGACACCAACTTCGCGCAATACCTTATCGTGAAACGCATCGCCGCCCTTAACGAGAACATTTGCGTGGTGGGCGACGACGCACAGAGCATTTACGCATTCCGTGGCGCCAACATTCAGAACATTCTGAACTTCCGCAACGATTATCCCGACTACAAGCTCATCCGTTTGGAACAGAACTACCGTTCTACGCAAACCATCGTCAACGCCTCGAATGTCATCATCGCCCACAACAAGGATCAGATCAAGAAAAAAGTGTGGAGCGACAAGGAAAGAGGCGAACCGATCAGCATCCTACATGCTACTAGCGACACGGAAGAAGGCGTATTGGTGGCGCATTCCATTTTCGGCTACAAGATGTCGCGCCAGCTCAACAACAGCGACTTCGCCATTCTCTACCGCACCAACGCACAGTCCCGCTCCATGGAGGATGCGCTTCGCAAACAGAACATCCCCTATAAAATATACGGAGGTCTCTCGTTTTACGACCGCAAGGAAGTGAAAGATCTGCTGGCCTATTTCCGCGTTGTCATCAACCCCGAAGACGAACAGGCGCTGCTGCGCATCATCAACTACCCGGCCCGTGGCATTGGAAAGACCAGCATCGAACGCATCATGGCACATGCCGACGACTGCCGCAGCAGCATCTGGCAGTGTCTCTCCAACGACAACCTTCCACGCGACTTCAACATGGGCACCGTGAACAAGGTCCGGGACTTCGTTGCGATGATCAAAAGCTTTCAAAGCCTGCAAGCCAAGATGAACGCCTTCGAACTGGCCAAACACATCAGCAATGCCATCGGATTGGTCAAGGTTTTGAAAGAAGACGACAGCCCCGAAGGCATCTCGCGTGTTGAAAACATCGAGGAGTTGCTGAATGCCATCTCGGAGTTCAGCGATCGTCAGGTGGACGAAAACACCGGAGAAGCTGCCCGTGTCGATCTCGTGAAATTCATGGAAGACGTCGCCTTGCTCACCGACAACGAGATGAAACGGAAAGACGGCGACGAGGACTGTGTCAGCCTGATGACCATACACTCGGCCAAGGGCTTGGAATTTCCCTACGTCTATGTCGTCGGTTTGGAAGAGAACCTGTTTCCCGGCACCCTTTCGCTCAACACACGTGCGGAGTTGGAAGAAGAACGCCGTTTGTTCTACGTGGCCGTCACCCGCGCCATGGTCAAACTCACGCTGAGCTATGCCGAATTGCGCTACCGCTACGGCGACCTCATGCGATGCGAGCCTTCGCGTTTCATCGATGAAATCGACATCTCCCTCATCGAACACACGAAAAAAGTATCGTTTCGCGGCGTCACTCCAAGAAGCACTATGCCTGAGAAGCCACAGCACGGTTTCAAGCCCATCAGCACGACAAGCCGTTCCACACCCACACACTACCCGTCGAATGGCACCCAACCGGCTTCAGCTTTTGAAGCCTCCGATCCGGCACTGCTCCACGAGGGCATGAGGGTACAGCATCTTAATTTCGGCAAAGGCACCGTCATCACCATCGAAGGAACGGGTGCCAATAAGAAAGCCTGTGTCGCATTCGACGGCGTGGGCACCAAACAGCTCATGTTGCGTTTTGCCCGGCTAAAAATTATTTATGAAGAATGACAAGAAGCACAAAGGCTGCCGATTCCTCTATGTTTCAACCATTAATGCAATGCCGAACATGGTCTGAACTACTAAGATTATTACTCTATTTCCAAATTTATTCGTATTTTCGCAACCTGAAACAGCCATTTTATCACTATGGACAAAATTGGATTAAGCTATAACACAGAGAAGAAAAAAATCATCATTTCAGAATACGGACGCAACATCCAGGAAATGATTCAGCATTTAACCGAGATTCCCGATCGCGCCAAGCGGACGGAAACCGCCGATTTCATTGTTTCCGTTATGGAGCAGATGAACCCTCAAGTCACCGAATCGAGCGATTACAAACACAAGCTCTGGGACCACATGCACATCATCTCCGACTTCAAACTCGACGTTGACAGTCCGTATGAAGTCCCCACCGTGGAAGGACAAATATCAAGACCACGACATGTTGACTATCAGAATAATAACATTCGTTTCGGACATTACGGGCAATATGTGGTGAAAATGATCAAAGCCGCATCGGAAATCGAAGACGAGGAGGTGCGCAATGCCGTTGCCCTTTCTGTTGCCAATCAGATGAAACGCGACTACGTGGAATGGAACCGCAACGTCATCAACGACTTGGTCATCATTGAAGACCTGCATTCTATCTCCAACGGAAAGCTGACCCTTCCCGACGACACGCGCCTGATTACAATCGGTGAGATACAAGGCAGAGGTCCCACCCCGCCCAAAGCCAAACCGGCACTGCCCAAGAAAAAGAAGAAAAAAATGCCGAATGTCAAGGCCAATATGAACAACCCGAACCATCCGAGCTACAAAAAGCGCAACCTGCAGCAGGAGAAATAATTTCCTGATACGTTTCTATTGTCTAACGCTATTGTCATCATCTAATGGGATCATTCAAAATACAAGGAGGCTGTGGGCTATCGGGCGAAATCTTTCCGCAAGGCGCCAAGAACGAAGCCATGCAGATTATCTGTGCCGCGCTGCTCACCGAAGAGAAAGTGTGCATCACCAACCTGCCCGACATCCGCGACATCAACAAGCTGCTGGACTTGATCAAAAACATGGGAGCTATCGTCAATAGGACATCGCCGCACGAGGTGAGCATCGAAGCCCGCAACATCGACTTCGGTTATTTCGAATCGGGCGATTTTGGCAGGGAAGCCGCGCAACTCCGTGGCAGCGTGATGATTATCGGTCCATTGCTAGCACGTTTCGGAAAAGCCTACATGCCCATGCCCGGTGGTGACAAAATCGGCCGGAGGCGCCTTGACACCCATGTCATCGGACTTCAGAAACTCGGCGCCATCTTCGACTACATGCACGACAAGGTTACTGAAGCCACCGCACCCAAAGGTCTGCACGGCACCTATATGCTGCTGGACGAAGCCTCGGTGACGGGAACCGCCAACATCGTCATGGCGGCGTCATTGGCCGAAGGTACGACCACCATCTTCAACGCCGCCTGCGAGCCTTATCTCGTGCAGCTGTGCAAGATGTTGGTCGGCATGGGCGCACAGATCGAAGGCATTGGATCGAACCTGCTCACCATTCGCGGCGTGAAGACCCTGCACGGCATCAGCCACCGTTTGCTGTCCGACATGATTGAAGTGGGCAGCTTCATCGGCATGGCCGCCATGACGGGATCGGAACTGACCATCCGCAATGCAGGCATCGCCCAACTCGGCATGATTCCCGACGTGTTTCGCAAAATCGGCATCCATATGGAATACCGCGGCAACGACATCTTTATCCCTGCGCAAACGCATTATGAAGTGGAAACGTTTATGGATGGCGGTATCCTCACCATTGCCGATGCCCCGTGGCCCGGCTTCACGCCCGACCTGATCAGTATCGTTCTTGTGGTCGCCACGCAAGCCAAAGGCACCGTCCTCATCCACCAGAAGATGTTCGAAAGCCGTCTGTTCTTCGTGGACAAGCTCATCGACATGGGCGCCCAAATCATCTTGTGCGACCCGCACCGCGCCAACGTCATCGGACTCGACAAGAGACACGCACTCAGAGGCACCAAGATGATCTCGCCCGACATCCGCGCCGGTGTCGCCCTGCTCATCGCCGCCATGTCAGCCGAAGGCGAAAGCATCATCGAGAACATCGAACAAATCGACCGCGGCTACGAGCGCATCGAGGAACGGCTCAACCCCATCGGCGCTTGCATTGAAAGACTTTGATACCGGGCGTATTTAGCTGTTTTTCAAATTATTATTTCTTTCATTGGGCAAATGAAAGGAGAGTTGGCGCATAGCGAAGTGCTTCCAATCGAAACAGCACATCAGAATTGAAAACACTTTTAAAGCCTGTTTCCATTCCGAAAATGCCACTTCACATCCATCATACCAATGTGCAAAACACTGACATTTTGACAAAAAAACCAGCTTGGCAAATCTTTTGATAACTAAAAAGGATACCTACTTTTAATAATATACAACCATGACAGAAGAAAAAAACCTTGATATTCAAGACGATAACAAGCCTGAAGAAATCAATGCCGATGTAGAAAAAGAGCCGACAGATGCGGCTGTGGGAGAAGAACCTGTTGAGACACCCGAGGACAAGACCGAACAAGAAGACAACCATACTGACAAAAAGTCGAGAAGGCACAAAAACCGTCATGCCAGCGAAAAAATAATCGAAGAGCTGAAGGAAAAGAATGAAGAGCTGAATGACAAGTACTTGCGTTTGTTCTCTGAGTTTGACAACTACCGGAAACGCACTGCCAAAGAGAAAATCGACATGCTCGCCACGGCATCCTCCGGGGTCATCAAGGAGTTACTGCCCGTTCTTGACGACTTTGAACGCGCCATACAGAACATGGAGAAGAACGGCAACGAAGCCGACCTGCAAGGTGTGACACTGATACAGAACAAACTCAAGACCGCTCTTCGAAACAAAGGACTGGAAGAGATTGAGGCCATGGGCACCGATTTCAACACCGACGAACACGAAGCCCTCACTACCATTCCCGCCACCGATGAAACGCAAAAAGGCAAGGTCGTTGACGTGATTCAGAAAGGCTACCGCCTGAACGGACAGGTGCTGCGTTTTGCCAGAGTCGTTGTAGGAAACTGATATAAAGCATGGGAAAAAGAGACTATTACGAAGTACTGGGCGTTGAAAAGAATGCCACAGCCGATGAGTTGAAAAAGGCTTATCGCCAACTTGCACTGAAATACCATCCCGACCGAAATCCTGACGACAAGGAAGCCGAGGAGAAGTTCAAGGAGGCTGCCGAAGCCTACGACGTGCTGAGCAACCCTGATAAACGTGCCCGTTACGACCAGTTTGGACATGCCGGCATGAACGGCAGCGGCGGTTTCGGCGGCGGAGGCATGTCGATGGACGACATCTTCAGCCACTTTGGCGACATCTTCTCCGATCTCGGCTTTGGCAGCTTCGGCTTCGGCGGTTTTAGCGGTGGCGGAAGCCGTCGCGGCAACATGAAGCAACGCGGTTCCAACATCCGTGTCAAGGTGAAGCTGAACCTTCAGGAAATCGCTTCGGGTACCAAGAAAAAAATCAAGATCAACAAATACGTGCCGTGCTCCCATTGCCACGGCAGCGGTGCCGAAAACGGCGAGACGGAAGTTTGTTCCACTTGTCACGGCTACGGCCAGGTGACACGCACCATCAACTCCTTCATGGGGCAGATGCAGACGACCACCATATGTCCGGCCTGTGGCGGCGAGGGACGCGTCATCAAGAACAAATGCACGTCGTGTCACGGTGAAGGCATTCTGAAAGGTGAAGACATCATCGACATCGACATTCCTGCCGGCGTGGGCGAAGGCATGCAGCTCTCCATCCACGGCAAAGGCAACGCCGGACCGCGCAACGGCATCAACGGCGACCTCATTGTCCTCATCGAGGAAACCAATGACCCCGACTTTGAAAGAGACGGCAGCAACCTGATATACAACCTGTTCCTGACCATTCCAGAAGCCATCCTCGGCACACAGGCCGAAGTGCCCACCGTCAACGGAAAGGTACGAGTGAAAATCGCCCCGGGCACCCAAAGTGGTAAGGTGTTACGGCTTAAAGGGAAGGGATTGCCCAACGTGAACAGCTATGGCGTTGGCGACCTGCTCGTCAATGTAAACGTTTGGATACCCAAGAAGGTGTCAAAGGAAGAAGCCGCCATGCTTGAGAAATTCTCTAACTCCGAAAACTTCAAGGCCAACCCCACCGAAGAGGAAAAGAGCTTTTTCAAACGCATCAGAGAGTACTTCAATTGATTGCCCGTGGAAACCCTGAAAGCGCGCTTCAAACGCTTGTTTTTATCCGCCGATCACCATTCACCAACCAACCAAATTATGCGTATGCACACCATTGAAGTCAAAGCAGTCACAAAACGGTACGCGAGCCATTTGGCATTGGACAATGTCTCGCTCACTGTTGACCGGCAAAGCATCTACGGCTTACTGGGGCCTAATGGTGCCGGCAAAACCACCCTTATCCGCATCCTGAACCAGATTACCGCTCCCGACAGCGGCGAGGTGCTATTAGGAGGAGAAAAGCTAAAACGTGAACACATCGCACGCATCGGCTACCTACCCGAAGAGCGCGGCTTGTACAAAAAAATGAAAGTAGGCGAACAAGCCGTTTATCTCGCCCAGTTGAAAGGCATCGGCAAAAACGAAGCCGAGAAAAGGCTGAAAGCATGGTTCGACAAATTTGAAATCGGCGCATGGTGGAACAAGAAAATCGAAGAACTGAGCAAAGGCATGCAGCAAAAGATACAGTTCATCACCACGGTGATCCACGAACCCGACATCCTCATCTTCGACGAGCCTTTCAGCGGCTTCGACCCCATCAACGCCAACCTGTTGAAGGAATCCATGCTGGATTTGCGCGACCGCGGCACCACCATACTCCTCTCGACCCACAACATGGCATCGGTGGAAGAGCTTTGCGACAGCATCTCCCTTATCAACCAAGGACAGGTCATTGTGCAGGGACCAGTGTTGGACATCAAGCGGCAGCACGACACCCAGCGTCATGAAATCGTTGTGGAAACCGAAAATGCCGAAGCCATTGGCACTCTTACCGAACGTTACGACATGACTGCCGAACGCCTGAGCGACAGCGCCACTTTCCGCCTGACATTGGTGAGCGAGGCTCCCAACGAAACCATCCGTGAGGTGCTTGGCATCGGCCGCCTCGTCTCCTACCGCGACATCCTGCCCTCGATGAATGACATCTTCATTTCGGAAGTCCAATCGAAAAACCACAGCTCATGAACAAAATCGGACTCATCGTCAGACGCGAATATACGACCCGCGTGCGCAAGCGCAGTTTCATCATCATGACCCTGATCGGTCCCATACTGCTTGCCGCTCTTTACGTCATCCCCATCCTTTTCGCCATGTACACCACAAGCGGGCAAAAAAAAGTGGCAGTAGTTGACGAAAGTCATTGGTTCAGTGGCCGTTTTGAGGACAGCAAGCAACAGGTGTTTACCGAAGTCATCGGATTTCCCATCGACAGTATCAAGAAAAAAGTTCTCGACGGATACTACGACATGGCGCTCTACATCCCTGCCATGCAGCTCAACGCACCCTCGAAAGCCATTGTTTACAGCATGAAGCAAGTGCCGATGGAGACCGAGAGCTACATCAAAAGCGTCATGAAAAAGGAAATCGAGGAACAGAAACTGTTTGCCTCGGGCGTAGATCCGGCGGTCGTAAGTGCCGTGAAGACCGACATCAACCTTTCCACCATCAAGATGGACGATGAAGGGGTTGAAAAAGAGACTTTTAGCCAGGTGCAGTATTTCTTGGGCATCGGTCTGTCCATGTTGATCTACTTTTTCATCATGTCGTTTGGCGGGCAGGTAATGAGCGGCGTGGTGGAGGAGAAAACCAACCGCATCATCGAAGTCATCATCAGTTCGGTGAAACCCTTCCAGCTCATGATGGGCAAGATCATCGGCGTTTCGTTGGTAGCCTTGACCCAGTTTGTCATGTGGATACTGCTTACCGGTGTCATTTTCATTGCTTTTTCTGCCTTTATCGGTCTTTCAGGTCCCCGGGCCATCTCATCGGGAACCCTGATGAGCCAGCAGATTGCAGGCAACGACATTATGAACAACGAAACCGTCAAAAGCATCATCGAGATTGCCAGCTCCATCGATTTCGGCACCATCATTTGCAGTTTCCTGCTCTTTTTCATCTGCGGTTACCTGCTTTATGCCACGCTATACGCCGCCATTGGTTCGTTAGTGGACAACAACACCGACTCACAGCAGTTCATGCTGCCCGTCACGGTGCCGCTGATAATCGGTTTCATCTCGTCGTTCTACGTCGTCAACAATCCCGACGGACAGCTCTCGATATGGCTGTCGATGATACCGCTCACATCTCCTATCTCCATGATGGTGCGCATTCCGTTCGGTGTCCCCTACTGGCAAATCGTCCTTTCCGTGGTGCTGCTCATCGGAACCTTCGTCTTTATGACCTGGCTTGCCGGTCGAATTTACCGGATAGGAATCCTGATGTACGGAAAAAAACTCTCCTATCGTGAAGTTTTCAAATGGATTAAATATAAATAACTAATATTCAATAAAATACATCATCCTGCTTTCGTTCACATTATTAATAAAAATGCCACTTAAAGAGATATTTTTGGGAAATTACAAGAAAAAGTCTATTTTTGCGGGCTGCTAAATAGTGTAGAACTCATAGAAATCTAATGATAAGTAATTTATAATCAAGTAATAAAAACAGATTAACAATGCAAAACAAAGGATTAATCAAGGCATTAGCCATCATTTTCGGGCTTATTTTCCTTTACCAGCTTTCGTTCACCGTCGTGACACGTGTTGTTGAGAAAAAGGCTGCTAAGTATGCCGAAAACGAAGCCGTCAGGCTTTCAGCCGGCGATCAGTCGAAAAAAGAAGCTGTCAGGAATGTGAAAGAGACTCATTTCCTGGATTCTATCAGCAACGTCAACGTGTACAACCTCCTTTTGCAGAAGTTCACGTACCGTGAAGCGAAAGAAAGAGAAATCAACTTGGGCTTGGACCTCAAGGGCGGCATGAACGTCACCTTGGAAGTGTCTGTCAAAGACATCGTCAAGGCTTTGGCTGGTCCCAACGCACAAGATCCCACTTTCGTAAAAGCCATGCAACTTGCCAACGAACGCCAGGAAAAGAGCAAAGGCGATTTCGTGACCTTGTTCGGCGAGGCTTTCAAAGAAACGGATCCCGAAGCCAGGCTGGCCTCGATTTTCCTTTATGAATTTAAAGACAAGGGCATCACCGTCAACTCCACCAATGATGAAGTATTAAAGGTGTTGAGATCCGAGAGCGACGGCGCCATCGACCGTTCGTATCAGATCCTGAGAACCCGTATCGACCGTTTCGGTGTGGCACAGCCCAACATTCAGAAAATGGAAAGTTCGGGCCGCATCCTCGTCGAACTGCCCGGTATCAAAGACCCCAAACGTGTGCGTAAACTTTTGCAAGGAACGGCACAGCTTGAGTTCTGGGAAACCTACAATTTCTCCGAGATCTACCAGTTCTTTGATGAAGCCAATGCCCGTCTTGCCCAGACAAGAAAATCAGAGCATGCCCTTGCCGACACTGTCGCTGAAACACTCCCAACTGCCGACCTTGAACAGACCGTTCTTTCCGCTATCGACAGCACCTTGAATTCCGATGCCGACAGCACCCTTATTGCTGAAGCCGACTCTGCCATGGGACTTCTCGAACAACTTGGCGAAAAGAGCGACACCGTGCAAACCGAAAACGAATCCTTGCAGAAGTTCAACGAGAACAACCCGTTGTTTGCCTATCTGCAACCTTCCTATTTCCAAAATCAGGCCGGACAAATCGCCCCTGCCGAAACCGCCCGTATCGGTGTAGCTCAAGTAAAAGACACGGCTGTCATCAACCAGATGCTGGCCGAAACAAGAAGCCTCTTCCCGCACAACCTGAGATTTGCTTGGACCGTGAAGCCTCAGAAAACCGGACAAGAGACCGAATATCTTGAATTGGTTGCGTTGAAAGCCTCACGCGACAACAAGTGCGCTCTCGGTGGCGAAGTCATCGTTGACGCCCGTCAAGACTATGGACAAAACAACCAGGTAGAAGTCACCATCCAGATGAACAGCGAAGGCGCCAAAGCATGGAAACGCCTCACCGGTGAAAATATCGGCAAACAGATCGCTATTGTGCTCGACAACTATGTTTACTCCTATCCCGTTGTCAACGATGAGATTCCGAACGGACGCTCCTCGATTTCGGGCGGCAGCATGGACATTGCCGAAGCCCAAGACCTAGCAAACATTCTGAAAGCCGGTAAGCTGCCCGCCCCTGCCCGTATTCTTGAAGAACAAGTGGTAGGACCATCTCTCGGTAAGGAATCCGTGCAGAAAGGCATGTGGTCGATGATCTTCGCTTTCATCCTCGTTCTTGCCTACATGGTATTCTTCTATAAGAAATCCGGTTTTGTGGCCGATATTGCCTTGTTGGTCAACGTATTCTTCCTGTTTGGCGTGCTGGCCTGCCTCGGTTCGGTACTGACCTTGCCTGGCATCGCCGGTATCGTGCTGACCCTCGGTATGGCTGTTGACTCGAACGTGATCATCTTTGAACGTATCAAGGAAGAAATGCGTGATGGCAAGGGCATCAGATCCGCCATTGACGCCGGTTACAAAAACGCTTACTCCGCCATTATCGACGGTAACGTCACCACTTTGATTACCGCTATCGTGCTGATCGTTCTGGGTACTGGTCCTGTGCACAGCTTCGCCGTCACGCTTTGCATCGGTATCCTCACCTCACTGTTCACCTCCATCTTCATCTCGAGAATGATCTTCACGAGAATGCTGGACAAGAACCGTCCCATCAGCTTTGCAACGAAAATCACTGAAAACTTCTTGCAGAACGCCAATTTCGACTTCATCGGATTCCGTAAAAAAGCCTATATCATTGCCGGCATCATGATCATCATCAGCTTGGGTTCACTCGCCTTCAGAGGATTGAACTTGGGAATTGACTTCAAGGGTGGCCGCAACTATGTGGTTCAATTTGACCAAAACGTGAAAGTCGAACAAGTACGTAGCGCCCTTACCAACCTGAATGTGAACGGATGGGAAGCCCCTGAGGTGAAGACCTACGGCACCAACGGCCAAGTGAAACTCACCACCAAATACATGATTGACAACGATGGCGCCGAGGTTGACTCGCTCATTCAGACCATCCTGTACTCCGGTTTGAAAGGTCTTTACAACACCGACATCACCATGGATCAATTCTCATCGGAAGACGAGACCATCGGCGTGTTAAGCTCACAGAAAGTGGGTGCCACCATCGCCAGCGACGTGACCCGCAAATCCATTATCGCCATTTTCGTCTCCCTCATCCTGATGTTCGTGTACATCGCCATCCGATTCAAGAAATGGCAGTATGGTCTGTCCGCCCTCATGGCTCTGGTACATGACACCGTCTTGGTATTGGGTATGTATTCGTTGTTCTACAACATCTTACCGTTCACCATGGAAGTGGACCAGTCGTTTATCGCCGCTGTGCTGACCGTTATCGGTTACTCTATCAACGCTACCGTGGTTATCTTCGACCGTGTCCGCGAAAACGCAAGCCTCCACCAGAAGGCAAGCTGGAAAGACAACATGGTTTCTGCCGTCAACAGCACGCTGACCCGTTCGTTCAATACCTCGGGATCCACCTTGGTCGTATTGCTGGCCATCTTCATCTTTGGAGGTGACACCATCCGCGGATTCATCTTCGCCTTGTTGGTGGGTATCCTTGCCGGTACATTCTCTTCAGTGTTCCTGTCCACCCCGTTTGCCTACGGACTGCTCAAAGCCCGCAAACAGGACGAGAACCCCACTGCGATTGAAAAAAAGAAAAAGTAATTCATTATATTACCTTCAAAACTGCTTGCAGAGAAAATCCCGCCAAAGCGGGATTTTTTTGTTGGCAGCCCCACGGCCTCCATCCAATATATTTTATCCACAATACCACACGAATTGATTGGCAGGACACAAACAGGGTTCTGTGGCTATCGGTTCAATTTACTGCCCGTTTTCAACACGAACAGCCCCATTACAAGTCAAGAATAACCGGTGCCTTCAACACATCGCCTTCCAAAACAAGCATCTACTGCAAATCGGCTGACAGCAATGTCCGTTGGATGCCCTCCATCTGTTCCGGCATTCTTTCCTCTATCAGATTCTGCACTTTACCCAACAAAAAAAGCCACCGCACAAGGCGATAGCTCGTCATGAAAAATAACAATAAAATCAATTTTTCTTCAGCAAGTCGCGGATTTCGGTCAACAGCTTGATGTCTTCCGAAGGTTCTGCCGGTACAGGTGCGGCTGTCTCTCCCGGTTTCTCCAGTTTTCTCTTCATGCGGTTAATGCCACGAACAACCAAGAAAATCGAGAAGGCGATGATGAGGAAATCTAGGACGACTTGAATAAAGTTACCCCAAGTGACGGCAACCTCTGGTTTCACAACACTTTCACCATCCATAACTGCCTTGGATATGACCCATTTCCACTCGGTGAATTTCACACCGCCCATCAACGTGCCCACAAGAGGCATGATGATATCGGACACCAAGGACGAAACGATTTTACCAAAGGCTCCGCCAATGACAACGCCAATGGCCATATCCATCACATTACCTTTAATGGCAAATTCCTTGAATTCTTTCATAAGTTTTCCCATGTTCTTTTTCTTTTAGATGAAACTTTGATTTTTACTCTTGCAAAAATAGAAAATTAATACCGACAAAAGAAAAAAAACACGTTTTGTCTTAAAATTCCGAAGTGAAATGAAATTCGATGTCGGGATACTTTTCCATGGCAATCTGCAAAGCATAGGGCGATTCAGCCAGAAACACATCCCGTCCTTCCTTGTCAGAAGCCAAATTCAAGCCTTTTCGCATCTTGAAATCAGCAAGTTGCGCCTCGTTGTCACTGGTAATCCACGCCGTTTTATACAGTGAAATCGGTTCATAACGGCAAGAGGCATTGTACTCATGGAGCAGGCGGTACTGAATCACCTCAAACTGAAGCTCTCCCACCGTGCCAATGATTTTGCGTCCCGTCATCTTTCCAGTAAACAACTGTGCCACACCTTCGTCGGTAAGCTGCTCCAACCCTTTTGTCAACTGCTTGGATTTCATGGGATCGGCATTTTCGACATAACGGAACTGCTCCGGCGAAAAACTTGGTATTCCTTTGTAGTTTAGCACCTCTCCTTCGGTAAGCGTGTCGCCGATCTTGAAGTTGCCGGCATCGTACAAACCTACAATATCGCCTGGATAAGCCTCGTCGAGCACCGATTTCTTCTGGGCCATGAATGCCGTGGGGTTGGAGAATTTCAGTTCGCGTTTCAGGCGCACATGGGTGTAGGGCTTGTTGCGCTCGAAGCGTCCCGAAACAATTCGCACAAATGCGATGCGGTCACGGTGATTCGGATCCATATTGGCGTGAATCTTGAAGACGAACCCCGTAAACTTCTCTTCCTGAGGCTCGATACGGCGTTCTTCCGTGTCGCGACCGATGGGAGTGGGGGCAATGCGAATGAAACAATCGAGGAGTTCCTTCACGCCAAAGTTATTCAAGGCGCTGCCGAAAAACACCGGACATATCGCACCGGAAAGATAGTCATCGCGCACAAACTCAGGGTAAACGCCCTGAACAAGTTCAAGCTCGTTACGCAACACTTCGGCATCGTCGCCAATCATGGCTTCAAGTTCCGGGCTGTTGAGGTCGTTGCAAGCCACTCCCTCGGCAATATGCTGTTTGTCGGATTGAAAGAGGTAGAGGCTGGAGCTGTAGATGCTATAAACGCCCTTGAACTTCGGTCCCATATTGATGGGCCAGCTCAACGGGGTCAGGCGGAGGCCGAGTTTCTGCTCAATTTCGTCGAGCAGTTCAAAAGCATCCTTACCAGGACGGTCCATCTTGTTGATAAAGACAATGATGGGCGTGTTCCGCATCCGGCATACTTCTACCAAACGTTCGGTCTGTGCCTCCACGCCTTTGGCCGCATCGATGACCACGATAACGCTGTCAACCGCAGTAAGCGTGCGGAATGTGTCTTCGGCAAAGTCCTTATGGCCCGGCGTGTCGAGGATGTTGATCTTGATACCTTGATAGTCGAATCCCATGACGGAAGTAGCCACGGAGATACCGCGCTGCCGTTCAATCTCCATCCAGTCGGAAGTAGCTGTTTTGCGGATCTTGTTCGACTTGACCGCACCGGCAACCTGAATGGCACCGCCATATAGCAGCAGTTTTTCCGTTAACGTGGTCTTACCGGCATCGGGGTGACTGACAATGGCAAATGTTCTGCGTCTGTTGATTTCGTCAATAAAACTCATCTGGTATTAGCTTCAAAAATGGATAACTGCAACAAGCCGTTTTCAAGATACAAAAAAAGCAACCCACCATGTGGATTGCTCGTTCTGAGCGGTCCGGACGAGACTCGAACTCGCGACCTCCTGCGTGACAGGCAGGCATTCTAACCAAACTGAACTACCGGACCAACCTTGAAAAAGAACTCTCTCTTACTTTGCTTTGCGGGTGCAAAAATACAATCTTTTTTGATACCAAAAGCAAAATCCGTCAAAAAAAATCGAATATTTTTTCGGCAACCATTCAATATACTGTTTATTAGTAATTTACAACAACAACCACGGCCACAAAACAAATGCACAACAAGAAAGGCAACCGTATTGAAAGGAAAGAATCGGCTTAAAGAGGTTCAAAAACAAAGGCACCATCATGCAAACTGTAAGCCGGAACAGCATGTTCTGCGGCCTGTTGTTTCCACTTCTCCGCCAAGAATGCAGGAACCGATCTGTCAATCAGCAGCATAGCCACCTCATAATGCCCCACTACCGATGACATGTCAGGACGACTTCCGCCCCTGACCAAAAGAAAATCAACGGGAATCCTGAACGAAAGCGGATCTTTCGGGCAAGCCGCATCGTTCCAAAAAGCCATCAACTTTCCTCCAAAGGAAACAAGGTTCGCTTTCTTATGCACAAAATCACAATGGAAATTATCCGACAAATCCAACATCTGAGGGCGAACAGACAATCCTTTTTGCAACCAGTTGTTTCTCAGACTATAGTTGATAGCCGCCTCATTGGTCAACAAGGCAGAATCGGCCATTACGACATGCCTGTCGCCCTGAATGAAATCGATAGCGGTGTGCGAGCGCAGACTATAAACCGTCAAGGCTTCCTGACGACCGTTCTCATAACGCCGGACTGTAAACGACACCATGAATGCCAACAGCACGAACAGCATTTCCATCCGATAACGCCTATGCCGCAGTGATACGAAAAGCAACAGCAGCAGCAATAGCACCAGTGCAAAGACATACTCCAATGAACTAATATACAAGTCTTTAATTATCGAAAACGGCAGATTTTCTATCCAAGCGACCACGGCATTCATGCCGTAAATCATGCCCCATACCGCATACCCCATAATAATATTGACATACGGAATCCAAGCCGTCATCAACAGCAGCATCCCTCCAAGGATCACGATAAACGAAACGGGCGTCATCAGCAGGTTGCTCAACCAGAAATAGGACGAAAACTGGTGAAAGTAATAAATGGTGATCGGACAGGTTGCCACCTGAGCCGCCAATGCCACCGAGATGATTTGCCACATCTTGTCCAACAGCCCGTTAGGCACGTACAAAAGATGGTAAATCGGCTTTTGCAAGATTACAATGCCAATAACGGCCATATAGGAAAGCTGAAAACCGATCTCAAAAAGGTTGTTCGGATTGATACAAAGCAAGATAAAGGCGGACGCTGCTATGGAGTTCAGCACAAACCCTTTGCGGCGGATCATTTCGCCAATGATAACGAAAGAAATCATGAGCGATGCCCGCAAGATGGAAGGCGACAGCCCCGCAATGAGTGCGTAAAACCAAATAAGTCCAAGCAGCAGCATGTGTTTCAGCACCACCTGCCACCGGTTGCGTTTCAGAAATCCCAGCAGCAACGATGCGATGAGATAAATGATGCCCACATGAAGTCCCGAAACACACAGGATGTGCATAGCACCCGCAGCAACATAGTTTTTCCGGATTTGGGCAGGCAGACTATCATCGTATCCCAACAAGATGGCGGCAGCCACTCCAAATTCATCGTCGCGGACGCCACATTGCTGCAAGGTTTCAAGCAAACGGTCCCGAAAGCGGTAGGAAAACCCGTATAGACCATGGGCACGGTTTTCTTTTAAATCCATCCATCCGCCATCGCGCAGATATACCTGTCCGGCAACACCTTTGCGCAACATATAGCGCTTATAGTCGAACTCTGCGGGATTGGCAGGACCTTCTATCTCAGCAATGGGAGCAGGAAAAGCAATCACATCGCCATAACGCAAGGTAAACGCGGAATCACTTTTCCGGAAATACCCCATGACCCGCCCTGATACTTCATGCGAAGGAAGCGTGTCGCCATAATAGTAATGCAATTCAAGCACTGCACGCAGGGTTTTTTCGCGCTCGGCAGGATCATCCCAAACACGTGCCACGTAACAGCCACCGACTGCCGTATCGTTACGGAAGTAGTCCGGTCGCCGTTCAGGTTTGCGTGCTTCTGTCATCGCATAGCCGCCGCAAAACATGAAGAAAGCCAGTGCCAATCCGAAAAGCCAGGCCAAATGATAACGTTTGACCCATCTTGACACAATGGCGGAAACCAGAATAAGGACTGTCATAGCGACAAGCAGGAACGACAATGTGAAACAGGAAGAGCCAAAGTAATCGCAGCACCAGACACCCAGTGCAAAAGGTCCGATCAGACGAACAAACGGATATTTGCTCCAATTGATCATGCTTCCGTCAAATTTGTCGGAGCTAAGTTATGAAAAAAAGACGAGAAATCCAAGAAAGAAAACAGCCGCTCTCATCGAGCGGAAAAAGACCGCCTCTCAGGATGGTCGTTATCATCGGGAAGAAAAAGGCATTTCTCCCTCTATTCCTTTTAGTTAACAAGAACCTTTCTTGTCGTCACGGCATTTGCGCCACGAATAACGAAAACATACATGCCGGAGGGTCGGCCGCTTAAAGAATAAGCGACTTCTTCACGACTGCAGATGCAGTTCAATCCAAAAGCGTCAACCTGCGCTCCACGGGCGTCAAACACCGTCACTCCAACACTACCCTGCATATTGTCGAGATGCAACACCACATTGCCTGAAGTCGGGTTGGGGGCTATTTCAACACCCGACACCACTTCTTCCTCACTAACACCATAATAGACACATTTCAACGGAATGGCTCCTTCGATCTTGTTTCCATCTTTCAACACAACGGTCACTTTGAGTAATACGATGCTGTCTTCGAACGTCAAGACATTGACCTGGCACTTCTTTCCGTCCGATTTTAGGGTGATCGGCCAGACATCGGGGTCTAACTTCCAAACAATCGAATCAACTTGCAGTGATTCAATTCCTTCCAAGGTGTAAGTCTCGGTGCCGATATGGGTCAAGCTGACCCCTAAGGGATATAGATTGCCAACGATGTTGATATCCGACGCCCGGGAATCCTCGATAACATTACTTTGCGCACGCAAAACAGATGTTGCGGCAAACAGCAATACAACGCTGAATAAAACGGAAAACTTTCTCATCTCTTATACTAATTCCTCTAAGAAGAACATTCCCCCTACCGAATCGATAATGGTTTATTGATTTGATGCGCGTATTATCAAATTCCGTGCCAAAGATTGCTTCCAGAATCAGACATTAACGGCTTCTGTTTTCGCCGTGCAGGGTTTCGACGATGATGCCGGCGGCTTTCTTCGATGCGCCTGCCGTGCCCAAAGCCATCCGTAAAGCATCGTAATCTTCAATCAGGCGCTTTTGCCGTTTCGGATTGCCAAGCATATCATTGAGTTCGTTGACGATATTAATAGCTGTTAAATCATTCTGGATCAACTCTTTGACAACTTCTTTATCCATAATCAGATTCACAAGAGAGATGTATTTCACCCGAATCAGCTTGCGTGCAATATGATAGGAAAGCGCATTCGCCTTATAGCAAACCACCTCTGGAACTGCCAGCAAAGCCGTCTCCAAGGTTGCCGTTCCCGATGTCACCGCGGCAGCACTGGCATGATGCAACAGGTCGTAGGTTTGCTTTTCCACATAACGGATGCCGCTTTTGCCGATCATTTTCTTGTACAGCTTCTTGTCGAGTGCAGGTGCCTTGGCAATGACAAATTGGTATTGGGGGAAAAACGAAGCGGTTTCTAACATGACGGCAAGGTTGCGTTTCACTTCTTGTGCACGGCTTCCCGGGAGCAAGGCGATGATTTCGCGCTTGGGGTCGAGGCGGTTCCTTTGGATAAAGGCGGCGCGATCGGTGAACTTATACTTTGCCAACGCGTCGAACAACGGGTTGCCGACATAGGTGGCATCAACGCCTGAATCATTATAAAAATCCTCTTCAAACGGAAGGATGACCAGCATCTTATCGACGGTCTCCTTGATTTTGCGTACACGGCGACGTTTCCAAGCCCACACCTGAGGCGATATGTAGTAAACCACCTTAATATGTTTGCGGTGGGCGAACTTGGCCATGCGGAGGTTGAATCCCGGATAATCCACCAAAACAAGCACATCGGGAGAAAAACTCAAGATGTCTTTCTTGCACTCCCTGATGTTGTTCAATATGGCCGGCAAATGGGTCAGCACTTCGGCAAAGCCCATATACGCCATGTGCCGGATGTGCCTGACGATAGTCGCCCCCTGCCGTTGCATCATGTCGCCACCCCATGCACGGATGTCGGCATTGGCATCGTTTTTCTTGATCTCGGCAATCAGATTGGAGGCTTGCAAATCACCGGAAGCCTCCCCTGCAATGATATAGTATTTCATTTTGCTTTGTATTGGGGGAAGCGCATCATACTAAGAAAAACACGAGCAACATGCCCACAAAAGTGACCAACAGGATTCCGCGTCCCATCCTGTCGTATTGCCAGCGTACCATGAGCATCCTGAACAGCACGACGCCGGGGATAAAGGCCATCATAAAAGGCGCCCTGCGATAGGCCGTTCCCCATGGAAAAAGGCTTAGCAACAAAAAGAAAAGCCCAAATGACACGGCGCCGGCAAGTAGCCCTAACCAAAAATTGTCTTTTATTTTCATCTTGTCAAATTCAAACGATTATTCTTTCTTTATAACATTAAAAACACGCGGTCTGCGGCTTTCCAAGCATGTACGCAACAAAACAGCTTCTTCCCCGTCATCTGACCTCTTTCAAGCACAAGTGCGTGAAGTCGCGCATGGTCGTCATGCAATCATGAACGGTCCAGTCGAAACCCGTCGGAACAATAGACACATAGTTGTCCTGCAAGGCTACGATGTCGGTATCATCACCTTCATCCTGATAAACGAACTCGCCGCCCAAGTTATAGTAAGGCTCTCCGTTTTCATCATAATGGTCCTCAAACAACTCCGCCCAGCGCGCCTTAGCCTGCCGGCAGATGCGGACACCTTTGATGGGAGTTTGGCTGCGTTTGGGGAAGTTTACGTTGAGACACACACCGGCAGGAAGCCCCTCTTCAAGCGTTTGTCGGGTGATGCCGACAATGTAGTCGTCCAAGTGGTCGAAATCGGCGTCGGCATCGTAGCAGTCGAGGCTGAATCCCACAGCGGGGATGCCGTTCATGCGCGCCTCGATAACCGCCGCCATGGTGCCGGAATAAATCACATTGACCGAAGCATTCGACCCGTGGTTGATGCCCGACACAACAAGATCGGGGCGAACGTGCATCACTTTCTGATAGCCGAGTTTCACGCAGTCCACGGGAGTGCCGTTACAAACGAAAACCCGGTATGCCCCTGCCCTTTCGATGGGTTTCACACGAAGAGGATGTTGCGTGGTGATGGAATGCCCCTGTGCAGACATCACCCTTTCGGTAGAGATCACAGTGACTTCGCCCACCTTGCACATCAGTTCGGCGAGCTTATGTAACCCCTTGGCCTGATAGCCGTCATCGTTGGTTACGAGAATCTGAGGTCTCTTGTCTTGCATTTGAAACATTTCGGGCTGCAAAGATAGCGTTTTTCAGGACAACATTTTTCAAAACTGCTTCAACACCTGGTACAAACGACGGGTCGGAAGCCCCGTCACATTGTAGAAAGAGCCATTCAAGCCGGAGATACCCACATAGCCGATCCACTCCTGAATGCCATAGGAACCCGCCTTATCGTAAGGACGGTAGCGATCCACATAATAGCACATCTCATCGGCATCCAGTTCGGCAAAACGCACAGCGGATTTTGCGCTGAAGGTCTTGGAACGTAAGGCGTTGCGCACCGTGACACCTGTAACGACATGGTGTCGTTTCCCCGACAACATGCCGAGCATGCGCAAGGCATCGTCGCGGTCAACGGGCTTGCCCAGAATCTCATTTCCGGCAAGCACAATCGTGTCGGCCGTGATGAGCAGAAAAGAAGCCGGGAGTTCTTCCGCTGCAAAAGCCAAAGATTTCTGACGGCTGAGGAAGGCGGGCACTTTTTCGGGAGACATATCGGACGGAAAAGTTTCAGGAGTTTCCTTGGTTAACACCGTGAAATCGAGTCCCATGCCACGCAACAACTCCTGTCGGCGCGGCGACTTGGAGGCCAAAACGACTTGATAGCTTTTCAGATTATCCAGCATAACACTTCTGATTTACCAGCAATGGGCCTCGTCCGACATCCACTTGCCCTGCACTTTCAGCGTTTGTTCGATGATGTCGCGTGCGCAGCCACGCCCGCCACCCAAATGGCTGATGTAAACGCTGATATCCATGATTTCCTTCGCCGCATCGGCGGGACATACCGGCACGCCTACCATCTTCATCACACGGTAGTCGGGAATGTCATCACCCATATAAACGATTTGCGACGCATCAAGCTGTTTCTCAGCCATATATTCCTTCAACTTAGCCATCTTGTCGGGCACACCGGTAAAAACATCCGTCACGCCGAGACTTTTCATTCTTATGATAGTCGTGGGACATACGGCACCTGAAATGACGGCGACATGGTAGCCTAACTTCACGGCCAACTGCAAGGCATAGCCGTCTTTCACATTCGACAAGCGTAACGCTTCGCCTTGGGCATCCACCAACACCGAGCCATCGGTGAGCACACCGTCGTAATCGAAAATGAAAGTGGTGATGGCAGGAAGCAAAGCTCTGAAATTACTCATATATAACTATATTATAATCAAATTATTACGACAATAACAAACGAAAAACAACGCTATTTCCGATGCACGAAGATAAGGATTTTTTCAAAACTTAGCGATGTTGTGTTGGTTGTTAGTTATTAGATCGTCCATTCACCCAAAACAACTTATTTCGCTTATCAGCTAATCATCTCAGCAGCCAATCTACAAATATAAATCATCACGCAGAATCCGCAGAAAACGCATGCCTCATCCTCGGTGGTCATTCCAAACACTGTCTTTCCGTGCTTGACACGGAATCAATTTGGAATCTCCTGACAAAGGATCATTCTTCTATCGAGCTATTACTGATGATTGGGAGATTCTGGATCGAGTCCAGAATGACGGATGCTGATGAGAATGAAGGGCTTATTTTCCGCTGCCGCGCGATTGTATCGCGTGGTCCTTGGATTTTATTGCCACGCGATACAATCGCGCGGCAGCGAAGATTTCCTTTAAGGGGATTCCGGATCAGATCCAGAATGACGGGTGCTGATGAGGAAATATGTTTTCTCCCCCTTTCCTTTTCTCTTGACAGAAAAGGAAAACAAAATTTGCGCAAGCCGAATGCAGAGCCAAACGGCAAGTTTGAGCTATGCTGAGGCAAAGCAAATTCATCGCAAGATAACGGTCAAGACCCGACAATGGGCCTGCCGCACGGCCATTCCAAATGCGGTAGAGATGCGGGCTTGGAGGCAGCGGCAGTTAGTTGCGTATGATTTTCGAGCGGATTTTTCTTGTTTTTCGACGACAGATGGCGGGCCATCTTAGGAGGAAAAGAAGGAAAAGAAGCCGAAAAGCATAGCAAATAACGACGAAATGAAAAGAGGCGAAGCCAAACACACCATTCATTGTCGGTCCACAAGCCCGCTTCTCCAATCAAGTCGGGTAGTGCTTTCTACGAAAGTAAATTTAAACGTACCTCCCTGATACTCAGGCATTTGCCATATCCCTTGGGCGGGTACCCCTCCCTGTCGGGTCGGGCCAACGCACCCATCCCATGCAATGACGGAACATCCCGACCGGGAACGGATTATTAAAGCGTGACGAGTGCTGATGAGGATGCTCGGTTTACAATCAACACATCCAATTCAACAATCAACACATCCTCACATTACGAACCCTGCAAAAGGGCAGAAAAGACGGGAACAGCAAATAATTACAAGATTTCACAACAAGTTCCAAATAAACTCTTAATAAAAGAAATAAAATGCCTAATTTTGCATTTGTATAATACAACTAAACAAAGATGAGGATTAGACACCAGTCTGAAAACACGGAACAGATTGTAGCATTGGCGGTTGAAGCCATGGAATCTGTAAAAGGAAAAGAAATCGCCACGTTAGATTTGCGTGAAATCGGCACGTCGGTGACGGATTATTTCGTCATCTGCCACGCCAATTCCAAGACGCAAGTCGATGCCATCGCCGACAAAGTGATCGATCATGTGTTTGAAGGTGCCAGGGCCAAGCCCTACCACATCGAAGGCAGGGACAATACGGAATGGATTTTGATAGACTTTGTGGACGTAGTCGTCCATGTCTTCCTGCAGTCGGCACGCAGCTTCTACAAATTGGAGGAACTTTGGGCCGATGCTGAGCGGATCGTAAAAGAAGAAGACGACTAAATGTTTCAAAAACAATACACTGACTTAGAACTTTAGAATGGAAGAACAAAACAGCACCCCACCTGGCCCACAACCTCAGAATACGCCGAACAGGAAACCCGGAAAGAAACGCCGGATTACTTTTTATTGGCTTTATGCCATTTTGGCAGTCCTGCTGATCGGATTTAATTTTTGGGGCCGCACAGGTAACGCACCGGAAGAAATCAGCCAAGGAGAGCTTCTCAACTTGCTTAAAAACGAGGAAGTTCAACGCATCGACCTCATCAACAAGGAAACAGCCGAGATCTATCTGAATAAAAAAGGTCTTGCAACCCATTTTCAAGATATCACCCCGAACAAGAAAGGCACTACCGACAATCCGAGCTACTCCTTTACCATCGGATCGTTAGAAAGGTTTGAGGAGATGGTACAGACTGCACAAGAGGGGCTTTCCAAACCTGTTTACATCAAAAATGTCAACAAGAAAAGCTGGGGATGGGAGTTCATCATCGGATGGCTGCCGCTCATCGCACTGATCTTGATTTGGGTCATCATCTTCCGTCAGCTGGGCCGCGGCGGTCCCGGAGGCGGTCAGATTTTCAACATCGGCAAGTCGAAAGCGCAACTGTTTGACAAAGACAACGTTCCCGTCAACGTCACTTTCAAGGATGTTGCCGGCTTGGAGGAAGCGAAGGTGGAAATCATGGAAATCGTCGATTTTCTGAAAAACCCTGAAAAATACACCAAGCTGGGCGGCAAAATCCCCAAGGGCGTGTTGCTGGTAGGCCCTCCCGGAACGGGAAAGACCCTGCTGGCGAAATCCGTCGCCGGCGAAGCCAACGTGCCGTTTTTCAGCATCTCAGGCTCCGACTTCGTCGAGATGTTCGTCGGCGTGGGCGCCTCGCGTGTGCGCGACCTTTTCAAGAACGCCAAAGAGAAATCGCCTTGCATCATCTTCATCGATGAAATAGACGCCATCGGGCGTGCCCGTGGCAAGAACCCCATCAACGGCGGCAACGACGAGCGCGAAAGCACCCTGAACCAGTTGCTGACCGAGATGGACGGCTTTGGCACCAACTCGGGTGTCATCGTGCTGGCGGCCACCAACCGCGCCGACATCCTCGACAAAGCCTTGATGCGCGCCGGCCGCTTCGACCGCCAGATTTACATCGAACTGCCCGACATCGTCGGCAGAAGGGAAATCTTCGAAGTGCATATGCGCAACCTGAAACTCGGCAACGACGTTGACCGTGAGTTCCTCGCCCGCCAAACACCAGGCTTCTCAGGTGCCGACATTGCCAACGTGTGCAACGAAGCCGCCCTCATGGCCGCCCGCAACGGCAAAGACCAGATTGAAAAGCAGGATTTCCTCGATGCCATCGACCGCATCATAGGAGGTTTGGAAAAGAAAAATAAGATCATCACTGCCGACGAAAAAAGAGTGATCGCCTTCCACGAGGCGGGACACGCCACCACGAGCTGGCTGCTGCAATATGCGCATCCGTTGGTGAAGGTCACCATCGTGCCCCGTGGCAAGTCGCTCGGCGCCGCATGGTACCTGCCAGAAGAAAGACAGATCACCACCAAGGAACAGATGTATCATGAAATGATAGCCACCTTGGGAGGACGCGCTTCGGAACAGGTGATGTTCGGACAAATCTCCACCGGCGCCCTTTCCGACCTCGAAAAAGTCACCAAACAGGCCTACGCCATGGTGACCTACTACGGCCTCAACGAGGTATTGGGCAACATCAGCTACTACGACTCCAGCGGACAACAGGATTTCTCCATCACGAAGCCCTTCAGCGAAAAGACGGCGGAAGTGATCGACCAGGAAATCAGCAAACTGATTGAAAGCGCCTACCAAGACGCCATTAACATACTGAAAAACCACAAGGAGGGTCTCACCCAGCTGGCCGAGAAACTCATCGAAAAAGAAGTGATCTTCAGCGAAGACCTTGAACAGATTTTCGGAAAACGGCCTTGGGACAAGGAACTCCCCGAAAGCCCCAAACGCATCGAAATGCCAGAAGACGACACCTCCGCCGAAAACCCCAGTTGATATGGCTTGGAGCGGAGAAGACAGAAAAGGAGTGACCAACAAGGAGCAGATCCTTGCCAAGGTGCGCAATGCCATCATCGAGAAGCCCGAAGCCGTCTTTAAGGACATCGACCAACACAGCGACACCTGGGTGCCGATCAACGAAGAAGACGGCACGGCCATCACTTTCGTGCAGCACTTCAAGGACCAAGGCGGTATTTTCATCTATTTGGAAAGCGAACAGGAACTGGCCGACTGCCTGCGCCAACTGGTTCCCGAAAACGAATGGGAGCCGTTGTGGTGCACCAGCCCCGACATACAAGAACTGCTGAAAAAATACGGCATCGCCTACACAACAGGCACACAACGCGAGCCGAAACAGAAATTGGTGAGCATCACAGGGTGCGAGTGCTTGGTGGCGCAAACGGGAAGTGTCGTCGTGTCGGAAGCCATGACGCGCTCACGTGCAGCCTATACCATCCCCGACGTTCATCTTGTCGTTGCCCGAAGCGAACAGATTGTGCCCGGACTGAAAGAGGCCTTTGCGGAGATTCAAGGACGCTATGACGAGACCACCCCTTTGCAATTGGCCATCATCACAGGCATCAGCCGCACAACCGACATCGAACAAATGCCCGTTTACGGCGTGAATGGCGCCAAACAGATTGCCGTGTTTCTTGTGGATGAATAAAGGTTGATGTCGGCTTTTCTTAATTCAACGAAAAATCTCACGCAGAAAACGTAGAAAAAATGTCATTCCGCACGCCTTATCCTCCGTAGTCATTCCAAACTTGATTTGGAATCTCCTGACGAGGATAATTATTCTATCGGGTTGGTACGGATTGATTAGGAGATTCCGGATCAAGTCCAGAATGACGAGGTTTCTGATTGAAGGGCTTATTTTCCGCTACCGCGCGATTGTATCGCGTGGTCCTTGGATTTTATTGCCACGCGATACAATCGCGCGGCAGCGAAGGTTTCCTTTAAGGGGATTCCGGATCGAGTCCAGAATAACGGGTGCTGATGAGGAAAATCCCTGCCGGGGAAAAAAAAAGATAGGGCTATGTTTGGTCAACATAACCCTACCCGATTATCTGAAGATCAGGCGTAAGCCTTACGGTCTCAACGTCTTACTCTTCGTTCTTGCGTTTCCTGCTCTTGCCGAACAGGTAGGCGGCGCCAAAGCCCGCCAGCAGCAATACGCCGCTGCCGGCAGGAACAAACCAGTCTTGACCGGAACCGTGAAAACCGGGGTTGTTGATGAAGCCGGGAATCTCCCTGGCCCCCTCGCCGTTTCTGGAGCTGTACTCCTCGTCATCCATGATAAAGACCTGCGCCGATGCGGTGCCTATAGTAAGGATGAAGCCGAAAAGCAAGGCGACCATGCGTTTCTTCATATTCGATCTGATATTCATATTCTTTTTCATAACATTCGGTGTTTTACGGGGTTAAAGGATAACTTTCTGGGTCTTGCTGGTTTCGCCGTCGGTCAGGTGAAGGATGCACACGCCCTTGAGGTTTGAGGGCATGCTGACGCTGTTCTGGCTGCCGGTGAGTTCGGTCGAGTAAAGGATGCGGCCGAGGGGATCCACCACGTCGAACCGGCCGCCGCCGTTGACGACGAGCTGGCCGTTGTGCATGAAGGCGAAGGGGGACTCGGGGGCAACCTCGGGATTCTCGGCGTTGCCGCCGA
>JBGYXG010000044.1:0-25203 GCA_041842465.1 Candidatus Limimorpha sp.
GGGAAAGTAAGGCCCGGACAAACGGTCAACGTCAGGCTGGACGACTATCCGTATTTGGAGTTCGGATTCGTGCAGGTGCCCTTGGCGGGGATTTCATTCGTGCCCTTTGACGGCCAAGGCAACGAAAAACTTTACATGTTAGAAGTGAATCTGCCCGACACCTTGCGCACGCAATACGGGAAAGAGATTCCATACCGCCCCGAAATGACCGGCATCGCCGAAATCATCACCGACGACCTTTCCGTCCTTGAGCGCATCATCAACCCGATTAAGACCGTGTTGAAAAGGTGATGGCCACCCGCCCAAAACAGGACTGGAGATATGGCAACACCACAAAAAAAACAACAAGGGGGCGCATAGAAAATGACGGATATTTTCCATATTTTTGTGGCATGAAATATTAAAAAACGCGATCACCTTCTAAAATCAAATTATTATTATTTTAGTCACAACATATCAAAATGAAAAATAGAGTCAAAATAGCCGCACTGCTGTTACTATGTTTTCGGAATCCGACAAAGTAATGCGACAAAGGATTTACAATATCCTAAAGTCGAAGAACAACCCCATTGAACTGTATTGGAAATGAAGCTTTTTCAGGGATGTAAACATTTAGTTTATACTTCAAGAAACAGAAAAAGGAACTTGATGAACAATAAAAACACATTGACTATCAATTAAATACAATTATATTTTCTAACAATATAAAAACTAATAATATAGTTGCAAAATTTGGTTTTTAGGTTGTATATTTGCAGCATATTCACACTAACTTGACCCAACTATGAAAAGACTCTCACTACTTACGCTTTTATGCCTCACCTGCTTTTGCGCCCATGCGCAATTCGTCTCGGCTGTTGACACCATAGACCAAGCCCGCTTGGTAGTGATGTACGAGCTTCGCTATTGCGAAGACTCCCTCCATCTCGACCGTGTCCAAACAGAAAAAATGATGTTGGAAATCGGGGACAAGCTCAGCCTTTTCCAAAGCTACAATGCATTCCGTCTTTTTGAAAAATTCAGGAAAATGGAACGAGAGGGCAGCTTGGATGCCTTTTTGAGCCAGCCGATGTATCTTGAAAAAGACGAAATTGCGAGCTTCCAATATCGGATTTTCAAAAACCATCCTGTCGGAAAGCTTACCTATACCGATGGGATAGCCTTTTCCGGCAGTTTTTCGTTTGAGGAAGCCTTGCATGGCATCGTCTGGGAGATGGCCGGCGACACCCTGACCGTGGCGGGGCATCCCTCGCAAAAGGCAACATGTGACTACGGAGGCCGACATTGGGAGGCATGGTTCACCGAAGAACTGCCCTTTAGCGACGGTCCTTATATGTTTTGTGGACTTCCCGGCCTTATCGTCAAGATTGAAGACACAAAAGGTCACTATCGTTTCGAGATGCTGTCTGCCGAAAAACCCGCAGAGTGCACTCCTATCCTTTGGAAAAGAAAAGATTACGTCAAAACGACGAAAAAGGGCTTTTTCAAAGCCAGCGACAATGCCCAAGCCAACATCATTGAAAACGTCATGGAACGCTCCACCCCCGTTGACGGCGACAGAAACAACCAGCAGAAAAAACTGTACCAGTATCAGATTTCAAAGAACAACCCCATCGAATTGGACAGGAAATGAAGAAAGTCGCTCTCTTGCTGTTACTCAGTATGCTGGTAGTGCAGACCATTAGCGCTCAAACTGTGCTTAGCGGACGTGTAACCGACACCGCCAACCTACCACTACCCAATATCAACGTGATGGTATATGCCGTTGATAGCCGTAGCATGGCGGCATTCGGGATCAGCGATGGGGAAGGCCAATACAAAATCAGCGTCGAGCTGCCAGGCGACAGCTTGGAATTAAAAGTCAATTCGGCTTTCTTTGAGAAAAAGTCGCTTCGCATCGCCAACTGCAGCCAAACCGTAAATTTCTGTTTACACGATGAAATACAACAGCTCAAGGGGGTTACCGTCCGTGCCCGCAGTATCGAGCAAAAAGGCGATACCTTGGAATACATCGTCGGCTCTTTCGTGCAGAAGCAAGACAAGAGCATCGAGGACGTGCTGAAACGCATGCCTGGCATCGAGGTGGAGGATGACGGCAAAATCACCTACCAAGGCCTGCCCATCCAGAAGTTTTACGTAGAAGGCATGGATCTGATGGGCGGCATCTACACCGCCGTCAGCAAGAATCTGCCCCACCAATCCGTAGCATCGGTCGAGGTGTACGAGAACCACCAGCCCATCAAGATGTTGGAAGACCGTGTCGGTTCGGAGCAGGCTTCCATCAACATCAAGCTGTCGAAGAACGTAGCCCTCACCGGCTCCGCCAAGGTGGGCGCGGGTGCATGGCCTTTCCTCTGGAACCTCGACCTGACCCCCTTGCTGTTTTCAGGCAAAGCCCAGTTTCTGGCGGCCTATCGCACCAACAACACAGGCGAAGACCTGAGCCTTTACGGGACAAGGCTCGGCTACGACCCTAGAGCCGAAGAACGTCCCTAAGCCTTGGGCAAAGACCCGAGCCTCAAGTCGGCTTCCACACCGCTTTTCAACGCCAAACGCTACTTGGACAACCGCACCCACCTGCTTAACCTGAATGCACTAACGCCCCTCAACAGCAAGACCCAACTACGGGTCAACCTGTACTATATCAACGATTTGCGGCGGCGTTCTGTCGGCCAGCGCAATACCTTCTACCTTGCTGCCGACACCTTATCTCACACCGAACAAATCGACAATCGATATCGCGATAACCGGCTTTTCGGCACCATCACGCTCAACCGCAACGACGAAGGCTTTTACATAGACAACAAGACCCGTTTCTCGCGCCAGTGGAATCATGGCCTTTGGCACCGACTTGAATAACGGCAGTCTTGTTGTCCAGACCCTGCAAACCCCGACCGCCTCCATCGACAACGATTTAAGGCTGCTCTTCCCCGTCGGGAAACGGATTTTCGACTTCGTTTCCTATATCGGTTACGGTCGTGCGCCCCATAGCTTGGAAGTGAGTCCCGGTCCTTTCGCCCTACTGCTCAACGACAGCCTGCCTTACGGCAAGGTACGGCAAGACTTGGACAGCCGTCAGTTTTTTGCCGACATGCTTTCAGCGCCATCTTCACGGCGGGCCGTTTCTCCATCCGTCCCAAGGCGGGCTTCCTCGTCGTGGAACGCCGGGTCGCCTCGCATTTGACGTTGTCCGATGCCGGTCAGGAATGGCAAAGCCCCGCCGTGCCCGAAGCCTTTGTGCGACGCCGCAACATGAAACCCTATTTCAACACGGAGGTAGAATACAAGCACAGAGATCGGTTTTCTGTCAGCATCGACCTTCCTTTGGGCTTACAGTCGGTTGTGGCGGCAAGCGAGAACGGCAAGCCACAAACCATGAACCGGTTGCTCTTCAACCCCGGCATCGGAAGCCGATTGAAAATAGGCCATTTCTGGACTTTGAGCACCTCGGCCCAGCTCAAGCACCGTATCGAGAACTATGACACTTGGATGGATGGCTACCTGCTCAGCGATTATCAAGACTTGGTGCTGCGCATAGCACCATTCTCCATGTCAAGAACCCTATCAGGCGGCATAGGTGCTCAGTTCAAGGATCCTTTCATTTCGCTCAATGCTGATGTCCGATACGGCATAGGTCTTACCCATTCCGAAATGATGTACCGCTACAAAATCGGCGACGGAGGCAGCACCCATTTGCAAATTGTTACCATGCCCAACGACAGGGTTTATCAGACCTTGAATGCCAATATCCGAAAATACTTCTCGCCCATCCGAACAAGCATAGGACTGAAATCCAATATTTTAGACACAAAAGGCCTGTCCTTGGTAAACAATAGTCTGCTTAGCACCCATAGTTTTTCGTACAGCCTCTCCCCATCGCTGATGATGAAACTCACCCACTGGCTCAATGCGGATTATTCCATGAATTTCAACCAAATGTTTTCGATAATCAACGGGCAAAGCCGAAGCAAAATCAGCTATTGGCGGCATTTTGCCAAGGTTTTTGCTTTCTTGAAAAACAATCAGATCGCCACTTTAGAGGCAGAATACTACTGGCATCAAGGAAAGCCCTATCTTTTTGTGGATGCTGCATACGAGTTTTCAGTGGGAAAGCTCCGATTGAATTTTGAATTGCGATGGAACAATATTTTCAATAGCAAGCAATATATTTCCTACTATTCAGGGGCATATTCAGTGCAGGAAACCATTTACACCCTCCGTCCCATGGAAGTAACAGTCTCGATGCGGTTCAGGTTTTAGGATTTTTTTCTTGCTCACCGTCTCCTGTCTCCGAACAAACGGTCTATCCATTCCTTTTTACCCATGCGGCGCAAGGTGTTTTTCACCCATTCGCGATTTTCGGGCTTATACCAGAAGAAAAAACGCTGCTGGGCAAGCTTCTCCTCTTTCTTTTTGGCGACAAACACAGGCTCAAGCGTGTAGGGATTATAGCCGGAATAGTAAATCTCAGTAGCCAAGGTCATGGGAGTGGGCGTAAAATCCTGCACCTGTTCAAGGCGATAGCCCAACTGCTTGGTTTTGACCGCCAAATCGGCCATGTCTTCAAGGTAACAGTCGGGATGGCTGGAAATAAAATAAGGAATCAACTGCTGGTTGAGATGTTCCTTCTCATTAATCCGGTCGAACTCCTTTTTCAGACGCACAAACAGGTCGAACGAAGGCTTGCGCATCAGTTTCAGCACCATGTTCGAAGTGTGTTCAGGCGCCACTTTCAGTCTTCCGCTCACATGACGGGTCACCAACTGCCTGAAATATTCGTCATAGCCCATGGCGCGGTTTTCTTCGGGTGAGCAGTCACGCAAAAACAAGTCGTAACGGATGCCCGACCCTATGGTGGCTTTTTTCACCTTGGGAAGGGCGTCAACCGCTTGGTAAATCTCAATCAGCGGATGATGATTGGAATTGAGGTTTTTACACACCGAGGGTTGCAAACAGGTGGGGCGTGCACATTTCCGGCAAAGGCTTTCATCCTTGCCCTTTATGCCGTACATATTGGCCGAAGGACCGCCCAAATCGCTGATATAGCCCTTAAAATCGTCCATCTCGGTCACTTTTTCCACCTCTTTCATGATGGAAGCCTTGCTGCGGCTGACGACAAACTTACCCTGATGGGCGGAGATGGTGCAAAACGCGCAGCCTCCGAAACAGCCGCGGTGCAGGTTGACCGAATGCCGTATCATTTCGTAAGCTGGAATGACACCCCGTTTGTCGTATTTCGGATGTGGCAGGCGTGTGTAGGGCAGGTCAAACGATGCATCGATTTGCTGCTGTGTAAAAGTAGGCAATGGCGGATTGATAACAAGAACTTGATCTCCAACATGTTGGACAAGTCTTGCCGCTTCTTTCTTGTTCGACTCCTCTTCTACATGACGGAAGTTGGAGGCGTAAGCCCGCTTGTCTTTCAAGCAGGTCTCATGCGAAACAAGCTCTATAGTATCCCCCTCGAATGGCGGAAGAACTTTCTGTGCAGCTTGCAGAAAGAAAGTCTGCCGCACTTCGTTCAGCTCCTCGATTTTCTTTCCCTGCGCAAGGGCGTCGGCAATTTCCACCATGGTGAGTTCGCCCATGCCATACACCCCCATATCGGCCTTTGAGTCCACCAAAACGCTGGGTTTCAAGCCATCCGACCAATAGTCGTAATGTGTCACGCGACGCAAGGAAGCCTCGATGCCGCCAATCACCACAGGCACATCAGGATAGAGCCGTTTGAGGATATTGCTGTACACCACGGTAGCGTAGTCGGGGCGGAAACCCGCCTGCCCGCCGGGCGTATAGGCATCGTTGGAACGCAGCCGCTTGTTGGCGGTGTAATGGTTCACCATGGAATCCATGGCACCTGCCGAGACGGCAAAATACAAACGGGGTTTTCCGAACTTCTTGAAATCACGCAGATCGTCACGCCAGTTGGGCTGAGGCACCAACGCCACCCGATAACCGGCATGTTCGAGCACCCGGCCGATGACAGCGGCACCAAAAGCAGGATGGTCGATGTAGGCATCGCCGGTAACGAACACCACATCCACCTCGTCCCAACCGCGGAGGTCGGTTTCTTTCTTGGTAATGGGAAGCCAGTCGAGAAGGTTGTGTTGCATGGTGCGTTCTATCGGAAGGCAAAAATAGGAGTTTTGTCGCGAACACCAGCAAAACTCATGTATATTATTGATTGTCAGCTAAAAAAATCAAATAACTATCGCACATGAAAGCCCCGTCCGTTGATTTCCATTCCCCTGAAATAGTTGTATTTCCCCTGATCCAAGGGATAGTCCCAACAGCCCAATCCATGGTGCATCCTACCGCCAAAACCAATCTTAAACTTGTACAACCCGTATAGCGGATGGCTGGCATCTGGGCCGGGCGAAACACCGAACATGTCATACTCGTTGCAACCCATGGCTTTCGACATTTTGATGGCTTCCCACTGCAAGGCGTAAGTAGCCATGCAGTTCCGGTTGGCTGACGAAGAAGCACCGTAAAGATAGGAACCTCGTTTTCCCGTGATAATCAAGAACATGGCGGCAATAGGCTTGCCCTCGTATTCCGCCAACAACAGTTGGACATCGGCTGACGACAACCCTTTGCAGGAACGGGATGAAAAAACAGTTTCGAAATAACGTATATCGTTCAAATACAATCCGTTCCGCACGGCAGTCTCCTTATACAGTTCATACCACACATCAAGACTTTCCATGCCCATGGACCGGACGACTACCCCTTTTCTTTGTGAAAGGTGGATATTGTATCGGGTCTTGGGTTTCATGCGCATTAAAACCGTATTCAAATCGTCCTGAAGATTGATATAGATAGTACTTGAAGGTAGAATGTTAAACTGCGCCTTCTGGAAATTCCAGTTGATGGTGTTGCAGTTGAACCTCAGGTTTTGCAGGTTTGTATCGGGTAGTTCTTGAAAAATACCGTTCTCATCGTAACAATCGGGATCATTCGCCCAATACGACTCCCAGCTCAGGTCGTAACGGATCAGGATACAAGTCTTGGGAAGAAAAGGACGGATACACTCCGAAATTTCTTCCAAGAAAACGCCCTGATACTGCTCGTCAGGCTCCAGCTCCGGACCATAAGGCACGTATGCAACCGACATGTCGCTGCTGAGATAACGCACAATGACCAAGAAATCGGAATAGATATGCCTGTCGTACTCCACATTGGCAAACAGATCCGACTCCCTCGACTTGAAGTCGATGGCAATAGGACTGGCGCCTTGCTTTTTTTTCACAAGCGACCAAAAGGAAGTCTGCTGGACAACAGGTGTTTTGTAGAGGTCTTCCACCTCTTTTCTATAAACGTTCGTAAGCATGTCAGTGGATGATGATCAACAAATCATATCTCATTTACACCCGTGATGTAAACCTTGGGGAAACGATATGTCGTTGAAAGGGATTTCATTACAATGATATTACCTGAATTCGGCTGCAAAGATACCCAATTATCCCGTAAAAAACTGATTTTCCGATAAATAATGCAGTTTTCTTGCAGAAAGGAATCCTTTTTGACAAAAACATGAAACCATTTATGAAGAAACACGTCAACTTCGGCCCAAAGCCTTATTTTTCCATGCTTTTCAGGGCAATCCAAGCCATCAGCCCCGTTCCTATTTCCAAACAGTCCTCATCGATGTTGAAAGTCGAAGTGTGCTGTTTCCCCGTAATGCCCTTCTCCTCGTTCGACGTTCCCAACCGGTAAAACAGAGCCGGCACATGGTGCGAGTACCACGCAAAATCTTCAGAGGTGTAAAGCGGTTCCAGCTCCACCACACTGTTACGTCCGAGATAGTCCAGAGCAATTTCCTTTACCTGCTTTTTCAAGGCTTTATCGTTGTATAGGAAAGGATAGCCTTCGTCTATTTTGACTTCGGCACTCACGCCGTAATAATGCGCTTCATCATTGACAAAGCTCTCCATGAACCGTATGGCGGCACGTCTCATGCCCTCGTCGTAGGTGCGAAACGTCCCTTTGATACGAATTTCGTCGGGCACCACGTTGTAGGTGCCATTGGCGGCGAACTGTCCGAAACGCAACAGATAGGGTGTTTTTTTCGGCATGAAGTTGCGTATCTTGTATTGCAATTCGGTCATCGTTTTGGCGGCAATCCATAGCATGTCCTGCGTGTGTTGCGGCTTGGCAGCATGTCCCCCCTGCCCTCTCACTGTGATATTGATTTCATTGCACGAAGCCATGTAAGCCCCCGTATACACGCCGATTTTACCGCAGGGCAAATCCGGATAGCAATGCTGCGCCACGATGGCGTCCACCCCTTCCAACACACCCGTTTCTATCATTGCCTTGGCACCACCGGGCAGTTTTTCCTCTCCAGGCTGAAAAAGCAGTTTCACGCTGCCCTCGAAATGCTCCTTGTTGTCGTTCAAAATCTTGGCAACGCCCATCAGCATGGCAGTGTGCGCGTCGTGTCCGCAGGCGTGCATCACCCCCGGTACTTCCGATCGGCAGTCACAAGTGTTCGCCTCATCAATAGGTAGCGCGTCCATATCGGCACGCAAAGCGATGCAATGGGTTTCGGGATTTCGCCCCTCAATCCTCGCCACCACACCTGTCCCGGCAATGCCGGTATCGTGTGCCACACCCCATTGCGACAATTTCTCGTGCACCAAGCGGGCGGTCTCAAACTCCTGAAAACTGAGTTCGGGATGGCGATGGATCTGACGGCGGATAGCGCTCACCTCTCCCGCAACGGAACGTGCAGCCGCCTTGATGGATTCTGCTAACATAATCGGTCAACTTTGATGCAAAAATAACGCTTTTTTATCATTGGGAAGCTGTTTAGCACGATTTCAAAAGCGATTCAATGGCAACAAAATATCAGGCATGCACATGGCTTGGGTGAAACATGTGCGCGGCAGACTGAAAAGCAATTTCTGCTACTCGAAGGAAATCGTTTACAACTATTCTCCGGCCCAGAACATCCGAACTAAAACCAAGATATAGTCATATAAACATCAGCACAGCATGTATTAGACGATCGGCAATCCCATAAATTGTAAGAAAAACACCTTATTATATAGCTAAAAATGAACTTATAAAAGCCACATAGTGCTATTTTAGAGAAGCATTATTAAATTGAAAATACTATTTCAAAATAGCATTTATATTAATATTTTACTGTTTCAAAATAGTAATTTTTACTAATTTTGCTATTTTAAAGAAACGAATATTTGTTATTTTCACTCTTTGTAAGAAACATTTTGTACCTTTGCAAAAAAAAATGAAATCATGGAAGGATTGGTCAAGATTTATCTGCGGTTGCTACAGGAAACGGAAAACAAGACGTTTCGCTACCTCTATCAAAGCATAGACTGGAACGAGCGTTGCATTGCCCTTATCGGCGCGAAAGGAGTTGGGAAAACAACCCTATTGTTGCAGCACATCAAGCGTTCTTTTGCCGACAAAAACGAAGCGCTTTTTGCGAGTTTGGACAACACTTGGTTTGCCAGCCACAGCATTTTCGACCTGGCCGACGAGTTTTATACGAACGGCGGAACGCACCTGTTTTTGGACGAAATCCACCACTACCCCAACTGGGCGACCGAAATCAAGAACATTTACGACAGTTTTCCCAAGCTGAAAATCGTCTTTACCGGCTCCTCGCTTTTGCAGATTTGCAAGTCAACGGCCGATTTGTCGAGGAGGGTCGTCTATGAAAAACTAGAAGGCTTGTCGTTTCGTGAGTTCCTGAAATTTGAGAACGTGGGGGATTTTCCAGTGTTCTCCATTGAGGAACTGCTTGAATGCCACCAGGACATCGCTTTTCAAATCACGGAAAAAATCAGTCAAAACAACGAAAACACGAAAATAATGCCCTTGTTCAAAAAATACATGAAAAACGGCTATTACATGTTTTACAAGGAGGGTTTGAAAAAGTACGGAACAAAACTCCAGGAGGCAGTGAACAACATGATCGACGTGGATGTCCCCGCCATCGAAAACATCGAGTTTGAGTCGCGTCACAAGCTGAAGAGATTGATGGCCGTTCTTTCGGCATTGGTGCCTTACACGCCCAACATCACCAATTTGAGCGCTACCATCAACAGCAACAGAAACAACACCGTCAAATATTTGTCCCTACTGGCGAATGCCAAACTGCTGAATTGGGTATCATTCAAAAACAAGAGGATCGGCGACCTGACCAAGCCCGACAAAGTGCTGCTGAACAACACCAACTTGTCCTACCTGTATGGAGAAAACGTCAACAAGGACAGTGCAATGGAAACCTTTTTCGTGAATCAGGTCGGCACGGTTGCCGACATCGTTTTAGCGCCCCAAGGGGACTTTATGGTGGACCGGTACACCTTTGAAGTGAGCGGTAAGCGGAAATCTTTTAATCAGATAAAAGACGCCCCCAACGGTTTTGTGGTCGCCGACGACCTTGAGATAGGGCACAACAACAAAATACCTCTTTGGCTGTTCGGCTTTTTGTATTGATAAGACATGTAATTATCAGCATTGGCGATGATAATGCAATGCACCATGCTATTGATAATGAATCTGTTTCGTCTTTAGAATACGAAAGAGGCTTATGAAACAAAACATTCGTGCCCGCATTAATTCAACATTCTCGAATAATCCTTGCACCATCTCAAATTATTTTCGAACTTTGCATTTTGTATTGTATCACTTTGTGAGCAACAACGAATCATGACAAAAACATCTAATCCATTAATTATCAACATGATGAAGAAAGAAATAAAGTTCAGTCTGGTTTACCGCGACATGTGGCAGTCGTCGGGAAAATATGTTCCGCGCAAGGATCAGTTGGAAAAAGTCGCTCCGCTCATCATCGACATGGGCTGTTTCGACCGTGTCGAGACCAACGGTGGTGCCGCCGAGCAGGTGAACCTGCTATACGGCGAGAACCCGAATCCGTCGGTGCGCGCCTTCACGGCGGCCCTGCACAAAGGCGGCATTGGGTGTCACATGCTCGACCGCGCTCTGAATGCGCTGCGCATGAACCCTGTCCCCGCCGACGTACGCCGCTTGATGTACAAGGTGAAGAAAGCCCAAGGCGTTGACATCACCCGTATTTTCTGCGGACTGAACGATGTGCGCAACATCATCCCTTCCATCCAGTGGGCCAACGAAGCCGGCATGGTCTCGCAAGCCGCCATGAGCATCACCCATTCACAGGTACATACAGCCGAGTATTATATCGATATGGCAGAGAAGCTCATTGAAGCGGGTGCCAAGGAAATTGCGCTGAAAGACATGGCCGGTGTCGGTCGCCCCGTTTCGTTGGGCAAGATCGTCAACCACATCAAGACACAGCATCCCGACATCAAGGTGCAGTATCACGGTCACACCGGCCCCGGACTTTCGATGGCTTCGATGCTCGAAGTGGCCAAGGCGGGCTGCGACTACCTTGATGTCGCCATGGAACCCCTGTCGTGGGGCACCGTGCATCCCGACGTCATCTCCGTACACGCCATGCTGAAAGATGCAGGGTTCTTGGTCAAGGACATCAACATGAAGGCCTACATGGCCACCCGCTCGATGACACAGAGCTTTATGGAGGATTTCTTAGGCTACTGGATCGACCCGCGCAACCGCTACCTGAACTCCCTGCTGTTGGGCTGCGGTCTCCCCGGTGGCATGATGGGTTCGCTCATGGCCGACCTCAAAGGCGTACATGCCGCCATCAACATGAACCTGAAAAACCAAGGCAAACCGGAACTGAACGAGGACGACCTCTTGGTCGAACTGTTTGAAGAAGTGCAGAACATCTGGCCGAAATTGGGCAACCCGCCCTTGGTGACGCCTTTCAGCCAATATACGAAAAACATCGCCCTGATGAATCTCTTTTCCCTAAGCAAGGGCGAACCGCGCTACGAAAACTCCATCGACCCCGCCGCATGGAACATGATTCTCGGCAAGGCAGGCAAGCTGCCGGGCACGCTGGCTCCGGAAATCGTGGAGCTGGCCAAGAAAAAAGGCTTCGAGTTCTTCACAGGTAACCCGCAAGAGAACTATCCCGACGAGCTGCCACGCTTCATCAAGGAGATGGAAGAGAACGGCTGGGAGCGCGGACAAGACGATGAAGAACTGTTTGAGTTCGCCATGCATGAAAAGCAGTACCGCGAGTTCAAATCGGGTGAAGCCAAGCGTCGCTTCAATCAGGAATTGGAGGCCAAAATGCAGGAGAAATTCCAGAAAAACGGTGGCGAGGTGAACATCCCCGACCTGCGCGCCTTGCGTCATCCGAATGCCGAGACTGTCGTTGCGCCCGTAAGCGGTGTTGTGATGTGGGAGGTCGATTTCGACGACAAATCGGTGTCACCCGCTCCCGGAACAGTCTATAAGGAAGGCGACCTGCTGTGCGCCATCAGCAGCGATCACGGCATGGAGCCTGTCTATGCCCTATGGTCCGGAAAGATTGTCGAAGCCACTGCCGAGCAAGGCAAGCGCGTCAGCAAAGGCGAAACCATAGCTTTTATTGAAAAATAACAAAAAAAACATTACCATTCACCTATTAATCAACTAAATCACAAGAAAATGAAAAGGCTATTTGTCGCCATATTCTTACTAGCTTGTTCTCTTTCGAGCCATGCTCAGTTTTGGATGGGTGGAGCATTCAGCATTCACAGCTCCACAAAACCGAGATACGAATCCATCGACCTCACAATAGGTAACTTTAATGGAAATCTTCTTATCCAGTTGGATAAAATGCGCACTTTTGGCTTTGCCCCCGAAATCGGTTATGATTTTGGCAAATGGTCCTTGGGAATTGCATTGGGCTATCAGAATGGAAGTGCGGATTTATTTTATCGCGACGAACTTGCTCAATATGACATCGAAGGCAAGATCCATTCAACAGTCTTGATCATCTCGCCTTTCATGAGACGTAACGCCTTGACCATCGACAGATTGTCGTTTTTCATGGATTTCGGCTTCGACTACGCTGTACTTGACAACAAGATCAACGGTTCCGTGATGCCAGCACACAGTCATGGTGTTATTCAAACGTTCATCGACTCCAAAAACTCATCCGGTTTTCAGGTCGGTCTTTCTCCTGGCGTTGCTTTCAATATCACCGACAAATGGTCGGCTCTTTTCAAATGCGGTTTCTTGGGCTATAGCGATGGCGGCTATACGGGATTCAATGAGGAAGGTTTCCATTTCAATTTATCCACCCGTCAAAGTTCATTTGGAATGTATTACAGATTCTGACGAGAACGTTATTTATCAGTTTCTTCCAAAGCCTACTTCGTCATTCCACCACTATGAAAGACAATCCACAAGCACCTCTCCGGTATGATGTGCAGGCAGATAGGTGCTGTTGAACGCTGCCATGGTGCTTGAAAAGCCGGCAGCGGCAGCATAGGAAACACCAAAGTGCATGGGCACAAAGATACGGGACGGCAGGGCGTGTAAAAACTGCACGGCTCCCCGTCCCATCTCATTTCCAAGACGCGGGTCTATCGGAAACATTGCCGCATCAAAAGCATCGAACCGTGCTTTCATATCGCGCAACGTAGCCAAAAAGCAGCCTTCCATCATTTTGATCTCTCGCGCATCCATCTCATCGGGGAAAATCCAGTTGTTGTTATCGCCGGCATGATAAACCGTCAATCCATCGGCTTGAACGACGAACGAAACACCTATATCGGTCGATCCGCACACAGTGATTTTGATGCCGTCGTCCTCATACACCTCTTTCAGTTTCAGAAATCGAGCCACCCCTTCATCGGACAAACGCCGAAACTTTTTTATGTCGCGCGAGAGCAGCACCTTTTTCTCTCCATTCGGCACTTCAAAATGCAACAATTCGGGATTGAAATGGTCTTCATGAAAATGCGAACAGAGGAAATAGACCCGCTTTGTGGTGCTTCGCAGAAAACGCGCCACCACATCATCCTTTGAATCTTTCCAATAGTCGAAGATGATGGCAACATGTTCCGTTTCGAAAAGGAAACAGCTATGGAACACATAAGTCAGTCTGAAAGGAACATCGGTCATGTGGATGGTTTAACACCGCAAAACGGCTGTTAAAGTGGATGTATGTTTTTCGGGGTTGAGCATGCTCAACCCCGAAAAACATACAGAGAATCAGAATTTCAAGCCTTCGACAATCTTGTCGTCAACAAGGTTGGGCAAGGTGACTTTCAGGCGCGGTTCAGCTTGCATGGCGCGTTTAATGGCGAAGGTAGCGCCCTCGTTGCGAGCCCAGTTGCGGCGCGCAATGCCATTGTTCACGTCCCAGTGCAACATGCTGTGCAGTCGGCGGTCGGCATCGTCGGAACCATCGAGCACCATGCCGAAACCTCCGTTGATGACCTCGCCCCAGCCTACGCCACCTCCGTTATGGATGCTGACCCAAGTGGCACCGCGGAAACCGTCGCCGATAACATTCTGTATGGCCATGTCAGCCGTGAAGCACGATCCGTCATAGATATTGGAAGTCTCACGGAAAGGAGAGTCGGTGCCCGACACGTCATGATGGTCGCGGCCTAAGACCACAGGACCGCTGAGGCGACCCTCGGCAATGGCTTTGTTAAACTCGGCGGCAATCTTGGTACGACCTTCGCAGTCGGCATAAAGGATACGTGCTTGCGAACCTACCACCAAGTGGTTGGCCTGTGCACCACGAATCCATTGGATGTTGTCGTGCATCTGCTGACGAATTTCTTCGGGTGCCGTCTTGGCCATCTCTTCCAGCACATGGCAGGCGATATCGTCGGTAACGGCAAGGTCTTCAGGCTTACCCGAAGCACACACCCAGCGGAAAGGACCGAAGCCATAGTCGAAATACATGGGACCCATGATGTCCTGCACATAGGAAGGATAGCGGAAGCCGCCCCTGTCGTTCAGGATGTCGGCTCCAGCACGGCTACTTTGCAACAGGAATGCATTGCCATAGTCGAAGAAATACATGCCCTTGGCGGTCAGCTTATTGACAGCGGCCACATGGCGGCGCAACGAAGCCTGCACCTTGTCCTTGAACTGTTCCGGGTCGTTGGCCATCATGGCTTTGGATTCTTCAAAGCTCAGTCCCACAGGGTAATAACCTCCTGCCCAAGGATTGTGCAACGAGGTCTGATCGGAACCAAGATCGACATGGATGTCATGTTCTGCGGCATATTCCCACAAATCCACCACGTTACCTTGATAGGCGTAGGAACGCGCTTCTTTCTTTTCAACGGAAGCCAACACATGCTTGAACAAGTCGTCCAAATTGTCGTGCACTTCGTCCACCCAGCCCTGGTCATAGCGTTTTTGTGTAGCACTGGGATTGATTTCTGCAGTGATGCTTACCACACCGGCAATGTTACCCGCCTTGGGCTGTGCGCCCGACATGCCGCCGAGACCCGCTGTGATGAAGAGCTTGCCTGCCGATCCTCCACCCTGCTTGCGCGATGCGTTGAGCACCGTAATCGTAGTGCCGTGAACGATGCCTTGGGGGCCGATATACATGTAGGATCCTGCGGTCATCTGTCCGTACTGCGTGACACCCAGCGCATTGTAACGCTCCCAATCGTCGGGTTTCGAGTAGTTGGGAATCATCACGCCGTTGGTGACCACCACACGTGGCGCATCCTTGTGCGAAGGGAACAGCCCCATCGGGTGACCCGAATACATGACCAAGGTCTGTTCTTCGGTCATGTTGGCAAGGTATTGCATCACCAAACGGTATTGCGCCCAGTTTTGGAAAATGGCGCCGTTGCCACCGTAAACAATCAGTTCGTGCGGATGTTGCGCCACCGCATGATCCAAGTTGTTCTGTATCATCAGCATGATGGCTGCCGCCTGACGGCAACGGGCAGGATACTCCTCAACGGGACGAGCAAACATCTTGTAGGAAGGACGGAAACGGTACATGTAGATACGACCGTACTTTTCCAGCTCCTCGGCAAATTCAGCGGCAAGGGTCGCATGGAACTTGGCGGGAAAATAACGCAACGCATTACGCACGGCAAGTTTCTTTTCCTCTTTCGTAAGAATGTCCTTGCGCTTAGGCGCATGGTTGATGCTCTTATCGTATTCCTTCACCTCGGGCAGCTCATCGGGAATGCCTGCCGAAATCTCTTTTTGAAAATCGTTCAATTCTTTCATTATGATAGGTATTACTTGTATATATTTCCACTTACGGCAAACCGGATACCGAATTGCATTGAAGCGTCTTGGCCGCCGCACCCACCATCCATTCTTACGCCTCCGCCTCTGCAAACCGAATCGCTTCTCATCATCTTCTTGCTTTATTTTTGACAAGATTTTTCTGAAACGCAAAAATACAACTTTTTTGAGAAACGGTTTTGATTTCTTACAATGAATTGAAAAATGCAGCGTTATTTGAAAGGATGTCGAAAGGCAAACCGATTTTTTACTATTTTTGCCAATCATATATTGAAGACACAATGTGTATTAAACCATTCACAACCATATCCAAAGTCTTGTTTCTTCTCATGATCGCTTGGCTGACCGTTTCGCACGTGCAAGCCCAATCGCCTTGTGAGATCAGCTGCAACGCCACCCTGCCTGTATGCAGCGAATCGGCGGTGACCCTCAGTGTCCCAAACGATTACCAGCGCACCTACCTTTGGAATACGGGTGAAACGACAAACAGCATTACGGTGCGTCCGTATCAGACAACCCAATACTCCGTCAAGGTCATGGATCTCAGTGGCAATACGATATGCGAATCAGCACCCTTTACCGTCGAGGTGAAGCCGCGTTTTAGCATTGACTTCAACCAGATTCAGTTGACGTGCAGCAACAACATGGAAGAAAACGGGCAAACCGCACAAGTGCTGGCGCAGGCCTCCGGATCGGTAGAGCCTTACAGCTATGAATGGAACATCAGTCCGCTCCACATCGCCCCTAACAACTCGGCCCTCGCCATCGGTCTGAAAGCCTACACGCCTTACGGCATCAAGGTGACCGACGGACGCGGCTGCGTGCAGTGGGACAGCGTCTATCCCAAAGGCTACATCAACCCCGTCATCGCCATCAAAGCCGATCCTTCGGATACGATTTACCGACAGAACCCGCATGTCACCTATTCCTTTGAAAACAAATCGATTTTGGGCAGCGTACCAAGCGACAGCATTGTGGAAATCAGCAATTTCTACTGGATTCTCGAATCCTCGCTCAACCTCACGTCCACCCAAGAAAAACCTTCCTTTACCTATATCAATGAAGGCGACTACGCAGTGCAGCTAAAAGTGTTCAACGCACAAGGCTGCGACACCACCTACACCAAGAACATCATCGTGATGCCTGTCAAACTGAAGATTCCCAATGTGTTTACGCCCAATGGCGACGGCATCAATGACACTTTCATCATCAGTCTTGACGAAGGCAGCGACGTTCCTGGAAACGAAGGATCAAGGGGTGGCGACCATGAATACGACAACTACAAGCCGCTGAACACCTATTACCAGTCCTCCAATTTGGTCATTTTCAACCGCTGGGGACGTATCGTCTATCAGTCGAACAACTATCAGAATGACTGGGACGGCGGCAACCTGCCCGATGCCACCTATTTCTATGTGCTGAAATGCCACGGTCAGAAAGCCGACGCTACCTACCGCGGCTCCGTTGCCATTGTGGGAAGCGGCAGATAACGACCCCATCCCGCATGGCGCGGCATATAATACAATTGCAAAATAACGATACAATATAAACAACACCCAATGAGACATTTTATTTCGATTGCCCTACTACTCACAATGACGGTTCTTTCGGCTTGCAATAATGGAAACGGCAAACAGCTTTCCACCGATTTGATTACAAATCCGAAATCGGCAGAAAAAACCGGCAGAAAAGCAGCCGAAATCACCTTTGACAAGACGGAACACGACTTTGGCAAACTGCTGCAAGGCGAAGTGGTGTCCTACACCTTTCATTTCACCAACACGGGTAATGCTCCGCTACTGATCAGCAAAGTGAACACCACCTGCGGCTGTACGGTAGGCGAATATTCAAAGGAGCCTATCGCCCCGGGCAAAAAAGGCTCCATCAAAGCCACTTACGACAGCAAAGGGCACCACGACATCCAGACCCGTTCGCTCACCGTGACTTCCAACACAAACCCGTCGAGCACCGTGCTACGCATCAAGGCCAACGTGCTGACGGCCGATAAATATTAACAAGCAAACATCTAACAATCTATTTATTAACCAACAATTCTTGAGAAATGAATCTATTAACCATCTTATTACAAGCTGCTCCTAATGCTAATGCCGGAAAATCAGGCTGGATGAATATTGTTTTCATTCTGCTTCTCGTAGTCATCTTCTGGTTGTTTTTCATCCGTCCCCAGACGAAACGTGCCAAAGAACAGGCCAAGTTCCGCAACGAACTGAAAAAAGGCGACAAGGTAGTCACCATCGGCGGTTTTCACGGTCGTATCGTGGAAGTGAAAGAAGCCACTGTGATGCTCTCGATTGCTCCTGACATTACTGTCGAAATTGAGAAATCAGCACTCGTGCAAAACAGCTCACAAGTAGGACAAGGCTAAAATAAACCTCACGCATGCCCAATCCTGCTTTTTCCATCAAACGGCAAAAGCAGGATTGGGCATAAGTATGCGGCAAACATGGAAAGTTCGGATAACGTTGCATCACCAACCCGGCAGAACGAAAATCTAAAGGAAAAGAAGACTTTGCTCCAATGGATACAAGGACATCTCTCCTTTTTCATTTTTCTGCTCATCTCTGCCACTTTGTGGCTGATGGTCAAACTGTCGAAAGAGTATTCCACACAGACCGCCTTCGCCATCCGCTATACAGATATCCCCGTTGAAAAGTGCATCTCCACACCCGAACAGACCGTCAACCTCTCTTTCGTCACCAATGGTTTCCGCACCTTGCGCCACAATCTGATACGGCCACAAAACCGTATCGTTGACATCCGGCTTAGCGAAGTGCCTTACCACGCGGTCTCGGAGACTTCTTTTTCCATCAGCAGCCAGTATGTTGCCGCCCAAATCGCCGACCTGCTCAACATCAATCCCAGCGACATCGTGATGAACGACGCGGTGATTTATTTCGGCATGGAGAATCTTCATTCTAAAGTCGTACAGGTCAAAGTGCCGGTCAACATCAAAACACAGCGGCAGTATAAGGTTTACGGTCAACCGACAGTCACCCCGCCTTCCGTAACTATTTTCGGTCCTGAAAAAATCATTGACACGATGACGGCGGTTTACACCTCCCCTATCACAAAAACCAGTGCAAATGCGCCCATCAGCGAAACCCTCCCCTTGGATTTTGGCAACGGACAAGTCCGCTCCAACATCACCGAAGCAGTCGTCAACATCGACATCGAAAAATACACCGAGGCCGATTTCAAAGTCCCGGTGACGACACCCGACAACACTCCCATGCGTTTCTTTCCCGAAACCATCGACGTGAAATGCCTTGTGGCCATCAAGGACTATCCCAACATCAAGCCGGAATCTTTCAAAATTGAAGTACTGCGTTCAAACGGCACCGATTCCATTCAGCCTTTGCTCGATGTTTCCCTAACAAAGATTCCACAGCACGTAAAAGTGCTGAATGTCGCTCCGAAAAAAGTGGAATACCTTATTGTACGATGAAAAAAATCGCCATTACCGGCAATATTGGCAGTGGCAAGACCTGGGTGTGTGCACTGTTTGAGCGGATGGGCATCCCCGTATTCTATTCCGACACGGAAGCGAAAAAACTCTACGACATTCCGAAAATAAAATCACAAATCACCCAAAGACTTGGCGATGCGTGCTACGACCAGCACGGCCAACTGAACCGCGCTTATCTGGCGCAGCTCATCTTTCAGAATGACGAAGCACGCCGTTTTGTCGAGCACATGCTCTACCCTGCATTAACGAATTGGTTTACAGAATGGTGCGACCAGCAGAACGCCCCCTACGTTCTTTTTGAATCGGCTCTTGTCTTTGAAAAACACTTGGAAGGATTATTCGATGCCGTCATCATGGTGTCGGCTCCCGAATCCACACGCATCCACCGCGTGATGCGCCGTGACCGTTGCGATGAAAACGCCATACGCTCCCGCATACAACGGCAATGGCCTGAAGAAAAGAAAATCATCCGTTCGCAATACATCATCCGGCACGATAACAACGATGATGAAGCCGAACTCCTACAGCAAGTCAGGCATATCGACGCCTGCATCAGAAGCGACATTTGAATGACTTTTTCGGACCATTTCCACTTTCTTTCCCTGACTATCCCGTCATCTTTTCACACCCAGCCGGAAACGACCAAGTAGCCGAAACAATGGTGTCATCAAAGCCTGGAACAAATCATAAAAGACCAATCCGGGCAACAACCCTTTTTCTCCTAAGCGTTTCGCCGCACCACCAAAAACCACCATCTGGCTGGCATAGTATAACAGAAACAGCACGGCAATAATGGGAAGATAAAGCACCTCAGCACCAACAATGGTAAAAGCCGGAGAGAGCAGCAACAAGGCAATGAAACAAGCATACAACAAAAAATGCGACCCTGCCTGTAACGTCATACGTCGGCGATCTCTCGCTTTATACAAGGTCGCGGAATAATACCGCCTCGCCTTATTGCGCATCCATAGTCCAAACGAAGCCGGAGGAACGGTGACAACGGTATGCTCTGCATCGATGAATACGGAAGTGTTGTTGCGCTTTGCAACCTGATTGACAAATAGATCGTCGTCACCAACGGGAATGGAATAGTGGGAAGTAAAGCCTTTGTTTCTGTAAAACAGACCTTTACGATAGGAAAGATGGGATCCTAAACCCATGAAAGGATGTCCTGAAAGTGCTGCCGAAAGGTACTGTATGCCGCCATACAACGCGTCAAAACGCACCAAATGGTTGAGCAGGTTGTTTTGTGGACAATATGGACTGTATCCTATCAACACCTCCGTATGGTCTCGATAACCATCAGCAATGCTCCGCAGCCAATGGTTGTCGGCGGGAAGACTTCCCGGTTCGGTAAACACCAGCAGGTCGTGTTGCGCCGACTTGATGCCCATGGAAAGCGGGAACTTCTTTCCACTGAAAAAATTCAGATGCTGACGAAGGTGCACGGGTTTGATCCGCGGATCACGCAGTTCCATCTCTTTCAGGTAAAGTTCCGTTTCATCTTGGGAGCAATCGTTCACCACCACGATTTCAAAGTCGGGATAATCCTGTCGGAGCAAAACAGGAAGCAGTTCGCTGAGACTTTGATAGTTATCACGGCTGCACACCACCATCGAAATCGGTTCCATGACTTCGTTATGCTCTATGATCTCCTTCCGTTTATAGAACGCCACACGCGCATACACCACCCATAGATATACCAATTGTATGAGCAACATCAGGGCGAAACACGCCAACACGATGAAAGCTATCCCGTTGTAATAAAACTCGATTTGCACCTTTTTCTGCCTGTTAAAACATGCAAAAATAAGGTTTTTTCAGCAGATAATTTTCAGAAAATGCCGAATGTGAGAAAAGATATGGCAGCGTTGCTACAACAGCCTATCTGTCATCACATGCCGCCCATCTGCGACCCGTCGGCTTCGCTTCCTTGACGCGCTTTGCTTTCAAGTTCCATCTTACCGAAACGGAAAGTCACGCCGAGGCTCACGCTGCGCGAATTGAACTTGGACGTGTTAGTGGACTGCACATAAGGGCTGCTGACCGATTCGCCAAAGCTGTTCCAGTTGAAAATGTCGCGTGCATTGAAAAACACCGACATCCTGCGGTCGAAGAAGTCGGCGCGCATTCCGCAATTGATGCCGTACATCCCACGGCGTTCGGCAAAGAGCGACATGGTGGGCGAACGGTAATTGGCCGAAGCATGGACTTCAAGACGGTTCCACAGTTTTGTCCAAACGTTAAGCCGGAAGCTGTAGGTCAGTTTTTCGCCCGTAACCTCCTTGTCCCTATAAACCGTCTTGAGATAGGAATCATACAAGTTGGCATAAAAACGGATGTTGAAAAAGCCGCTCGGACGGTACATCACCATCAGCTCCGTGCCGGCGTTGTACGACTTGCCCACATTCACCGGATAGGAAAAAGGCACCAAACGACCGTAAAGCGGGTCAAATTCAGAAACAGTTATCGTGTTGATTTCATTGGATTTACCTCGATAATACCCCGTCAGTCCCACTGATCCGAAATTATTCCAGAATTTCGTCCATTTCAACTCAACGGCATCGGTGAACACCGATTCCAAATCAGGACTGCCCTTGCCGAAGGATTCTTCATGATAGATGATATAAGGACTCAAATTATCGGAAGACGGGTTGGAAGTGCGACGCGAATAGCTGGCCTGAAAGTTGTGCATCGATTGGGTGCGATACGACAGGTGCAACGAAGGCATAAGGTTGAAGAAACGCCAGGTGGAGTCATAAGAAGAAGCATCGGGATAACGGATGCCTGTAAACTCATATCCTGCACGGAGACCCGGCTTCGCCGTAAAGTTGCCAAACTTATGCTGCAAGGTTATAAACACTTCATTGTTAAAGCTATAGGCATTGTAGCTATAGGAACGTTTATCGTCGTTCACATACTGTCCGTTGGCCAAGGTATCCACGACGGTCATGTTTTGGTTCGGGGAGTACGAAGTGGCATAACCTAAAGAAATCTCGCCTTTCTCGGAATAAGGGCGGTTGTAAATCACTTCAAGGCTTTGACCCGCATCCAATCTTTTCCCCTTCTCATAACGGTCACGGATGTATTCAACAGGTTGCACATAGGTGTTCACAAACCGATCCGTACCATGATTTCCTGAAAGATTGGACGAAAAACTCAAAGAAAGGTTGTGCCCCTTGTTGTCGAACTTATGCTGGTAATAGATATTCGCCATGCCAAACACGCTCGCGTTCTTGCCACTATTCATCACGGAATAATCCGTCAAATGGGCGGGACTAAAAGGATGGCCTATTGAGTCGAACATCTCGCGTTGGGTGGACAAACTTACACTGTTGCTGTTAAAATACGGCCAGGCCATCAGGTTGAACGAAATGGAATTGGCGGTATCGAAGTCATAATTGATATTGAGGAATCCGCCGCCCCCGACATTCCGGCTATTAAACGAGGAAGTGTCGTACTGGTGGTTGGACAAAATGCCGTTTTCGTTGTAGATGTTCCGGTCGGACGAACCTGTCCCGATATGCCGCATCAGGTTCCCGTTGACGTAGGCATTCACCGTAAGTTTATCATTGGCCCAAACATACGAAGCCCAAGGCATCACAAAAGGCATGGTAGAGCCGTTGAGACCGAAGCTGAAAAACTCGTTGCGCTGTATCTTGGCATTGGTGACGATGTTGATGACACCGTCGGATTGCGTTCCGTAGCGTGCCGAAGGATTGGTGATGACCTCGATGCGGTCGATGCTGTTGGCGGGCATCTGCTGGATATAGGTCCTCAAGTTTTCGGCATTCATGTGCGTGGGCTTGTCGTTCACCCATATTTCCACGCTCGAAGTGCCGCGCAACGTGACGTTGCCTTCCACATCCACCTCCACGCCCGGGGCGTTCTGCAAGGCATCGGAAGCCGTTCCCGTCTGTATGCTGGGGTCTTCGGCCACGTTGTACAGGCTTTTTTCGCCTTCGACCGAGAACAAGGGACGCTTTTCGGCTATCACCACTTCGTCGAGCGTTGTCGTGCCCTGTTGCAGCGGCAAACGGCCGAGGTCCATATTTCCGGCAATTTCAAGCTGACGTTTGAACACTTGGTAGCCGATGGCGGAAACACGCAACTCGAAACTGCCATTGGGGACATTCCGAAAGGTGAAAGCACCCTTATCGTCAGAAGCCGCACCGCAAACAAACACGCTGTCGGCACTGCGAAACAGTCCCGCATTCACAAAAGGAACAACTTGATTGGAACGCTCATCGACGATGACACCCGTCACCTTATTTTGCGCCCATAAACTACTGCAAAGGCAGAGCAGGGCGAAGATAAAAATAGATTTTTGTCTGCTCATTGTTAGAAAAATTTCGGCAAAGATATGCACAAAAACCGAACGCTGAACAAAACGAAATATTGTTTTTTCAAGCACTTTGCTTCGCAATGAATATTGTTATGCCGAGAATTGGTATTAATTTAGAAAGATAAGTCAGCATGGATGATAAACTTTTCAATATCGGTCATGTTCTTTACCTGCCGGAACGCTCGCACTGTTTTATGTTGATACGGTTAAAGAATAATTCAAATTGAACAAAAAATGCCATTACAAATCAAGGATGCCAAAAGTTTGGTTGTAAGGCACATGCAGATCAATAAATTGAAACTTGGGATTGGTTTTTTCTTTAATTGCCTTGTAAACCTTGAAACTCTCGCTGTCAGAAGATAGGTAATACTCAATATCTTGTTCACAATCAGCTTGTGCGAAAAGTTTTGTGTCGTTAGGAATGATTTTCCGATCGCTTACTTGAAGCCTATTGTTTCCTCTTTCCTGAAAAGCAATTTTTGCAAACTCCCCGGTCCGTTGTGCGTGGTTAAGGTTAAATGGTACGATTTTTAAATTCTTCAACGGCAATTCGGAAATATGACCGCCTATGCAATATTCTGCAATGCTAACGGTCGAAATCCACATTTCAATATCATTTTGCAAGAAGTATCGGAAATATCCGTCCGCATTGTTAAACAAAGGGTCATTATCGTTAAGAAAACGAATAAAAAACTCGTGTCTAACAAAACTGCTTTTCTATGCGTCATAACCTCCTCGTATTTCGTTTAGCCAATTGTCGGGGTTGATTGATTCAAGCCAGTTTTTCTTCGCTTTGTCACGAAGTGATTTTAAATATTGCTCATCGTATTGAGGATGATAATCAATTAGTTCAACAAATTTTAAGGTCGACTTATCAATCTCCCCTGTTTCAGAGTTTTGTTTCCCAGTGGCGCGAATGCCAAAACTTTTATAAAGCAAATTCTCTTCGTAATTTTCCAAAAAAGCTTTTGGTGTTTCAATGGTTAATATTCCAAATTCTTCGGTTGAAAGATGTATGTTCGCCCTGTCTTTTCCACCTGCATCAGTAACTTTCCCATAAAAATAAAATTCCGCATCCCCCCAAAATACTTCTGTCCTATAAAAACGTGTCGCGTTGTCTAATTGCAATTCATTGGTTTGACTAAGAGATGTTTTTATGCTAAAAACATAATTTCTACTCGTGGCAACATTTTGTATGTTTTCGAATGCTCTTGCAGTTTTATCATCAAGAAAATCAATATTTTGCGACTTATTA
>JBGYXG010000045.1:0-18503 GCA_041842465.1 Candidatus Limimorpha sp.
ACCGGAATTTCTCCAAGCTTATCTCGATGAATTTTGTTATAAATTTAACCGAAGATATTTTGCCGAGGCTTTATTTGGAAGACTTTTGGTGGCGGCTGTTTCTTATAAAAATGAATTTAGGTATAAATACGGATAATCATATAATACATTACAAATGATGAGAAAACTTAACCTTATTTTGGCCGGTTTGCTTTTCTGCTTGGCAGGAAGAGCGCAAAACTACACATCTGACAGCATTTACATGACCATGACCACAGAAAAAGAAAGTGGGGAATGGGTCTTGAACCTTCAGCCCGGAAGCCAGGCGCAAAACGTTTGGGTGGACTGGAATGGAAACGGTCAGTATGATGCCGGAGAAGAGAACTACTCGAATGTGCATGCTATTGATAGTAAGACCATCACCATCTACGGACAAATTGTGGATATGGAATGTGCCTTTAACCAACTGACCCTTCTCGACATCACCCATAATCCTGATCTTGAGGTCTTGTTCTGTCAATCGAATGTCCTCAAAACGCTTGACCTCGGCAAGAGTGCCAAGCTGAATTTGTTCGATTGCAGCTTCAACCAAATCAAAGCCCTTGACTGTTCCGCCATGACCTTGGCCGAGGAAATTTATTGCGACAGGAACCTTGTGCTGGAATCGCTGGTTTTGCCTGCTACCAGCACTTTGACGCGGGTGGACTGCTATATCAACAAGTTGAAAAATTTAGATGTTTCGGGATTGCCCAACCTTTTCTTGTTGTATTGCGACGATAATGAGCTTCAATCCCTCGACTTGTCACAGAATCCGAAACTGATGGGCTGTATTTGTTCGGGAAATCGCATCGCATCGCTTGAGGTAAGCCACAATACAAAGTTGCGCACTTTGAAATGCGACAACAACCCTACAGGCAATCTTGATGTGGATGGCATCATGCAATTGTCAACCCTTGTTTGTTACAGTATGGGCATTTCGGGACAGGACATGGACAGTTTGGTCGCCTCTCTTAACAACAGCCACATCAACACCCCCAAACAATTTGTGGTATTCTCCAACCTTCCGGATGAAAACAACGAATGCACCTATTCACAAGTAGCCGCCGCCCAAGAAAAAGAATGGGTTGTCATGCAAGACATTTTCGACGAATCGGGCAATTTTATCTCCCGCGAGCCTTATGGAGGGTGCGACGGAGTGCAATCGTATTTCAATGAACGATTGGACCATGTAGTTTACCCCAATCCAACCACTTCCATAATACGTGTTGAAGTGTCTGAAACCCTTATCGGAGAAACGATTTCGTTGCTTGACACAGCCGGAAAGTGTTATCTTTCGTCAGTGGTGACCGTAAAGGAGTTTGACATGGATTTGAGCAATTATCCAAGTGGCTTGTATTTCTTGAAAGTAGGCGGGCAATCGGTGAAAGTCATCAGGAAGTAACATTTGATAACGCTAGTTCCCAGTAGAATTTTTGATTGGCTGGTGCAATTGATTCTCCATTATTTTGAGAAAGCGTATTTCTAAGTTTTGCCACCAACAAAGATGATTGTAAGCATGCCAATGACCATGACAGCTTCTGTCAAGGTAGTCAACTTCTACCTTTATATTAAAGTCGTCATGGTCATTGCCAAAAAATCCCGTGTCGATAAAGCTATTGTTACAGTACGGGAGTTTTAGATATGCGTTTCAATGTTCCAGCAGAAGGCGCGCAGCCCCAATTCGGGCGTTTGCGTGTCTTTTTCGCGGAGTTGCCCCAGAATGGCAGGGGTACGGTCATCATCCACAAAGGTGAGGATGGCGTTGTTCAGGGTAGGCCACGCATGGGTGCCAAGGTGCGGATCGCCGGTCGCGCTGCCGTGACCTTTGATTTCGTCCCATTCGGTATAACCTTTGACTCCGCATTTGTTCAACAAGTCGGCGATTTCGTCATAATAGGCTTGATTATAGGCTATGAATATGGCTTTCATGATATTGTTGAATTGATGAGGCTTCCATTAAGACATGCATCTCGATGGAAGCCTTGTTGTTTAACGTATGTTTTCTGTAGCGGTCAATGCTTTTTCGGCTTTTCTCTGCTTGCGTCGCAGGGCGCGGATTTCCAAAGAGCAGTACAAGGCTGGAATCAGCAGCAGGGTGATCAGCGTGGAGACGGTCAATCCCCATGCAACGGTAACGCCTAACGAGTTCCACATTTCGGAGCCTTCGCCGCGACCTATCGCTAAAGGAATCATGCCGAGCACGGTAGTGAGCGTGGTCATCAGGATGGGACGCAGACGGGAGCGGGCGGCCTGCACAACAGCCTCTTTCACATCATAGCCTCTTTCTTCCAACAAGGACGTATAGTCGATGAGCACGATGCCGTTTTTCACCACGATGCCCATCAGGATGAGGATGCCGACAAAAGCCATGGAACCTAAGGCCGTTCCGGTGCTCCACAAGCCCAAAAACACACCTGTGAAAGTGAAGGGGATGGAGAACATGATGACAAAGGGTTTCATCAGGTTTTCAAACTGTGCCGCCATGACGATATACACCAAGAGGATGATGAGAATCAGCAGGGTGAACAAATCGGAGAACATTTCCTGTTGGGTTTCATATTCGCCGGCTATCTTGGTCATGATCTCAGCGGGGATCTCTGTTTCATCAACGACCTCCTTGCACATTTTAACCACATCGCTGAGCACTTGTCCTTTACTCACCACTGCCGACACGCTGACCATGCGTTGACGGTCTTTGCGCTGGATTTGGGGTGGTGTCAGTGATTCCGCCACTTTGCCAATGTCGCCCACACGCACCGATTGCCCGAAGTTGTTGTATAGCTTGATGTTCTCGATGTCTTCGATGTTCTTCCTGAACTCGGGGGCATAGCGCACGCGGATGGCGTATTCGTCGCCGTCTTCACGGTAATGGGAAGCGACCGAACCATTAATCCTGTTCTTGACGTATGCCGCTGCCGTGGTACTGTTTAAACCGTTGAGAGCGAGCTTCTCGCGGTCGAAATCCACTTGGTATTCGGGGGCGTACTCGTCGCGGCTGACAATCACTTGCTTGATGCCCCGTTCGCGGAGTTTTGCGGCAATTTCATTGGCGACATTGTCAGTGGTCATAAAGTTGTAGCCGTAAATCTCCACATTCACGGCGCTCATGCCGCCCATGCCGCCGCTGCCTTCCGTGACATTTGCCTTTTTAATTTCCGGCATGGCGTTGAGCATGGTGCGGATCTCATCGGCTACATCGCCGGTAGGACGTAATCCGGCCTTGCGACGTTCCGTTTTGGTCCCTAATCTCAGGTTGAATGCGATGATATGGGTGCCGTTGTTTTGCATCGAAGCAAAAGCGTTGTCGCTGTCGGCCTGTCCGAAGCTGTAGTTGCAGATTTTAACTTCCGGAATTGTCATGAAGTCATTGGCAATGCTCTTGGCAAAGGCCCCTGTCACCTCTTGTCCCGTTCCTGCCGGAAGTTCGATGTTGACACTTAACCGGCCTTCGTCGCCTTTGGGCATCATTTCCTGCTTGATGGTGGGCGCTAAAACGGCAATGGAGATGATGAATAATCCTAAAAGACCGAAAATAACAGTGTTGCGGTGGTTTACCGTCCAGTTGATGAGGCGTGCGTAACCATTGCTGATGGCATCAATGCCTTTGTTGATGGGCTTAAAAATGGCCTTATGGAGTTTGCTCTCGTGAGGGTTCTTGACCAAAATCTTGGAACACATCATGGGAACCAAGGTAAGTGCGCCGACAGTGGAAACGATCATGATGATACTGATGATCCACCCCAATTGTTTGAACATAACGCCGACGGTGCCTTTGATCATGGTCAAGGGAAGGAAGACGGCAAGCATGGTCAGTGTGGAGGCGATGACGGACAGCGACACTTCCTGAGTGGCGTGTACGGCGGCTTCCTTGGGCTTGGCTCCTCTTTCAATGTGGGTGGTGATATTCTCCAATACCACGATGGCATCGTCAACCACCATGCCGATGGCAATGGATAGGGCAGACATGGAGATGATATTCAGCGTGTTGCCGGTGGCAAAAAGGTAAATTAGCGAAGCCAACAGGGAAATCGGGATGGCCAGTACGATGATGAAGGTAGCACGCCAGCGACCCAAGAAGACAAACACCACCAACATGACAAGCAGGAAGGTGATGAGAATGGTGTTTTGCAGGCTCTTGATGCTATTGGTGATAAAGATGGAACCATCCACGACAGTGTTTAACTTCACATCGGTCGGAAGGGTGGTTTCTATTTCTTTCAACATCTTCTTCACGCCTTTGATGACGTTGACCGTGTTGGCATCGGTTTGTTTCTGAATGATGATGGTGGCACCCTGCTTGCCGTTGCTGTAGGATTCCTGAATGCGTTCCTGAGAACCGTCGATTACCGTGGCGACATCTTTCAGATAAATAGGAGCCGTGCCGAATGCGCCGACAATGACATTTTCCATCTCGGAAGCCGATGCGAACTCTTTCTGGATGCGCAGGCTGTAGCTGTTGGAGCCAACGTCGATGTATCCGGCGGGCAGGTTGCGGTTTTCCGTCATCAGGGTGTTGGAAATGCTTTCCAAGGTCAGGTTGTAGGCTTCCAATTTGTTGGGATCGACATAAACCTGTATCTCGCGTTTCGGCGCTCCGTTGGCCGATACTGTACCCACGCCGCTCACGCGGGCCAAGGGCGTGGTAATGCGGTCTTCGATGATTTTTTCAAGGGCGGGAAGGCTCTCGTCAGCGGTGACACTCAGCAACATGATGGGAATGTCTTCGGCGTTGAACTTGAAAATCACGGGATTGGTACAACCGTCGGGAAGGAAGTTGCGTACCAAATCCAATTTGTCGCGCACATTATTGGTGGCGGTTTCAATATCGATGCCGGTTTCAAACTCCAAGGAGATGACCGAGGTGTTTTCTCTCGAGGTGGAAGAAATGTGCTTCAAATCGGGTACGGCGTTCAGGGTGTTCTCCAAGGTTTTGGAGATGTTGGTTTCGATATCGGCGGCACTGGATCCCGGATAGGAAGTCATCACCATGATGAAGTTGGTCTCCATGTTGGGTAGCATGTTGATGGAGAGATGCGTCATGGAGAAGATGCCGAAAATGGCTATTGCGATGAAAACCAGAGCAGTGGTTGTAGGCTTGTTGACGGCTGTACGTTGTAAACTCATAGGTGTTCGCTTTGGAAGTTAGTATTGGGATGCATATTTTCAGAAAGCGTTGCGGAATTACTTGGCAAGGGTTACTGCAACACCGTCTTTCAGCCGCGTTTGGCCGTTGGTGACGATAGCGTCGCCTTCATTGATACCGCTGAGAATCTCGTATTGGTTGCCCAATCGTTTGCCCAATTCCACTTTTTGGTATTTCACCGTGTTGTCGGCGTTCAGCACGTACACGAAATGCTCACCGGATCCGATCTGTTTGACAACGGCGTTATCGGGCACGACGATATGGCGGTTGGAGCCAAAGCTGGCAGTGACACGGGCAAACATGCCGGGACGCAGGCGGCTGTCGGTGTTTTCCGAAACAATTTCAACCTGAAACGTGTGGGTCTTGGCATCAATGGTGGGGTGGATGAGGTTTACTTTTCCTTTGAATGTCTCACCGGGTAATGCGTCAACCGAAATATCGAAAACCATTTTGGCATGGACACGCGAAAACTGCCGTTCCGAAATGTTGATCAGCATTTTGACGGGAATGATTTGCTCGACGACAAAAATAGGCAGTTGCATGTTGTACATGTCGCCCTTGTCGTAGTTGCGAGCCGTGACGATGCCGTTGATGGGACTTCTTAACGCCGTGTTTTCCAATAGGTTGTTGTAGGTTTTCTTGGACAGATCAAATTTTAGCTTGGCAAGGTCGAAATCGGCTTGCGATACACCACCGGTTTTGAAAAGCTCGGTGAGACGTCCCATTTCGATGGAATCGTTGACCAATTGCAGTTTCAGCTTGACTAAGTTCACATCGTCCATCTCGGCCAGCAATTGTCCTTTCCTGACACGGCTGCCCACATCAACAAGGATATTCTTGATGCGGCCTGCTGTTTGCGAAACAATGTTGTTCTTGGCATTGGCCATGATGTTGGAAGTAAACGTGCTTTCGTCTTCCACATCTTGCGTTTGAGCCGTAATTACCGAAACGGTCGGGATGCTCTTTAGATTGTCTTGTTTCTCCTTACCCGTGGTTTTGGGTTGGCATGAGCCTAAAGCCAACAGTACGGAAAATGTCACGATACTTAGTGTGAATGATTTCATATTTGTGATACTTTTTTGCTGTGAATAAATGAAGTTTTTTTTTGTATTATAATGTTGATTTATTGTTGGTTAGTGTAGTCTTTTCCAACCAATTCGTCCAACGATGTTCTTGCGACCATATAGTTGTAGATGGCTTGATTCATGTTGAGCTGCGCTTGTGTCAGGGCCAATTGCGCATCGTTCAGCTCTATCAGCGTGGTTTTGCCGATTTCATACATCTTGGCGGAGATGTCGTAGCTTTTTTGAGCCATTTCAACGGCACTTTTCGCTGCTGCGTAGTTCTTGATGTTGAGCGCGATCTGGTCGTTGTAGTTTTTCATTGTGATTTGCAGATTGCGCTGTGTGTCTTCGATTTGCAAATCGAGTATGTCGCGTGTCTTTTTGCTTTGCCGGATGTTGTTGTGCTTGCTAAAGCCGTCGAAAATAGGAATGTTGAGACTCAACGCCGCTACCGAATAGGGTTTCCATTTCATGTCGAAACTGTTGCTCATGGCCATGCGATTGTAGCTGATCGAAGCCGAAAGGGTGGGGAGGTACTGGAACTTCAAGGCTTTGATGCTGGCGTCGAGTTGCTGGCTTTGGATGCGCAGTTGCTGTAGCGTGCTGTTGTTGCCAAGGTCTTCATTAATAGGGAAGGGGGTTAACAGCTCGTTGGTGTAGTCGTTCAAAGTGCCCACTACATCGAGTTGTGTTTCCAGATCGATGCCCATGAGGGCTTTGAGCCGCCATTTTGAAAGCGTTACGGCATTTTCGGCGCTGGTCACATTGGGTTCGGCATTCATCACCGTGACCTGTGCACGGATTTTTTCGACCTCGGAAGCCTTGCCCACGTTGAATTTCTTAATGGTTTCGGCGTAGTTGTTGGTGGCGTTGCCGTAAACCTGTCGCATCAGATTCAACGACTCGTTGGCGAGTAAAACACCGTAAAAAGCCTGTTTTACTTGTGCGATCATGGCAATCCTCGATGAACGAGCCTGTTCGATGGCCATTTCGACGTTCAATGCGGACAGTTTCAGACTTTCCCAAAGTTGAGCGTTGACAATTGGCATGGTGGCGCTGACGCCGGCATTCATATTGTTGCTGGTGCCGATCTGAATTTCTTGTACTTGACCGAACATTTCCATTACCATGACTTGTTTCAGCAAGGTGCGTTGGTAGGAACCGTTGGCGTTGATATTGGGAAACAGGGCCGCATAACTGCCTTTCTTAGCGTAACCGGTCTTTTCAACCGCCATGTCGGCGATTTTCACGATGTTGCTTTCCGATAAAGCGATTTCCAAGGCCTGTTCCAATGTGATGTTCAGGTTTTCCTGAGCCTGCAAGGTATGTGGGAGCGAGGCCAGCAGGAGGCAGGGGAAAAATAGCAATCTTAGGAGTCTTATTCTCATATCTTCTCTTTTTTTTAAGTGAATGAAAATGTCATATTCGTTTCGAGATGCAAAGGAACATAAAAATAACATTCGCATCAAAGGTTTCAGCGGCGCTAAATGTCAGTTCAAGGGGCATTGTGTCCATTTGACTCTTTCGCCTCTGTATTTGAGTTTCAAATTAACGAGAAAGATGGTTGAGTTTATGCTTGGAACAGGTCGTTTTTACCTGAAAGTCTTGATAATTTGCCGATAATTGCGGAAAATATAAAAACTCGTATTATTTTTGCAAAGAAATCACTGCCTATGGGTATCATTAAGTATATCAAGAGTCCTACCTTGCTGAGCCGTTTGCATCGCTACGGCATCACTTGGGTCATTCTGTTCGGTGCCTTTTATACGGCTTATTTTCGTTCTCCTATCGGTTTTCGGTCGGCGATTTCATCCATCATTGTGCTGATGGTTGTTTCTTTTGTAATGACCATCAAGCACATTTTTATTCCTTGCATTTTGCAGCGTCGCCGTCGCAATTTGTTTTTTTTCCTGTTGGTGTCGGCGTTCACTATGCTATGGGCGTATATTTCGGTAGTGATTCATGCAAAATTGTCAAGAGGCATGGCCATCCAGCAACAGGAATGGTCGTATCTGTTTGCCATCCGGTTGATATGGTTCAGTCTTGCTGCCGCACTGACCATCATTATCTATTATCAAAATCAGGCCAAGATGGATGAGTTGACCAACGAAGAGCTGAAGAGTGAAAAGCTCGACATGGAACTACGGTATCTGAAATCACAAATCAATCCGCATTTTCTGTTCAATGCGCTGAATAACATCTATTCTTTGGTTTATACCAAGGACGACAAGGCTGCCGACAGCGTGTTGAAACTGTCGCAAATGCTGCGTTATGTGTTGGTAGAATGTCAGGCGGTAGTGATACCGCTGCACAAAGAGGTCAACTACATCACCAATTACATCGACTTCCAGATGATGACCATAGAAGGGGCGCGTGATGTGAGGCTGGAAAAAGATATTGAGCATTCCGACTATTTGATTGCTCCGATGATTCTTCAGCCTGTCGTGGAGAATTGCTTCAAATACAGCCGGCTTGATCTCAACACTGACGGATTCGTGCATTTTCAACTTGTTCAGAAAAATGGTGTGTTTTCATTTTCCGCCACCAACTCAATCAACCGAAGCGACGTGGTGATTATGCCAAAGAAGAAATCGGGAATCGGCTTGGTTAATGTGCAGAAACGACTGATGTTGCATTATGGAGAGAATTATCAGTTTAATATCAAGCAAACTGCTGATTCATATACTGTTACTATTAGTATTGATAAGATTGAAACGATGGAGGATTTAAAATGACAGAAAAAAAGTACAATGTCGTCGTCGTTGACGATGAGTTTTTAGCCCGTAAACTTTTGCAGGATTATGTCTCTAAAGTCGAATCCTTGCATTTGGTGGCCTCATGCTCAAATGCGATAGAGGCGTTTCGCACGCTGAAAAACAACCCGGTGGACATTCTGCTGCTTGATATTCAGATGCCCGATGTCACGGGACTTGACTTGGTGAAAACCTTGGAGAAAAAGCCTGCCATCATTTTTACAACGGCTTATTCCGAATATGCCGTGGATGCCTTTAACTTAGGGGTGGTCGATTATCTGCTGAAGCCATTCGATTTCCCGCGTTTTTACCAAGCCATCAAAAAGGCTTTCGCACAGATTGACACGGCCAAGGAAAAAGAAGAAAGCGCACCGCCTGCCACGGTTGTGACGGAGGAATCGCAGGATTTCATGGTGGTCAAAGCGGACTATAAACTTTACAAGATCAACTTGGACGATTTGCTGTATATCGAAGGGCAGCACGAGTATGTTACGTTCCATACCAAGCAACGCCGCATCACCGCATTGTTCGCATTGAAGGACCTTGAAGACCGTTTGCCTTCCGACCGTTTTGTCAGGGTGCACAAGTCGTTCATCGTGTCGTTCAAACACATTCAGGACCTCGACAAGGCGCATGTCACCGTTGCCGACGAACGTATTCCGGTCGGATCGAGCTATCGTAACGATTTGCTGAACCGTTTTCAGGCCACGAATAAGTGATAAGAACCCGAAATAGGGAGTTTGGTCTTGTTTTGCGCGGAGAGGCTTCATGTATTAATATTTAGGTGATCCTTTTGTGGCTCTCGACAAGTCGTGCTGGTAGAAGCAGTTTTTGAATGGTTTCGGGTTGAGTTCGTTCTGTGCAATATCACAATATGATGAGGAGAGACGATGCGGTTCAATCAGACATGCAAGGCTACTCTATCTTAGTCATCCCAAACTTGATTTGGGATCTCATTACGAGGATGTTGTTCTAAGAGGATAATGCAGTTAGTGAGGAGATGCTGAATCAATTCTGGATCAGGTCCAGAATGACAGCAGCATGACTGAATCCTGATGTGGCTGGAGGAGGCTTACAATGGAAGGTGTCAGTGTTGCGATAATATCTTCATTTTCAGTATATAGAATATAACTGAAAGTAATTTTTTTCATCTGTTTTCCAATCATGTATCATTAATTACTATTTTTGCTCAATATTTTTGCGTATTGGCGCTGACGGGAACCATTCTGAGGAGAGGGCTCTTCGGGATTGGTTTTGTGTTTTAGAGCCGGCGTGAAGGCGATACGACAACTGTTATGGTCGCTAAGAGTATTATTTTTTTGAACTGAATACCTTGTTTTTCAATGAAAAAGACGAAGTACATTTTTGTGACAGGAGGCGTTGCTTCCTCATTAGGAAAGGGAATCATTTCGGCGTCGCTGGCCAAGTTGCTTCAGGCGCGCGGCTTTGCAGTGACCAACCAAAAGCTCGACCCGTATATCAACGTGGATCCCGGCACTTTGAATCCTTATGAGCACGGCGAGTGTTTCGTGACTGAGGACGGTGCTGAAACCGACCTCGACTTGGGGCACTATGAGCGTTTCACGAATGTTCCCACCTCGCAGTCGAATAATTTTACTACGGGACGCATCTACCAGAATGTCATCAACAAGGAGCGCAAAGGCGAGTATCTTGGTTCGACCGTTCAAGTCGTTCCGCATATTACGGACGAGATCAAGCGTTGCATCCGTTTGCTGGGCAACGACGGTACCTATGACTTTGTCATTACGGAGGTGGGCGGCACGGTGGGCGACATTGAATCGCTGCCTTTCGTCGAAGCCATCCGTCAAATGAAGTGGGAGATGGGCCGCGACTGCGCCGTCATCCATCTTACCTTGGTGCCCTATCTTTCCGCTGCCGGTGAATTGAAAACCAAGCCGACACAGCATTCCGTGAAAAACTTGCAGCAGCAAGGCGTTCAGCCCGACATCATCGTCTGCCGCACCGAGCATCATATCAACCAGTCGATGAAAGCCAAAATCGCATTGTTCTGCAATGTGGAGATCAGTTCCGTCATCGAAAGCATCGACGCACCTTCCATTTACGATGTGCCGATTCACATGCTGGAAGAGAAACTCGATGTGGAAGTGCTGCGCAAGACCAACACCGCCATTCCCGAAAAGATCCATCTCGAACCTTGGAAGCGTTTCCTGAAACATCTGCATAATCCTTCGCATGAAGTCACTGTCGCATTGGTAGGAAAATATGTGGAGCTGAAAGATGCATACAAGTCCATCCGCGAGGCATTGATACATGGCGGCGTAGCCAATGAGACCAAAGTGAAGGTGCGTTCGCTGCATAGCGAATACCTCAATCCTGAGAATTTGGACGAGAAGTTCAAAGATGTGGACGCCATCCTTGTTGCTCCCGGCTTTGGCAGCCGAGGCTTGGAAGGAAAGATTTTCGCCGTTCAATATGCACGTGAGCACAAGATACCGTTTTTGGGCATTTGCCTCGGTATGCAGTGTTCGGTAATTGAGTTTGCCCGGAATGTGATTGGTTATAAGGACGCCAATTCCTCGGAAATGAATCCAAAGACCACGCATCCTGTCATCGACATCATGAGCGACCAAAAGAACATCGGCAATATGGGAGGTACCATGCGCTTGGGGGCGTATCCTTGCCGTCTTGAAGAAAACTCGAAGGCCTTCGAGGTATATCATGAAAAGATGATTGCGGAACGTCACCGTCACCGTTACGAGTTCAACAATGCCTATATCGAGGACTTTGCCAAGCATGGCATGGTCGCCACGGGCCGTAATCCGGAACGTGACTTGGTGGAAATTGTTGAAATCCATGAGCATCCGTGGTTTATCGGCGTTCAGTTCCATCCCGAATACAAGAGCACGGTGGCCAAACCGCATCCCTTGTTTGTGGGATTTATAAAAGCCGCATTGGAAAATTCCAAGAAATGAGAGGCATGGGGGGATGACAATGCCATTGGCGCATCGGTAACCCTGCCTGCGAGTAATTGGTCGAAATTATTTATTATTGCATTTTGAATTGAAAAGAAACAGATGAATAAAAACACATTATTAGGCTTCATTCTGGTCGGCGCCGTGCTGTTCGGATGGATGATGTGGATGACCCCGTCGAAAAAAGAATTGGCTGAACAACAGCGTGTGCAGGATTCCATACAGCGTGCAAAACGCGAAGCCTATATCCTCGATTCCATTCGCTATGCCGAACAGGAACAGCTCAACGATTCGCTTCGTGCCTTGCAGGTTGCCGCGGGCGACACCTTGGTGGATTCTACGGCACTTGCCCAAAAAGCCAATAATGAACGCTTGAGCCGTTATGGCGTGTTTGCTTCCGCATCGGAAGGCGAGGAGCAGACCTGGACCATCGAGAATAAAATCCAGAAAATAACATTCAGCAGCAAGGGTGGTTTCGTGAAAAGCGTAGAGCTGAAGGATTACAAGACTTACGACTCGCTTCCGCTGATGTCTTTCGATCCGGAAACGGCAAACTTCGACCTTTCGTTTTTTGCCAAAAACCGCACCATCAATACGTCGGAATTGTATTTTAAGCCCTATCTTGACGGGAAACCCTACGAAGGCGGCAACATAATGGTGTCCGAAGGCGATAGCGTGCGGTTTGCATTGCGTCTTCCGGCAAGTAACGGCGATGCGTTGCAAGACGAAGGTAAATATATTGAATTTCAATATGTTGTCCATTATGACGATTACATGATGGACTTCAATATTGTGACGGTGGGCATGAATGATATTATGGCATCGAACACGAATTTCATGAACATCAATTGGAATGTCGATTTGATGCGTCAGGAAAAGAGCGTGGACCGTTTTTCGGGTTCTTCGGTGTTCTACAAGGCGTATGCCGATGACGATGTGGATCACCTCAACGAGACCAAGGACGACGAGGAGACGGTTTCCACAAAACTGAAATGGGTGTCGTTCAAGCAGCGTTTCTTCTGCAATGTGATTGTTGCCAAGGACGCTTTCGAAAACGCCAAGTTTTCCACCCGCACGCAACGCTCTGCCAATCCGCGTTATCTGAAAACGATGACGGCCGACCTTGAGCTTCCTTATGATGTCAGGCAAAACGAGACGGTTGTCCCCATGTCGCTTTATTTCGGACCGAACCACTTCCAAACCTTGCGCGACTATGGCATCGGGCTGCACCGCCAGATTAATATCGGTTCTTTCTTCCTGATTCGTTGGATCAACCATGGCGTGATATTGGTGTTCAACTGGCTCGGTTCCTACGGATGGAGCTATGGCATCGTCATCCTGATTCTGACCATCATTATCAAAATCATTCTGTTCCCGTTTGCGTTCAAGTCGTACAAATCCACCGCCGTGATGCGGGTGTTGAAGCCTGAAATGGATGAGATCAACGCAAAATTCCCCAAAGAGGAAGATGCCATGAAGAAGCAGCAGGCCATCATGACCTTGCAGCGACAGGCGGGCGCCAGCCCGTTGTCGGGCTGTTTGCCCATGCTGCTGCAAATGCCCGTCTTGTTTGCCGTGTTCCGATTCTTCCCGACGAGTATTGAACTCCGTCAGCAGCCTTTCCTTTGGGCCGACGACCTTTCGACCTATGATAGTATTCTTGACCTGCCGTTCAATATTCCCGGCTATGGCGACCACGTCAGCTTGTTCTGTCTGTTGATGACCATCACCACCGTGATTTACACCATCGTGAACAACAAGCAGATGGCAAGCGCGCAAAACCAGCAGATGAAAGCCATGAAGGTCATGATGTACCTCATGCCCATCCTGTTCCTTGGCATTTTCAACAGCTATTCGTCCGGATTGAGCTACTACTATATGCTGGCCAACATCATCACTTTCATCCAGATGTTCATTTTCCGTCGTCTGATCAAAGAAGACAAGGTGCGTGCCACCATTGAGATGAACAAAAAGAAGCCGGTCAAGAAATCCGGTTTCATGAAACGTCTTGAAGAGGCTCAAAAGGCGCAAATGCGCCAGCAGCAGTCGAAGAGGCGCTGATGTGAGACCGAGCCTTGACGATGTTTGTCGAACCGATCGTATGACCTATCATTGCTAACATATATTGGACATGACCGACTTGAAACAATTCACTGATGCGATAACGGCAACACGGCAAGTGTGGCTGCTGCAAGCCATGGAAGGCATGTTCGCCATGCTTGAGGATGGCTCGGGACGTTCTTATGTCCCGATGTGGGAGACGGCGGAGAAAGCCCGACAGGCGGCTTCCGGCGACTGGGAGGATTATGCGGTGACGGAGATGGGCTTTTCGGAGCTTTATGTGTGGCTGAGAGAATTGAGACGCGATGAAATCGACATCGCCGTTTCGCCCGATAAGGAAGGAAAGATTACAGCCATTGCTTCCGCCGACTTCCGCAGGTTCGTCAAGCCGTATGCCGATGAATCCTACCGTGAGGAAAAGGATGAGGATGACGATTTTGACGATGAGGCCGACGACGACTTTGACTATGGCGAAGGCTGGGCGGAAAAGTGGTGATGCCGCTTCGACATGTTTGGACCTCGGGTAGCTCCTCGCAGGGGGCGACCGGGCAAGGCTAATGTGATGGACGATGAAAAGCAAGCTGTTCGGCATATTGTTTCTTATTGAAACCGCTGCGCTTCTGGCAGTGGCTTTTGTGAGCTGGTATTACCATGACCCGGATCGCAATGCTTTTCTCATCACCGCCGCCACGACGGGTCTTCTGGGGGTCGTCTTGCTGATCATTGGCAACAGAAGCCGGAAAAGCGAGTTCCGTCAGCGGGATTCGTTCTTTGTGGTCAGTTTGTCGTGGGTGTTGATGTCGGCTTTCGGCATGATTCCGTTTTTGTTGTGCGGAAGCCTTGATGCAGTCAGCGATGCTTTTTTTGAGACCATGTCGGGCTTTACAGCGACAGGTTTCACCACGCTGCATGTGATTGACGGTCAGCCGCATGGCATTTTGTTGTGGCGCAGCCTCACCCAGTGGTTGGGCGGATTGGGCATTATTGTCTTTACCCTTGCCTTCGTTCCCTCCATCGCCAAAGGATCGCGTAAAATGTCCATGTTTGCTGCCGAAGCACCCGGTATCAGCATCGAAAAGCTGTCGCCTACCATGCAGGGAACGGCGCGTATTCTTTGGATCATCTATATCGTTCTCACAGTGGTGTGCACCTTGTTTTACTGGATGGGGCCGATGGATCTGTTCGATGCCGTATGCCATTCGATGACGACCATTGCAACGGGAGGATTCAGTACCCACAACGCCTGTATGGGTTATTTCCAGTCGCGTTATCTCGAGTATGTAGGCTCGTTTTTCATGCTGATCTCAAGCTTGAATTTCTCGATACATTATTTCTTTGCCATGCGCCGTTTCGACGTTGTCCGTAAGAACGAGGAAATGCGTGCTTTCGTACTGTCCGTAGTCATCATGGCGGCACTGTTTTTCACGCTATTTTATCTGGCGCCCGGCATTGAAGGAACCACAGAGCAACAAATCGCTGCCTATCCGCAAGGCGCTCAGGATAAATTCTGCACGTCGCTTTTCCATGTCGTGAATGTGTTTTCAAGTACGGGCTATCAGGCTCGCTACAGCAATTACGATAACTGGGGGACACTGTTCCTCATCCCGACCGTGCTGATGATGATAGTGGGCGGCTGTGCCGGATCTACCAGCGGCGGTATCAAGATGGCGCGTGTGTTGGTGCTGTTCAAGTTTATCAAAAATGAAATCCGAAAACTGATTCACCCGACCGGAATTTATTCCGTAAAGATTTCCGACCAGTCCATAGGAATGGAAACGCTGAGCCGTGTGTGTGTCTATATGGCTTTTTACCTTATGATTATGGTTTTCAGTACCATTGCGCTTTCAGCCCTCGGCATTCCTATCGACGATGCAATGGTTTCCATTGCTTCCTGCTTCAGCAATTTCGGCATCGGTTCGGGTGTTACGGGACCTACAGCCTGTATTGGAGATCTTCCTGCGGCGGCGAAATGGATCCTTTCTTTCGTCATGCTGGTAGGCCGTCTCGAAATCTTTACCGTGCTGATTCTCTTTACACGCAGTTTCTGGAAAACAAATTAGAAGCCGTTTGTGATTTGTTGAACTGACCATCCTCATCAGCACCCGTCACTCTGGACTTGATCCGGAATCCCTTTAAAGGAAACCTTCGTGGTAGCGGAAAATAAGCCCTTCATGAATAGCCGTGTGGTGTTTTGTCCTTTGTCAGGAGATTCCAAATTGATTCCGTGTCAAGCACGGAAAGACGGTGTTTGGAATGACCATGGGAGAGATGGGCGTTGAGTTGTTGATTGACTAGGCGTCAAACAATTCTGCGTTTTCTGCGGATTCTTCGTGAGATTTTTCGTTGAGTTGTTGAACAGAATATCATCGCCATTCCTTCCTCGCACGCAGCCGGAAAAATGTTTATTTTTATGCTAAGAAAACAGGCAGGCTCTTGTTCGGTGCGGTGCTTTTAGCGGCGTTCCTGTCGTGCTGCAGGGCGAAGCCCGGCTTTTGTCCGCCGGCAGCACCCTTGCCGCCATCGACAGCCTGATGGGATGGCATCCCGACAGCGCTTTTGCGCTGTTGCAGGAGTTTACGGTGAGTCCCGAAGCGGACAGCCTCGATGGCTTCGACAGCCATTACTGCCATCCGTTGGTTGCGGAACTGCTGTACAAGAACGACTGCGCCTATACCAACCGCACGGAACTGCTGCGTGCGGCGGATTATTTCGACAGCATCGCCTTTACCCAAAGCGAAAGTCCGTCTTCCTCTCCGCCCGCACCCATTACATGAAAGACGTGGGCTATTACGAAAGCGACAGCGTGATGGAAGCCTGCCGCAAGTACCTGCAAGCCTTGGAAATCATGGAAGGGCGTTTTGAGGAAAAGGAATTAGTAGGGAAGAAGGCAAGGTTTATGGCACTGACCTTCAACCGCTTCTTTGACCTGTTTTCCAGCCAATATATGATGGATCCTGCTATCAGTTGTGCCCAGCAGGCCTTGGTGTTCTTCCGCGTTGCGCCCCTTTCTGCATACAGCGTTCCCAATACCTTGTATCAAATTGGAGTACAATATGATGCATTGGACGAAATAGACAGCGCGGATTATTATTATGCCCTGGCCCTGGCCCAGATGCCCGATACCACCAACCTTTATTATCGTGATTTGCGCTCAAGCATAGCCTTGTTCGACTACCTGCATAACCAACAAGGTGCTGCCGCACTTCAAATACTGAAGCAGATGACGAATGGAGCCGATGATGAAGAGGAAAGACTGACCCGATACTTTACCATAGGATCCCTCTTTTTCATGGAAGGCATGTATGATTCCGCCCTTGTGTATCTTCAGCCTGTGTTCGACCAAAAATCAAACATGGAGATAAAACTACAAGCCGCTGATTATTTGGCTAAAATCCATGATATCCATGGCGAGCACGACAAAGCGGAAGCCTATATCCGTTTTTTGGCACAACACAAAGTCATGGCTGCCGACAACAAGGCGGAAACTTCAAAGTTGAGTACCCTGTTTCAAGACTATATAATAAATAGAAAGCAGCAACGGCAGGCCGAAGCCGAGCAAAAGGCAACCCATAAAAGAACCGTGATGCGCGCCCTTGTCATGTTGATACCTATCGTACTAATGTTGATTTCCTTTTTGGCGTTGGCTTTGAAGAAAAGGCAAAGAAAGCATCCGATGGCCACTGAAACCGCGGCAAGACAGCAATTGGAAGCCACAAGGCTGCAACACAAGCAGCAGTTGCAGCATCAGGCCGAAGCAGGCAAAAAACTGGATGAAGCGGAAGGACGGCTCGGGCAGCAAAAAGCCCAAACTGAGGCCTTGAAGCTGGAAATGGAGAAACAACAGGAAGCAGAGATTGAGAAAAATACCGATAAAGGCGAAACCTTTCTCTGTGAAACGGTGTGCCTGAAAATCAGGGACTCTGTTTTATTGCGCAGCATCACGACTAGAGATCTTCCTATTGAGCATAAAGAGGTAGCGCTTGACGAGGATACCGGCGTGCTGTTTTGTGATATTGTGAATCAGCATTTCGAATGATTGAAAGCGCAACTGCGCGAGCGTTATCCCCGAATCAAGGCACAGGATGTGCTGCTCTGCTATCTGCACCTGCTTGATTTGGACGAAAAACAAATGGCCGCCTTGCTGAATTTGACATACAGTGCGGTGAAGAAGAATAGTTCGTCTGCAAGAGTATTTCGAAATCGACGAAAATTTAGCCGATTTTATGAAAAAACAGGCTGGTCTTCGATAAGAAAACCCCTGTTGAAGCCTTTTTTGTTTGATTTTGATGCCCAAATGCCATGTCAAAAGGTCCAAATTAGCATCAAAAAACCATCATGTGAAATTATAAATATTGATATTTAATTATTTTAAAACGCCAAGAAAATTGTCCAACAATTTTCATCAACTTTCCATCGCAACAATTGTTTTTAGAATACAAAGGTAAGACATTCAAACAAAAGGAAAGCCATTTCGCTTGATTATAGTTTCATAGATTCAACCGGCAAGGAA
>JBGYXG010000046.1:0-30380 GCA_041842465.1 Candidatus Limimorpha sp.
CGTGCAGGTGCCCTTGGCGGGGATTTCATTCGTGCCCTTTGACGGCCAAGGCAACGAAAAACTTTACATGTTAGAAGTGAATCTGCCCGACACCTTGCGCACGCAATACGGGAAAGAGATCCCATACCGACCCGAAATGACCGGCATCGCCGAAATCATCACCGACGACCTTTCCGTCCTTGAGCGCATCATCAACCCGATTAAGACCGTGTTGAAAAGGTAACGGGTTTTCCGTCCCAAAACATGCAGGAAAGAATTGTATCGGAACGAAAAAACACTTGACAAAAGGAAAAATAATGCGTATTGTTGCACCGTCAAACCTTTTTGAAAGGATACGGTCATGAAGCCCAACCTGTCGATAACAAGAATCGCGGTATCGTTCATTGATAAAGCGAGGCGGTTGGATATTATTCAGCCTATCTCATCCGCCCGCGCAGTCTTATGCTGACGGCAAAATTCAAGGTGATGTGACTTTTGATTTGATTGCTTTGAGAAATGGTACGGTTTAGATTGTGCCGGTGTGTGAATGTGATTTTTCACAGGATTTCGATCAACATTTTGACTTTATGGTGTTCCCGATGGTGTTTCCGGTTTTTCTTGGTCGCTTTTTTATCCGCTTTTTGAGAAAAACCACCCAATGTCTGCCGATTTTATTACCTTTGCATCCTCAAAATCATACCACCATGAAAAGAAGGTTGTTTTTATTTGTTGCTGCGTTGTTGCTGTCGTTTCCCGTAATGGCGCAACAAACCAAAGAAAATGTGGCCCGCGAATGCGTGCTGTTCGAAGTGTTTACCGGTATCCGCTGTCCCTACTGTCCGGCCGCGGCCAATGCCGTTTCGCAGATGTTGCAAGAGGGGCTGGCCATTGCACCTATCGGTTATCAGACCTCCGCTTTTTCCATTCCTGAATACTATACCGACGAGACCAATGCCAGGGCTGGCTATTATGGCATCAATAGCTATCCTACGCTGAAAGCGGATGGAATCAAACAATACTCGGGAGGAGGTTCCGCTTCGGAAACCTTATATCCCCAATACTTGAACATTTACAATGCTCGCAAGGACATTCCAAGCCCTTTCACCATCGATTTGAGCTTTCAGCCGCTTGAAGGCAACCTTTGCCAGGTGAACTGCACGGTGACCCAGGTAGGAGAATGCAATGGAACCGATGTCAGGGTGTTCATCGTGCTGACACAGAGTAATATTGATGAGAATTGGCAGGGTATGCATGGTTTGCATTGCGTGGCGCGTGACATGATCCCCACTCAGAATGGAACGGCATTTGCGGGTCCTGCCATGACAGTGACAGAATCGTTTGAAATGAATTATCCCAAAGAAGACTGCCATTTGGTGGCATGGGTGCAAAACCATGTTCCTAGCAATAGGGAAGTTTATCAGGCGGTGCGCATTCCCATGACCATGAATCTTGACTATGACTTGGCAATCAAGAAAGTTGACAATATATTGACATCAAGCTGCTCGGGTGTAGCCGCTCCGACGGTCAACGTAAAGAATCTGGGAAATGAAACGGTGACATCTTTTGAAGTTGTCGCATATGCGGATAATGAAGAGGTGAAGCGTGTTCCGTGGAGCGGTTCATTGCCCAAGGATCAGTCCGTTGATGTCGCTATGGATGAGTTTTCTTTTGGTTCCTGCACCAATTTGAAATTTGAAGTGATAAAGCCCAACGGCCATGACGACGGCTTTATGCCGGACAATATCAAGAACATTGCCATCACAACGCCGCCTCATATTGGCGATGGTTATTTATTGTTGAAAACAAGGACAGGCAGTAATGTCGATGGGCTTTCGTTCGATCTTAAAGATATGAATACAGGCAATGTCATCAAGACCATCAGGTTTGATCAAACAAGCCATACTTATGAAGATCCGCTCCAGCTTGAGTCGGAATCCTGCTATCGTTTCACCATGAGAGATACTACGGGAAATGGAATGAGCGGCGGATTTTTTATACTCGTTAATTCCGGAGGTAAGACTATTTTCAAAGGTGGTGGCAACAATAAGTTCACCTATGAAATAAATTTTGAGGCCTCCAGCAGTGCTTATGATGGTATGGACGAAAACAATGAAGCGGAGGGCGATATTTTCCCGAACCCGTCCGACGGCAAATTCAGTTTCATATTGCCCCAAGGTGAGTGGCATGTGTTGGTACGCGATTTGTCGGGTCGTGAAGTGTATGACAACGCGCACTTTGTATCAGGCCAAATAGACCTTTCCAATTGCAAGAAGGGGATCTACCTGATTCATGCTGAAAATGGCACGATGAACTGCAATAAGAAAGTGGTTGTCTTATAAGAGAATCTTGTAACGATAAGCGGCGGTCTCGAAACACCTATTCCGAAAAAAGCAGCAAGGCGTTTCAGAAGTGTCTAAAAGCAATGGCAATTGGGCGCTTATGAGACGCCGCCTTATTGTTAGAACTGGGGTCAGATGATGAAAACAACGAAACTACAACAGAAATATAATGATTTCATCGCTTTCTTTGCGCAGAACATGCCGAAAGCGGAGACGGAGTTGATGTATGAAACGCCCTATGAACTGCTTGTTGCCGTGGTGCTTTCGGCACAATGCACCGACAAGCGTGTCAACATGACCACGCCGGCTTTTTTTCAACGTTTTCCTTCTCCCGAAAGCCTTGCACAGGCTTCTGCCGAGGAGATATTCCCGTATATCAAATCGATTTCATATCCCAACAACAAGTCGAAAAACCTGTTTGGCATGGCTCAGGTGTTGGTGCGTGACTTTGGCGGTGTGGTCCCTGATAATATGGACGACTTGCAAAAACTACCCGGAGTGGGGCGGAAGACTGCCAATGTAATGATGGCGGTGGCGTTCGACAAGCCCGCCATGCCGGTGGATACGCATGTCTTCCGTGTGGCGAACCGCATCGGACTTACTCAAAACTCGAAAAGCGTTTTAGAGACCGAAAAAGTATTGGTCGCCCATATTCCGCAAGACTTGCTGTCAAAAGCACATCACTGGATGATTTTGCATGGACGTTATGTCTGTATGGCGCGAAAACCGAAATGTGAAACCTGTGGCGCATCTGCTTTCTGTGATTTTTTCATGAAACGGAAGAAGTCCTTGTAAAACATTGTTTACCATAGTGATAATCGTTTTCAAACGATTACTTTCGACAATAAGCGTTTGTTCAGCGACAAAGGATGGTTTTCCATTGCATCTTTGCATTGCCCAAGGAAGAAACGCCTCGTTTTGTGTCGGCGCATTGTCCCGAAAAGAACTTTTGGGTGTGGACAGAATAATAAATCAAAGAGAAAGTCCGCGCTGCGTTTCCGATTTTTTGTAAATTTGTCCGATTAACCAATGACGGACAAGAAGCGGGTAAAGGGAAGAATAGGTGTTTGATAAATATTGATAATCAATAATATACAAAATAATTGAAAGCTATGACTACGGAAAAAGTACAGGAAAACGCCGATAAGATTCGGCAGGAAAAGCTGAAGGCGTTGGAGGCTACCTTGGGAAATATCGAGAAGAATTTCGGCAAGGGAAGCGTCATGCGTTTGGGCGATGACGTGGAAAAGATGGAATGTGTCTCGACAGGATCGATAGGTCTCGACTTTGCGCTGGGTGTCGGTGGCTTGCCGAAAGGCCGTATTGTCGAGATTTTCGGACCGGAGAGTTCCGGAAAAACGACACTGGCGCTGCATGTGATTGCCGAGGCACAGAAGAAGGGTGGCATTGCGGCATTCATTGACGCGGAACATGCTTTTGACCGTTTTTATGCCGCCAAGCTCGGGGTGGACATTGAGAATCTTCTCGTTTCGCAGCCCGACTATGGCGAACAGGCTTTGGAAATCGCTGAAAACCTGATCCGTTCGGGAGCCATCGACGTGATCGTCATCGACTCGGTGGCGGCGCTCACGCCGAAAAGTGAAATTGAAGGGGAGATGGGCGACAGCAAGATGGGCTTGCAGGCACGGCTGATGTCGCAGGCCATGCGCAAACTCACGGCTACCATCAACAAAACGGGTTCTATTTGCATTTTCATCAACCAGTTGCGCGAAAAAATCGGTGTTTTGTTTGGCAATCCCGAAACAACTACCGGTGGTAATGCGCTGAAGTTTTACAGCTCCATCCGTATTGACATTCGCAAGGTGAGCCAGATCAAAGACGGCGAAAACATTATGGGTAGCCGTGTCAAGGTGAAAGTGGTGAAAAACAAAGTGGCGCCGCCTTTCCGCAAAGCGGAATTCGATATCCTGTATGGTGAGGGCATTTCGCGCACGGGTGAAATCGTCGATCTCGGCGTGGAAATGGGAATCATCAAGAAGAGTGGCTCATGGTTCAGCTATGGAGATTCCAAATTGGCACAAGGACGCGACGCCGTGAAAAAACTGATTGACGACAATCCGGAGCTGTCGGAAGAATTGGCGGCAAAGATTTTCGAAGCACTGGAAAAATCTGCTGAATGATGATGAAAAAGTTAGCATTGGTTTTGTCTTTTTGTTTGGGACTGATAGCCTGTCAGCATTCTGTACAACAAGAAAATACAAAGGCGGGGACGAATGATAGCATTGCGGCTTCGGGCGACCGGGCTTTGCTGCTGAAGCAGTTGAATGACTCCATTGCCATGGATACGCTCAACGCAGCTCTGTATCTGCGGCGCGCCAAGCTCTATGTGGAGAACGAACAGGTGGGGCAGGCAATGATAGACGTGAACAAGTCCATGTCGCTTGATGCCAAAAATGTCAATGCCTATCTGTTGCTATCCGATTTGTATTATCTGTTGGGCGATGAGGCGAATATCAATACCGCCTTGAACCGTGCCTCCGAAATCGATCCGTTCGATGTGCGCCCCTTGGTCAAGCTCGCCGAACTCAACCTCTTGCGTCAAGATTTCAAACTGGCGAATGCTTATATTGATAAAGCTCTGGGAATCAACACTTATAACCCCAAGGCGTATTTTGTTCAGGGCATGTTGAACCTGGCACGTACCGACACGGTGGAGGCCTTGAAAAACTATATGACTGCGCGTGAGCAGGATGCCCGTTTCTTTGATCCGGTACGGCAAATCTGTATGATTTATGTGGCGCAGAAAAATCCGCTCGCCGAAAGTTTCCTGCGCAATGCCGTGCAACAGTTTCCCGACGAAGACATTATCCGTTATGATTTGGCGATGTTCCTTCAGGATGAAATCGATCCGGAGACGGCTTTGCTGCATTATGACACGCTGCTGATGCACCAGCCGGGGAATAGCCGACTGTATTTTAACAAGGGTTATGCCTATTTTGTCGGATTGGGCGATAATGAAAAGGCGTTGGAATACTTCGACAAAGCCATCCAAAGCGATCCGAATTATGTTGACGCCTTGTACAACAAAGGTCGTGTGCTCGAACAGATGGGCAACTATAGCGAGGCGAAACGCATTTATCAGCAGGTGCTTTTGATCGGTGAAAATTACCGGCTGGCTATCGATGCATTGAACCGTATCGGAGATGCCTCTGCGCAAGAGTAGTATCTCAAATTGAATCAATCAAAAAAAAACGGGGATTCTTTTGAAGTCCCCGTTTTTTGCTGGTGAAGAAGGGGCAAAAGCCCGTCATGCAATATCAGTTGCAAATTTCCTTTTCGACAAGGGTGAGCTTTTCATCGAGTGTTTGCATGGCTTTGTCAAGGTCGTTTCCGATTTCACCTTTCACGCTGAAATAGAATTTGATTTTCGGCTCGGTGCCTGATGGCCTAACGCTGACCTTGGTGCCGTCGGCAGTGAAAAACTGCAATACGTCGGACTTGGGCAGTTGCAATGCGGAAGTGGTGTTGTCGCACATGTTCCTTGCTTGCTGTGCCTTGTAGTCGCGGATTTCGATGACCTTTGAACCGGCAATTTCCGTTGGAGGCGTATTGCGGAAACGCGCCATCATGGCGTTGATTTCCTCAGTGCCGCTAATGCCTTTTTTGGTGATGGAAACGAGTTTCTCCTTATAAAGGCCGAACTCGGTGTAGATGTCTTTCAACACTTGATAGAGCGTTTTGCCTTGTTCGGCGGCCCATGCGGCGGCCTCTGCAAACAGGCTGGTGGCAATGACGGCATCCTTGTCGCGTACAAAATCGCCGGCTAAATAGCCATAGCTTTCTTCGCCACCGCCGATGAAATGCTGTTGGCCTTCCAACTCAAGAATCTTGCTGGCGATATACTTGAATCCGGTCAGTACGTCGTAATGCTTCACATCGTATTTTCGAGAGATTTCGGAGAGCAGATCGGTGGTGACGATGGTCTTCACCACGTATTCGCTTCCGGTCAGTTTGCCAAGTTCTTTCCATCGTTTGAGTAGGTAGTACAGGAACAGGCAGGCCGCCTGATTGCCGTTGAGCAGCACGAAATCGCCTTTTTCGTCTTTCACAGCAATGCCCACACGGTCGGCATCGGGGTCGGTGGCCATCACCAAGTCGGCATCCTGCGATTTGGCTTGCTCTATGGCGAGCGCCATGGCGGCAGGTTCTTCGGGGTTGGGTGATTTCACCGTGGGGAAGTTGCCGTCAACGGTCATCTGGGATGCGACGGTCGAGACGTTGTCAAAACCTTTCATCTTCAGGATTTCGGGAACAAGACGGCGACCGGTGCCGTGAATGGGGGTATAGACAATGCCCAAGTGACGGTGTTTTTGGATGAGGTCAAGCGACAGCGAAAGCTCCATGACCTTGTCCAAATACAGCTTGTCGAAGTCTTCGCCGAGACTGACGATGAGTTCGGGACGGCGGCTGAAGTTGACCATGGAAGGGTCGGTGATTTTGTTTACTTCGGCGATGATGTTCTTGTCGTGTGGGCTGATGATCTGACCGCCATCTTCCCAGTAGGCTTTGTAACCGTTGTATTCTTTGGGATTGTGCGAGGCAGTGATCATCACGCCGGCCTGACATTGCAATTCGCGCACGGCAAACGACAGCTCGGGTGTAGGACGCAAGGCGTCGAACAAAAACACTTTGATGCCGTTTGCGGTCATCACATCGGCAGTGACCTTGGCAAAGGCAGGACTGTTGTTGCGACCGTCGTAAGCGATGGCTACACGCAGTTCTTTGCGGTCGGCAAACATCATCTTGATATAGTTGGCGAAGCCTTGGGTGGCCATGGCAACCGTGTAACGGTTCATGCGGTTGGTGCCGGCACCCATGACACCGCGAAGTCCGCCAGTTCCAAATTCAAGCGTGCGGTAAAAACTGTCAATCAGTTCGTTGGGATTACCGTCAAGCATGGCGCGAACTTGTTGCTGTGTTTCCGCATCGTATTGATCGCTGAGCCAGCTTTGGGCGCGTTCCATTATTTTCGGGTCGATAGTATTCATTTTTCTTTGTGTTATATTTGTTTCTATGATTGGTGTGCTGCTTTACGTTGAAGTTCGTCGATGCATTTGATCAGGCTGTCACGCCAGAATGGAATGCTGCGGTTGGTGTAGGCTTTGATTTTGCTTTTGTCGAGCACGCTGTAAGCCGGACGGTGTGCTTTGGTGGGATACTGATCGGTGGTGATTGCGTTAACTCGGCAAGTCTTTCCGGCAATCTCTATGCTGGCTTTTGCAAAATCGTACCAAGTAGTGATGCCGTCGTTGGTGAAATGGAAAGTTTCGCGAATGGGCTTGAGACCGTTGCGGTTGACAAGATGGACGATCATTTCAGCCAGATCGAAAGCCCAAGTCGGCGTCCCTTGCTGGTCGCTGACCACATTGATGTTGTCTTTGGTGTCGGCAAGCCCCAGCATGGTTTTCACAAAGTTCTTTCCGGTGGCGGAATAGAGCCATGCGGTTCGGATGATGATGTGGTTGCACTGGCTTTCACGGATGCGTTGCTCACCGTCTAACTTGGTTCTGCCATACACCGAAACAGGATTTGGCATGTCGTCCTCGCGGTAGGGAGAGTTGCCTTGCCCGTTGAAGACGTAATCCGTGGAGATATGCACCAAAAGGGCTTTGTTGTCACGGCATACGGCGGCTAAGAGCGCCGGAGCATCGGCATTGATTTTATCGGCCAGCAGAGGCTCGTCCTCGGCCTTATCTACAGCGGTGTAGGCGGCGCAGTTGATGCAGACTTCTATTTGGTGGGCGTCGAAATATTGTTTCAGAGCCGTTTCATCGCAAATGTCCAAGGTGTCCACATCGGTAATGAACCATTGATGCGTTTCATCACACGCAGCAATCTTTCCGATTTCTGTTCCCAACTGTCCGTTGCTCCCGGTTACTAATATATTCATTTTCAGAATGTTTTTATTTATAGGTTTGATGACGAAAGAACGGTCTTCGTGCCCGGATTATTTTACCTGTGGAGAATCTTCCTCGTCTTCAAGATCAAGTTTGTGGTTGGTCTGATACAGGTGTTTCTTTACATTCTCAAAAGTATAGGAAATTCGCGACCAGATTGCGACTTTCTTCGGAATGCCTAACAAATGTTTAGTAAAGACTTTTAAATCTTCGTCAAGTTGATCATATACAAGGCGCGAGATGCCTATGAAATAAGGTTTTGCGCATTCGGCGCAGATGGCCTTGGCTTTCTCGATGCCGGTGCCGACCCATACAAGGCGTTCCATTGCTTTGTCGGAGGCGATTTTACTGCCTAATATATGCCCGAATTCAATGCCAATCGCATAATTGATATTGGCGTGTTTTCCCCAAGCATCTTTCAAAGTGTCGGATAATAACTTGCTGATTTGTAATGCGGTCTTTACGGCAATGGGAATGCTTTTCTGCCTTTCCGGGAAAATAACGAGAAAGGCGTTGGGAGAGTAACAGTTGACGAAACCGCCTTTGGCATTGGCTAAGGTTTCCAATACGATATGGCAAAGTTTATAGGAGTGCAAGGTTTCCCGCTTGCCGTATTCGCGCAACAGGTATGGCATGTTTTTAATTTCGACAAACAAGACGGCGGCCTCCATCAACAGCCCGTTGCAACGCTCATTGAGAAGGGAACTGTCGCCGATGGCATTTGTGGTGGTGTAGGCGAAATCTTCCTTGCCAAGCGCGGCCACCTTGTTTTCGATATCCTCTTTGATGCTCATTGTTAATTTCAAATTCAACTGCAAAAATAGGGAGAAAAGCAATGCCAAGCAAGAAAAAGACCCCGGCTTTTTTCGCTACCATAGCCATGAGCGGACTGTGTTTCTTTATTGCGATGGGTGTCGTATGTACCGTTACAGTACTACTTTTTGACAAGATTTACAAGTGGCCTCTATATGCCTTAGCAATTGGAATTTTTGTATTGTTTTATAAGCATTACAATTTATCAGGTTTGTGGGAAAAAATCATTGCAGATAAGCCTTATGTGAGAAGCGAAAAGTTTTCAAGGCGAATGGCTTTGTTGTTTTTTATGATTGGGCTGGTGTTTTTGTTCGTCAGTCCAATGATTGGACGATATATTCGTTTGGGATCGATGTTTCAAATGGAGTAAAATGTCTTGTAGGGAACGGCGGTGGCAGAAAGTGTTGCATTTCGGTAGCACCTACAAGTTGCCGTTTTTATAACCCACCCCAGGCCTCTCCGTTCCCCGCAAGGGGAAACTCTGTTGCTGTTCGTATGGGGGAAAACCGTTATCTTTGCCGAATAAACCGAATCATGTTGAGCACAGAAGGCACACACGAACTCCCGCATTACTGCGTCACTTTGGCCGGTACTGCGAGCGAGCTTCGCAACGAAGGCGGCTTCTGGGGCGGCCTCTGCAACGGCCTCGTCTGCGCCGGACCGAACCGTGTAATATACACTGTTTCGTGCTGTTACATGATGTTTGACACATTCATAAACACATTGATTTGTCAGAGATAATTGTCTGATTCAACATCCCTTTTTTTGTTTTCCTATATCGAACTGTCTTTGTTTTTTTGACCCGTCATTTTTGGAAAATGCGTATCTTTGCGAATCAAAATTCAAATCAACAAGGAAATGTCACAACGCATTCAGTCTGTTTTCTTTTTTCTGTCGGCCTTGGCCTTCGGATTACTGCTTTTCTTGCCTTTAGCCATCTATCATGGGGAATACAATATCTTGCAATTCAATGTATTCGGCGTTTCTTCGCTGACACCGGATGCAGAGGTTCCGTTCGGAAAGATATTTGCCCTTCCCGTTTTAATTCTGACCATTACCGTCATGCTGCTGTCCATTTATGTCTCCGTTTCTATTTTCAAGGCGGTTCGTGTGAAACAGTTTGAAAAACTGTTGCGCATATCTCGGATCGACATTGTGCTGAATGTGGTGTGGATCGCCTTGGTGTATGCGTTTTATGTCATTAAAATCGGACAGCCGATCAATGCGAAACCGGTATTTCAGGTCGGCATATTTTTGCCCCTTGCCGCTTTGGTATTCATGTTGATTGCCTCATCAGGACTGTTAAAGGACATCAAAAAAGTTCGCTCTGTCGATCGCATCCGGTAAAGTCAAAATTTGGGGTGTGGTGACACCTAAGCTGTTACAACAAAAACAGGCGTTGCACCCGACGCCTGTTTTTTTGTTACTAGTTTTGCTAAGAATGATTTATGGCTTTTCCTGCTGGATCCTCTTGTTTACCTTTGAGCGTTGTTCGTTGAAAATATAAACGATGCGCAACGTGATTTGATTGTTGTATTGCAAGCGCAAAGGATGCTTAGGCTGGATCAGGTTTTCGTTTGGGTCGAGATAGAAAAGACGGGTTCGGATGGGTCTCAGAGAATACTGGTAACGCAATTCGGCATGGAGTCCATTGTAAATCCGGTATCTGATGTCGGCGCAGATGCCCCAATCGGAGTGGCGATACGTCGTGGAGTTGGCAATCCAATCCGAAATTGGAATGGTGTCGTGAAACCCTTGTGTTTTATAAAAAACAGAGCTTAGTTGATCGTAATCCTTGATATTGCCGAGGTCGGGTCCATCATAACCGTTTTTCCAAGAAAGATTGCCGTCGCCAATGCCGGTGCCGCTTTCTATGCCATTGATGCGCTCTTTTATCCCTACCAATCGGCCGTAGGAAACACCTAAACCGACAGAGAATTTATCCTTGTCGATAAGATACAGCATGAGCGGCACTTCCACATAGTTGAGTCTCAGGTTGTAACTGCCGGTATAGTCACTGCCGTAACTAATGGAGTCACGCTTGAAGGCGCCCTTTTGGTTGAAAAGCACTTCAAGACCGATGTCCATAAAGTTGATGATGGGTATCAAAGCTCCGGCACCACCCGAAAAGCCTGCTTTCTTATAGCCATAGCATTGATCGCCATCTACCTGCGACAAGTTGCCGCCTAAAAACACTTCGCCTTTGATAATCTGACCGTGTAACGTTCCAAAAGAAGCGGATAACACCATAACGGCAATTGCGGCCACTGTGTAACGGAAAAATCTTTTCATAGAAATAGGTTTATTGAATAAACTTCAAAAATAGGACGAAATTGCATAAGGGTGCATTTTCTTGGGTCGGATTTTTTTCTACAAATGTTGCGCATTTCTTTTTAATGGAATGATTTTCAATGTGTTGATGTGCTTTGCTGCCTTCAATTGTCGGATGCCATGTCTTTCATGCTCAGGCTGATCCTGTTGCGCTCCGTGTCGATGGCTGTGACGGTGACGCGCACTTTTTGGTTCAGTTTGACGACTTCATTGGGGTCTTTCACGTAGCGGTTGCTCATTTGACTGATATGTACCAGCCCATCCTGATGAACGCCAATATCTACAAAGGCGCCGAAAGCCGTGATGTTGGTCACGATGCCGTTGAGGGTCATTCCCGTACGCAAATCGCTGATATTGCGGATGTTCTTGTCGAATTCAAACACCACGAAGTGTTTGCGAGGGTCGCGTCCGGGTTTTTCCAATTCGGAGAGAATGTCGGCGATGGTTTCTTTGCCGAAGTTTTCTTCAATGAAATCGGCAGGCTGGATGCGCGCGATGAGTTCCTTGCTTCCGATAAGTTCTTTGACGTTGACATTCAGTTTCTTAGCCATCTTTTCGACGATATGGTAGCTTTCGGGATGCACGGCGCTTTGGTCGAGGGGATTTTCACCGTCGTGGATGCGTAAAAATCCGGCACATTGTTCAAAGGCTTTGTTGCCAAGACGAGGCACGTCGTGCAGTTGTCTTCGGCTTTTGAAGCCACCGTTCTCATCGCGGAACCGGATGATGTTGGCGGCAAGCTGCGGACCGACACCGCTGACGTAAGAGAGGAGCTGTTCGCTGGTTGTGTTCAGCTCCACGCCGACGGCATTCACGCAGCTTTCAACCACTTGATTCAGGCTTTCTGCAAGCTGTTTCTGGTTGACATCGTGTTGGTATTGTCCTACGCCGATGGACTTAGGGTCGATTTTGACCAACTCGGCCAATGGATCCATGAGCCGTCGTCCAATGCTGACGGCACCGCGCACGGTGATGTCGTAGTCGGGGAATTCGTCACGGGCGATTTTTGAGGCGGAATAAACGGAAGCGCCGTTTTCGCTGACCATGACGGCCATCAGGTCGCGGTCGAACCGGATGGACTTGATGAAATCTTCGGTTTCACGCCCCGCCGTGCCGTTACCAATGGCAATGACCTTGATACGGTAGGCATCGACAAGACTTTTGATCTTCCGCATAGCTCCCGTCGTGTCGGATTTGGGCGGATGGGGATAGATGGTTTCGTTGTGGAGCAATGCGCCTGTTTCGTTCAATACCACTACCTTGCAGCCTGTTCGGAATCCGGGGTCGATGGCCAAAACGCGCTGTTGCCCCAATGGCGCTGCCAATAGCAGTTGGCGCAGGTTTTCGGCAAACACACGGATGGCGGTCGCATCGGCTTTTTCCTTGTAGTAGGAACGTATTTCGGTTTCGATGGAGGGCGCAATGAGGCGTTTCCACGCATCGCAGATGGCTTCTTGGACGAGTTCGGAAGCCGCATTGTTGTTCTTTAGGAAGATATCGTCAAGCGATTGAAGCACAAAATTGTCCTCCACATTGACTTTTACCTTCAACATGCCTTCTTCCTCGGCGCGAAACAAGGCGAGAATGCGATGTGACGGTGCCTCAGAAACCGGTTCGCTCCAGTCGTAATACTGCATGTAAGTCTTTCCCTCGTCTTCTTTCCCTTTGACTACCGAGGAACGGATTACGCCTTGCAAATGATAGATTTTGCGTACACGGTTGCGGCAGTTGATGTTTTCCGACACCCATTCCGCCATGATGTCTTTGGCTCCTTCAATAGCCTGATCCGCAGTGTCCACACCTTTTTCCACATTAATATAGCGTTGGGCGACTTGTTCCACAAAATCGATGTTCTGTGCCATGATTTGTGCGGCAAGCGGCTCAAGGCCTTTTTCGCGGGCGATGGAGGCGCGGGTGCGGCGCTTGGGCTTATAGGGAAGGTAAAGGTCTTCCACTTCCTGCAAGTTTGTCGCTTTTTCAATGCGTTCCTCCAACTCCTGTGTCAACAGACCTTGTTCACGGATGGAACTTAACACGCTGTCCTTGCGCTTTTTCAACTCGATGAGCTGGTCCAATCGGCGCTTAACCTCAGCAATGACTTCTTCGTTCATCGATCCGGTCATTTCCTTGCGATAACGTGCTATGAAAGGAATGGTGGCGCCATCATCGAACAAACGGATGACATTGGCAATATGGAAGGGTGAAAGATGAAATTCTCGGGCGATTTGTGCGCCGAATAAATCGTTGGTACTCATGGTCTCGTGAAACAGTTTTGCTGAAGGAATACGGTATTACTGAAAAATAAGGTGTGGGGTATAAAAGTCCAGAAAAGGAGAGGTGTCAATCACTTTCCTGACACCAGATCTCCCATGACTTCATGGCTTGGCTGAAAAGCATAATGGTGCCATTGTAAACGCTGGCATTGTGGAACTTGCCGAGCTTCATGAAAGCGGTTTCCTCCGGATTGTAGATGAGGTCGATCAGGAAATGCGACGGAGTGAGCAGTTCGTAAGGGATGGCTGGATATTTGTCGATATTGGGGAAGGTGCCCACAGGCGTGGCGTTGATGATGAGCCTGTAGTCGCGCATGATGTCTTTGTTCAAGTCGGAATAGCCGATTTCATTGCCTTGGGGTGTGCGGCTGACTACTTTGAAAGCCGTCTGACGGTGTTTAAGGACGAACTGGACGGATTGCGAAGCCCCGCCAGTGCCTAATATCAGGGCGTCAGGGATGGGGTGCCCGCTGAAGACGTACTCCAAAAGCATCTCAAAGCCGTAGATATCGGTGTTGTAACCATAAAGATGCCCATCCTTGACACGTACCGTGTTGACCGCCCCGATGCGTTGCGCAATGTCCTCAACCTCATTCAGATAAGGGATGATTTTTTGTTTATAGGGACTGGTGACGTTGAAGCCGCATAACTCGGGATGACGGGCAAGCAGCGTGGTGAGTTCTTCCAATTCGCGGAGATCAAAGTTGTCGTAGCGGCAATCGAGATTTTCTTCTTGAAACTTTTCGTTGAAGAGTGCGCTTGAAAAAGAATGTTTGAGCGGATGCCCGACGAGTCCAAATAATCTCATCTTGTTTTTTTATTTGCGAGTGTTTCTGTGACAATAATGATGCCAGCTCCGATGAGCATCATAAGCAGTGCAATGGAGAAAGAGGCATCCATCGACGGCAACTGCCAGTAATAGCCGGTGACTTTTTCGGTGCCGTCGCGCAACACGGTGACAATGTTCTCCTTCCAGGGCCAGATGACGGGAATGCTGCCAAGGATGAAGCCGGTAAGCAGCGATACGGTTTGATCGTGGAATTTCTTGAAAATCATGGAAAGCAGGTGGGCGAAGGCGATCAGACCGACGATAGCGCCGGCAATGAAGGGAAGGAGTATTTTTATTGATTCTGATGGATTGAGGGTTAGGTTGTTGACGGCATCAATCATGATTAGTTCATAATTTCCCATGAGAATCAGGACATACGACCCTGACAGACCGGGCAATATCATACTACAGGCTCCGACAATGCCACTGAGAAACAGATAAAGCAGGTTGCGGTTTTCGCCGGCAGGGGTGCCAAAGGCGATAAATAGGGCGATGGCGGTTCCAATAATGAAAAAGACAATGCTCCAAATGTTCCATTTTTCAACGGTTTTGCCCACATAGTAAATGGATACCAACAGCAATCCGAAAAAGAAGGCCCAGATGAAAATGGGGTAGTTGGTGAAAAGGTAGTCGAACAATTTGGCGACCGAGACAATGGCTACAAAGATGCCCAATAATACGGCAAAAAGAAAGCCGAAGTCGGTGTGTCGGGCAAAGGCTTTGAACTTGCCGGTAAAAAACAATTTCAACGCTTTGAGGTTGAACGACTTGATGGAGTTAACGAGTCTTTCAAAGATGCCGGTAATCAGTGCAAAGGTGCCGCCGGAAACACCGGGAATCACATTGGCGGTTCCCATGGCAAGACCTTTGATGAAATGAATGATGAATGCTTTCATTAAAAGTTGGGTAAGAGTTGGAAGATTAGGAATGTTTTTTGTATTGATCGATCATTTCGAGTATCTCGATGTCGTGATTCAGCAAGTCGGGGTCGATATCTAAAAAGTCCTGATGGCCTTCGAAGTCGGCATTGAGAGCGTCCTCTAACAAGGCGAGCGCCATGGCTCGGTCGTTTTTGCGCAGGTAGTCGTACGACAACATGTAGGTCAAAGCACTGTCATTGCCAGCCCGTTGTTGCCCGATTTTCAATATGTTGATGGCCTCGTCGTAGCGTTGCTGTTCGTTTAAGATGTCGGCAATGAAATAGTACAGGTCGGGATCGGTGGGATCAATGCTTTCAATGTCGAACAGGTAGCGGTAGGCTGTTTCGTAGTCGTGCAGCTTTCTATACTCGGCGGCTAATGAATAAAGGTGGTCGGGGTTGCTGGGGTCAAGCAGCCGGGCTTTTTCAAAGAGACGAATGGCCTTGGCGCTTTCGTTCTGGTCGCTATATACGAAACCAAGTCCCGACCAGGCTTCGGGCAGCGATTCGTTGATTTGCAAGGCGGTCTTGTAGTGCTGACATGCTTCCATAGGGCGTTCAAGACGGTAGAAACAGTCGCCTAACGAAGTGTGGATGAGCGAGGTCTCGACCTCGTTGGACAACGCTTCGTTCAACGTGTCGATGGCTTCTTGGAAACGTTCCATGTCGTAATAGGCGTTGGCAATGTGAACGTAGGGCCAGATGTTGGTAGGGTCGATGGCAAGTACGTATTCATACGTGTCGATGGCCAGCTCTAACAAGTTCAACTTCCGGTAGCAATCGCCCAAAGCCGACCATGCCGTGCTGTCGTGCGGGTCTTCCTCGATGCGTTTCTTGAAGAAGGCAACGGCATCGTCTGTCCTATCAAGAAAGAAATAGCAGTGCCTGATTTCGTGGTAAATCGAGTTGGTGTCTTCGCTGAAATCCAACGCTTTTTTGAAATAGATCAAAGCCGAGCAATAATCAAAAAGGTCTTCGTATTCGTAGGCGATGGCATTGTAAAGTTCCGATTTTTCGTCTTCTTCAAAGTATTGCAACGCGTCAAAATAGGTCTCGATGGACTTTTGCGCCTGTCCTAATGCGGCATAACAGGAACCCAATGTCAGGAAATAGTCCGGATTTTCGTAACTGATTTCAGCATCGTTGAGCAACGACATCGCTTTTTCAGGATGGTTTTCAACCAAAAACTGACGCGCATTCTTGATTTTCAGACTGTTATCTTCTGGATGCTGGGCGATGGCTATATCAACAGCCTTACGCGATTTTTTCAAATCGTCTTGCTGCATGTAGTAGTCAATGATCCACTCGAATTCATCGGTGTCGAAATAGGCAGAGCCTTGCATTTGCAGCATGGCCTCGAAACGCTGGATAGTGTCTCTCATCTGTTCGGCATCATCGCATTGATGGTCATTGTCCCTACACATTCGCTCATAAATTTGTGCAAAAGTACATTATTTTCGAGTTGTCGTGGTTGGATTGAGCGAAAAAAACATCAAAAGCGACCCTGCCGTCAGAATGCAGCGACAAAGGTTTTTGTAGAGGAAAAAACGATTTATAAGCCGAAAAAAGCTACTTTTGTGCCAAGATACAGCGAAATCATGACATTAATAAAATCCATATCCGGAATCAGAGGGACTATCGGCGGCATTCCAGACGAAAATCTAACGCCGATCGACATGGTTAAGTTTACCGCGGCTTTTGTCCGTTTTGTGGGGCGCAATGGCAAACGGCATCCACGCATTGTTGTGGGACGTGATGCACGCACTTCGGGCTTTATGGTCAACCAAGTGGTTTGCGGTACGCTGCAAGCCATGGGTGCCGATGTGCTCGATATCGGGCTGAGCACAACGCCCACCACCGAGCTTGCAGTGACAGGATTGAAGGCCGATGCAGGCATCATTCTTACGGCGAGCCACAATCCGGCACAGTGGAATGCACTGAAACTGTTGAACGAGAAAGGCGAGTTTATTTCTGCTGCCGAAGGCGCTTGGCTGCTCGATGTGGCGGATAAAGAGGATTTTCAGTTTGCACCAATCGATGAGATCGGAAGCTATTCAGAGGTGGATGGCTGGATGGATAAGCATGTGGATATGGTTCTGGCGTTGCCCTTGGTCAATCGGGAAGCCGTAGCCAAAGCGCATTTCAAGGTGGCGGTCGATGCGGTGAGTTCTACCGGCGGCATTGCCATTCCGCGCATGTTGCGTGCCCTTGGTGTGGAGGAAATTTTGGAGCTGAACTGCGAACCGACAGGCCGTTTTGCCCATACGCCTGAACCATTGGCGCAAAATCTGACTGATATTTGCCGCTATGTGCGTGAACAACACTGCGATTTCGGCGTTGTCGTTGATCCCGACGTGGACAGGTTGGTGTTTGTCAAAGAAGACGGGGAACTGTTTGGAGAGGAATATACATTGGTGTCGGTTTCCGACTACATTCTGAAACACACGCCGGGACCGACGGTCTCAAATCTTTCCTCAACGCGTGCATTGCGCGATGTGACGCAAAAGCACGGACAGACTTATTATGCTTCGGCGGTAGGCGAGGTGAACGTGGTCGAAAAAATGAAGGAAGTGGGAGCGGTAATCGGTGGCGAAGGCAATGGCGGTGTCATTTATCCCGAATTGCACTATGGCCGCGATGCTCTCGTCGGAACTGCACTGTTTTTGACACAACTTGCTGAAAAACAAGTCAAATGTTCAGAGCTGAAAGCGACTTATCCGGCCTATTTCATGTCGAAGAACAAAATACAGCCTACGCCGCAAACCAATGTCGATGCGATGTTGGATAAGATTGCACAGCGCTTCAAGGACGAAAAGGTCACTACGATTGACGGCGTGAAAATCGACTTTGAGGAAGGCTGGGTGCATTTGCGCAAATCAAACACCGAACCCATTATCCGGGTTTATTCCGAAGGAAAATCGGAAGCAGAAGCAGAGCGGCTGGCGGCAATGATGCTCAAGGTGGCCTCGGAAATGGTTTGAAGTGCCGCCATGGAAGCGTGATGAAGGTGTTTTTCATCCTTCATTTGCAAAAGCGGATATTTTTCTTTTATTTTGTGGTGTAAAAACAAATTCGTTATGAGTACGTACAAACCGCATGGCAAACGGAAACGCAGGTCATATAAGTATCACGCCGTAACATTCAAGCTGTCGTCGGGACAGTACCGCTCGTTGCGTAACTATTGTAAGGCGCGCCGTACAACACCCATCAAGTTGATCAAACGTTGTATCGAACGCTTTATCAGCAACTATGAATATGAGGTTCCGGATTCGTTGTATGTAGCTGAAAACCAGCTCGATTTGTTTGACGAAGAAAATATCTTCCTGCAATGAGAAGGTAGAAAATGCCTTTCTTATTTTTGGGTGAATAGGGTTCTGTTCTGTATGGAACGTCCCAATGTCACTTCATCCACGTATTCCAACGCATCACCCACGGCAATGCCTTTAGAGATGACGGATATTCTTCCCTTATATTCCGACAACTGTCTGTAAATGTAATAGTTAGTAGTTTCGCCCTCTATGGTGGCTGGCAAAGCGAGTATGATTTCGTTGATGGTTTCGTTTTGGGTGCGGTGAATAAGTTCGGCGATTCTCAGGTCGTTCGGTCCGATACCGTCAATGGGACTGATGACACCACCCAACACATGGTAAAGCCCGTTGAACGACACGGTGCGTTCAATGGCCAGCACATCACGCATGTCGGCAACCACGCAAAGCGTGTTTTCATCGCGGTGCGGATTCGAACAGATGGCGCACGTTTTCTCATCGCTGATGTTATAGCAACGCTCGCACAACATGATGTTATGCTTCATCTTCAATAAGGCATCGGCCAGCTTTTCGGTTTCGCACGTTTCTTCGTTCAACAAATGCAAAGCCAGCCGCAGCGCGGTCTTCTTGCCGATTCCGGGTAGCTTTGCCAGTTCCTCAACGGCGTTTTCTAATAGTATGGATGAATATTCTGCCATAATAGTTGCCGCAAAAATACGACTTTTTCAAGTTGACACGGATGGATGGCCGGTTAAAGCTGTAACCTGTTGATAAATAATGGATAATGACCCATGTTTGACAGGCGTTGCGAAGTCAAATCAATGGTGTGCGAAGCTAAAGATCGATAAACGATAGTTTTTCCGTATTTTTGTCCATTAATATCATTCTTGGTTTTTCCGGATAGGATAATAATAATCGGGATGATAATGAATTGATAAGGAAAATAAAGCAATGCAATCCGAGTGGTGGTGTTATTATTGCTTATGCAAGTTAAAAATTTGAAAATTATTCTGTTACAATGAAAATCAGGCATATCGTATTTGCATTTTCGCTTTTGGGACTAGCGGTTTCGGTAATGGGGCAGGAAGTCAATCAGGTGGATTCAAAAGGACTTCGCCAAGGCAAATGGACGGCATCCTATCCCAATGGAACGAAACGCTATGAAGGTCAGTTTGAAGATGGCCGTTGTGTGGGCACATTTACCTATTACGATGAAGAAGGCAGGCTGAAAGTTACCAATGAGTTTGACAATTCGGGAGAAAAGGCGCTGAACAAGACCTATTCATCCAATGGCCGCCTGATCGCAACGGGCCATTATCTGAACCGGAAAAAAGACGGAGAGTGGCGTTATTATACTGAACAAACCGGAAAGCTGATGCTAACGGAGGAATATGGCAATGGCAAACTGAATGGATGGGTGAGAATCTATAATCCTGACACGGAGCGTGTTGCCGAAGAAACACAGTATGTCGATGGCATGAGAGAGGGGCATGGCAAGCAGTATTTCGACACGGGTCTGTTGCTATCGGAATTCCAATACCATAACGACAAACTCAACGGACCGGCAAAGACCTATTATCCGAACGCGGTGCTGAAAGAAGAAGGCAACTACCTCAATGGTAGTAGAAATGGCATCTGGAAAACTTATAATGAGGACGGCGAGTTGATCCATACCGACACTTATGGCGGAATGGGTGCAATGCCTTGATTTCCATTTTCATGTGCGTTGATAATAGGGCGATTGTTCCAAGGCGTGTGAATGCTGTTACAGGTCTTGAATAAGTTCGTCCAATGAATCAATGACCCTTCTGCCGGAGCCTTCTAAGCGTTTTCTTAAAAAGTGTCCTCCGGAAAACAACACACAGTCGAAGCCGCATTCCATGGCAACCTCGGCATCGTGCAGCGTGTCGCCCACCATTAGGGTGTAACGGGGGTCGATGTTTATCTGCATCACCATGCGTTTTCCTAAGTAGACCTTCGTGTTGGCAAAATCATCGGCAATGCCAAAAACATGATCAAGGTAAGGCGTGAGACCATAGTCGGCAATCATTTTTTTGAGCAGCGAGTCCTCCATAGCGGACAACATCAGTTGCTGACATCCCAAGCCATGGATCTGCTTTAGCGTGGAAAGCGCCCCGCCGTTCAACCGTGCTTGGGCAGACAATGCCTTGTAGTTGGCCATGAACTGTTTGGCGGGGATTTCAAACGGGTATTTGCTGAAATCAAATCCGATGCGGGCATAATAATCCTTGACGGGAAAGTCGAATACTTCCTGATAGCGTTTCTTGTCCAATAAGGGCAAGCCACGTTCTTCTAACAACATGTTGGTGGCGGCAATGCTGATGTCCACATCGTCAAGCAAGGTGCCGTTCCAGTCCCAAATGACGGTACGATAATGGTGCTGAAGGGCTTCTCGTAACGGCTTGTTACGGGCAGTGCTTGACATAGTCTTCCAAATTGTTGCGACCGTGTTGTTGTGCCGCCTTGTAGTATTCGCAAGCCTTGTCACGGTCGTTCATGACAAAATAAATGCGACCTAGTACAAACTCGGCATCGGCATAATCGGGCTTCAATTCGATGGCTTTTTTCATGTCTTCCTTAGCCTCCTTGAAAAGGCCACGGTTGAACTTGCTACAGCCGCGATAGTAATAGGCTTCATAGTTGGATCCGTCATGTTTTATCGCCTTGGTAAAGGCTTCTTCAGCTTTTTCATGCTGTGCATACGTGAACATGAGATTGATGCCTTCGTCCAAGGCCAAATGTGACTTCTCGGGATTGTCGCAGCTGCTTAGAAACAAGCAGATAATCGTTAAGATGGTGAATGTCAGTTTGTTCATTATGTTATGTAGTTGATTCCTTTTCTGTGTGATAAGTATTTGTTCGGGTTTAGCAAAACTTTTCCACAATCATCGTGACCTCGTGGATGATGTCGTCAAGTTGTTTCTTGCTTTTTGCTTCAGCGATAAACCTCAGATAAGGTTCGGTGTTTGAAGGGCGTATGTTGATCCAAAAGTCGTTGTAGTCGAGGCGGTACCCGTCAAAATCCATACTGCTGACCGGTATTTGCCTGCGGAGGAAATGATCGCGCACGGCTTCCATGGCTTCCTGCTTTTTCTCGATTCTGAAATTAATCTCTCCGGAATTGGAATAAGGGGAAATGGCTTTGATAATCTGGCTCATGGTCATTCCGTTGCGTTTCAATTCATTCAGCAATTGCAGCACGATGGAAGCTGCCATCAGCGCGGAGTCGGAGTAATAGAAGTCGCGGAAATAATAGTGTCCGGCAAGTTCGCCGCCATAAACGCCGTCCAATTCCCGTAGTTTGAGAGCGGCGAAAGCGCGGCCCACTTTCCATGTAGCTACTTCGGCATGAAAGCACGTCAGGTATTCGCCTATCGCCTTGGAGCTTCTGATGTCCTGCAAGACAATGCCTTTTTCGTTTTTCCGACCGAAAAAATAATGCCCGAGAAAAGCTATCATGAGATCAGGCGAAATGAACTGTCCGTTTTCGTCAATAAAGGTGATGCGGTCGGCATCGCCATCAAAAAGCAGTCCGATGTCGCAGTGCCGTGCAGCGACCAAATCTTTGATTTGCTGCTGGCTAATCGCTTCTAAGGGATTCGGCTCATGACTGGGGAAATTTCCGTCAAGACTGTCGTTGATATAGTGGGCTTTTCCAATCAAGTCGTGGACAAACAGGGATGACATGCCGTTGCTGCAATCCACGGCGATGTTCAATGCCGAAGTGTCGCCGCAGTAGTTGCGCTGGAAATCGAGATATGCGGCTTTGACCTCTTTGTGATGGACATTTCCTTTTATAGTGGCGGGTTTACAGGTCTTGTCGCTTTCCACCAAGGCTTCTATACGGTTCAGACCCTTGTCGTAACCGACGGGTAGGGCATTGGCAGCCGAAATTTTCAATCCATTGTGGTTCTTGGGGTTGTGCGATGCGGTAATCATTACCGATGCCTGATAGCCATACTTGGCTGTGGCCCAATAGACCATCGGGGTGGTGGAAAGTCCGATGTCGTCCACATCGCGGCCGCTGTCGGTGATGCCTTGGGTCAGTGCTTGAAACAAGGTGTCGGACGACAAACGCATGTCGCGCCCGACAAGAATGACGGGAGCATCGAGTACTTCATGCAGGAAGTAACCGATGCGGTAGGCGATGGCTTCGTTGAGGTCGTTGCCCCACTCGCCACGGATATCGTAGGCTTTGAATGCTTTCATCGTAATGTGGTGTTTTGTCGAACGATCAGGCTTATTTCCATATCCCTCTGCTGTTCAGAGCGTTCTGAAATTTTGCAGCGTTGCGGTTGTGTTCTGCCAAGGTTTTGGCAAAGTTATGGTAGCCCGACAGGTCTTCTTTTGCGCAAAAATAGTAATAATTATGTTGCTGGGCGTTAAGCACGGCGTTGATGGCTGCTAAGGAAGGAATACAGATGGGGCCGGGGGGCAATCCTGGGTGCTTGTAGGTGTTATAGGGCGATTCGATTTCCTTGTGTGCGGCAAGCACACGCCGCATTGTGGGATCGTTTACGATGAAAACAAGCGTGGGGTCGGCTTGCAGCAGCCAGCCGCTTTTCAAACGGTTGAGATAAACTCCGGCTATCTTGGCCATTTCGTCGGTTTTGTTGGTTTCCTTATCCACGATTGAAGCCAGCGTGCTGACTTCTATAGGGGTGAGATTCAATGCGTTGGCTCTGGCGGTGCGGGTTTCGTTCCAAAAATTACAGTATTCCTGAAACATCCGCGAAACGAAAGCGTTGGCATCCGTGTTCCAATACACTTCGTAGGTGTTGGGAAGGAACAGGGCGGGAATGGTGTGGCTGTTGAAACCAAGTTGCCCGACATAGTCCTTGTCGTGCAGCAGGACACTGATGGAGGCGGAATCGGCTTCGATCAGTTTGCCGATGCACCCTGCAAGTTGATCAACGTCGCGTAGGTTGTTGAAAGTAATGTTGATGGGAGTTTGCAGGCCGCCACGTAAAATATTAGTGAGCCGATTGTTGTTCATGCCGTCTTTTATCAGATAGTGACCGGCGTGGACGTGGTTTTTGCAGTCTTTTTTGTTAGCGACCCACTCAAAACTTCTTTTATTGACAATCAGTTTTTGGGCATACAATGAATCCAGAACTTGACCGAAGTCGGCATGGGTGGGAATATAGAGCGAAATCGTTTTGCGGTCTGGTGTCTGTACATTGGGAGACATCACTGCACGGTAGAGCAGGTAAGCGCCGGCAAGGGCAATGAGGAGAAGCGGTCCGAAAGCAAACAGGATGATGCGGCGCACATGGCGGCGTTTTTTCTCTAACTTGGTGTTATGCTGTGATTTCAGTTTGATCATGGATATTGTGTTTTTCGGTTTTTTATGGTTTATGGTTGTTAATATACTGAAAATCAATAATATCAATGAATCCTTCGGGGGTTTTGATCCATTGTTTACGATGTCCGCACTTTTCGAATCCGAGATGCAGGAAAACCTGTTGGCTTTCAATGTTCTTTTCGTCGATAGAACAAAACAACTGATGGAGCATCAGGTTGTTGAAAGCATATTCAAGCAGAAGCTGAAGGCTTTCTTTGGCATAACCCTGATGGCGGAAGGCGCTGTCGATAAGCAAACCGACCTCGGCATGTTGGTTGACGGCATCGAAATTGAATAGGTCGATGCAGCCGACGGAGAGGCTTTGAGGGTTGTCGATCATAAGGCGTAATTGCTTGTTCGAAAACAGGTCGTTGTTGCTCAGCAAAAACTGCTCAATCTGGAATAGCGAATACGGGGTCAGGTTGTTGCTGACACGCCAAACCGAACGGTCGTTTTCCCATTTGTAAATGAGCGGAGCATCTTCGGGTTCGGCGCAGCGAAGGCTGATATTATCATTTTTGATGAACATGTTCGATTCTGGTTTGTTCTGCTGTATTGATGAATGAATATATTGTCAAACAGTATGTTGTGATGGTTTTAAGCCGTGAGGCAATGGAAGGTCTCAAATTTCTATCTCGCCGCTGAAGCTTTTTTGTGCCGGTCCGATAAGGCGAATATGGTGGAAACGGTGGCCGTTGCGTTGGAGATCGACTTGTAGTTGTCCGCCTTTTGCAATGACTTCAATATGGTTTAGATTGTGTTGCATGGCCGTTGCAATGGCAGAGGCAGTGATGCCGGTGCCGCAGGCAAGGGTTTCGTCTTCCACGCCGCGCTCGTAGGTGCGTAGGCGCAGCACGCGTCCGTCCCAGTGGATAAAGTTCACGTTGACCCCGTCGTGGGAAATGCTTTTGTCGTAGCGGATACGTGCACCCTCTGTCTTAACGTCAATGGCATCGGGGTCGGCTACCTCAATAATATAATGTGGAGAACCTGTGTCGATGAGGTGTGGAAAACCGTCATGGTTCGTGATTTCCACATCCTGCATTGTCATGCTGACAGTTTTGCACCTGCCGTTGTCTGATAAAATGTCACCTTCGTGAATGCCGTCAAAAGCCTCAAACAAAGCTTTCTTCCCAATAATTTGCATGTCGTTGGCAAATGCCATGGCGCATCGGCTGCCGTTGCCGCAAAACGAAGCTTCATGACCATCGCTATTGTAATAGCGCATTCTGAAATCGTACTTGCCTGATTCTGATATGCTTATTAGTCCGTCAGCACCGATGCCGAATTGCCGGCAACACAGCAAACGAACGGCATCCACATCAAGTTCCACGTCGTTGTCGAAAAAATTCAACATGACGAAGTCGTTTCCAGCTCCTTGGTACTTGAAAAACCGCAATATTGGCATATTATTTGATGTCTATTGATAGCGATAATTTTCGCCAAAAATACAGTTTTCGATGCAATAAATGGATAAAAATTGCATTATTCAAGCAACGAACATGCGGACTGTATGGGAAAAGATGAAAAAAATCGCAAAAAGATCCGACTTGTTTCGGGAAGAGAAAAATCGTTTTTTTTGAACATATTGAAAGGATGAAGCAATGAAAAGCGTGAAAGAAAGATTTGTTACGCCAGTATTGTTGGCTTTACTTGTGAGTGTGATGGTGTTGTTGGCCTCATGCGGAAGACCGGCTCAAAAAGAAGAAAATCAGCCTGTTGGTGAAAAAGAGCAGATGAATCTGCCCATTCGTCAGGCGTCGTTTGTTCCTGCAGAGCCATTGCCCGACTTTGTGCAGGCTGCTGAAAACAGTGTCAATGCTGTTGTGCATATCAAGACAAAGGTGACCCAAAGCAGCACGTATGACGACTTTTTTGGAGCGTTGCTCGGACAACTTTACGGCTATCAGGGACAACCTTACGGAAACACCAAGACGGCATACGGGTCGGGGGTCGTGCTTTCCCCTGACGGCTATATTGTTACCAACAACCACGTGGTTGACGGTGCCGATGAAATCGAAGTGACCTTTAATAATAAGGTGACTAAGGCAGCCGTCATCGTCGGCACTGACCCAACCAGCGACCTCGCCCTGATTAAAGTCGATGCTCAGGATTGTGATTTCCTTGCCTTTGGTGATTCCGACAAGGTGCATATCGGCGAATGGGTGTTGGCCGTGGGTAATCCGTTCAATTTGACATCGACAGTTACCGCAGGTATTGTCAGTGCCAAGGCACGTAATATCGGTATTCTTGGAGAAGGCAGTACCGTTGAGTCTTTTATTCAGACCGATGCCGCCATCAACCCCGGCAATAGCGGAGGGGCTCTTGTGAATACGCGTGGAGAACTGATTGGTATCAATGCTGCAATTGCATCGCATACAGGCTCTTATGAGGGTTATTCCTTCGCTATTCCGTCGAACATTGTCCGTAAAGTCGTCGATGACCTCTTGATGTATGGCGAAACGCAGCAAGCCTATTTAGGTGTGAGCATCACCGATATTACATCTGGGTTTGCAGAGAAAAAAGGCCTTAGTTCTACCGAAGGCGTTTATGTCGCCGATGTCGTTAGAAACGGAGGTGCCGATATGGCGGGCATTCGCGGTGGCGACGTCATTACGGCCATCAACGGCAATAAGGTGAATACCAGCACACAGGTCTTTGAAGCAGTCGGGCAGTATCGCCCCGGCGACAAGGTAAATGTGGAGGTGGTCAGAAACAATGAGATACGGAATTATTCCGTTACCCTGTTGAACCGTTCAGGTTCACAAACTATGTCAAAACGAAGCGAAAGTTTCTACAGTGAAGATCTCGGGTTGGTTTTGCGACCGGCAAACCAAGGCGACAAAAGTTCGCTGAACATTAGGAACGGACTGAAAATTGTTGAAATCCGCAAAGGGCGTTTCCAAGGTGTGGGCATTAGCAAAGGCTTTGTCATCACCGTGGTCAATGGAATCAATGTAAACTCAAAGAGTGACCTCGAAAACGCCATTAATAAAGGTCGCTCGCGCATGACACGCATCGAAGGCGTTTCGCCCAACGGCATGAAACAATACTTCGAATACTATGATTGAGAACAGAGTTGAAGTGAGTTTTCAAATCAGGCTTTGTTCGGTGCAGATGAAGATAAATAGGTAATAATGAAGAAAGAACAGCATTATGAGACAACTGAAAATATCAAAATCGATCACCAATCGTGATACCGGCACTTTGGATAAGTACTTGGCCGACATCGCGAAGGAAAAAATGGTTACGGCAGAGGAGGAGGTCGAACTGGCACAACGCATCAAGTCGGGTGACCGACGTGCCCTCGATTTGTTGGTGCGTGCCAACTTGAGGTTTGTGGTCTCTGTAGCTAAACAATATCAAAATCAAGGGCTTAGTCTTCAGGATTTGATCAACGAGGGTAATGTGGGCTTGATTAAAGCAGCTCAGCGTTTTGACGAGACCCGAGGCTTCAAATTCATTTCTTATGCCGTTTGGTGGATTCGTCAGTCCATATTGCAAGCTGTTGCCGAGCAGTCGCGCATTATCCGTCTGCCAATGAACCAGATGGGAGCCTTGAGTAAGATCAAGAAAACCTTGGCGCGTTTGGAGCAGGAACTCGAACGCAGGCCTTCAATCAAAGAGTTGTCAGAGGCGGTCGATCTGCCTGAATCAAAAGTCGAGGCGCTTATTTCGATGGGTGCGCGGCAGATATCCACTGACGCACCGCTTGACGATGATGACGATGGCAACTTTTTGGATGTCTTCGTGAAGGAAGATGATGTTGCAACCGATAGTGGCGTGGAACGTGAGTACAACGACAGCATCATCCGTAAATCGCTTGATGTTCTGACCGATAAGGAACGTAAGATTATCAGGATGTATTTTGGATTGGGCGAACCGAGAGAGTTTTCGTTGGATGAAATCGCCATGAGCCTCGGCTTGTCGCGTGAGCGTACCCGGCAGATTCGAGACAGAGCCTTGAGGCGTTTGCGCGTAGAATCGAATAGTGGACTGCTGAAAATGTTTATGAATCAGTAAGTTTACGCGTGATAAAAAGACTTTTAAAAGCCCCGGAACAATGTTGTTTTTGGGCTTTTGCTATTGTAACGATCCATCCTTCTTTTTCCTTAATAATTTATAATTTTCATTTTTGATACGCATGCAATCGTTTTTGTTGAAAAGCTCCTTTTTCTGATTTTGAATGCTTTTATTTTCTATCTTTGCAAAATCAATTCAGTCACATAAAAATCCAGATATTAATTACTATGAGCAAAGAGAATTATGAAGCTTCGTTGAAAGCTTGGAATGAAAACGAAAAGGCCGCCAATGAGTTTATTAACATTGTGGGCAGGCTGTGGTATGACAAATCAGTGGAACTGATACTGCTCCACTCGGTGTTAGTCAACCGTGGTTCGGGAAAAATCCTGAACAAGCATCTTCGCGCTGAAGCCATTCTTGAAAAACCGGTTCGCGTGCAAGATTCACTCATGATCGCCAAGGCTATCCTTGCGGAGAATATTGCCCCGGCGCGCATTGACATAGGTCGTTTAAATTCGGAATGGACCGATGAACATGCAAAATACGGTGACAATGTGTCGGATTTTGTTCGTGACAAACTCAAAGAGTTTATCAATGCCGAACCGCGCAGCAAAAAGACTCAGGATGTTGTGCTTTACGGTTTCGGACGCATCGGAAGAATCTTGGCCCGTGAGCTTGCCGAAATGGCAGGAAATGGTTCGCATTTGCGTTTGAGAGCTATCGTGACACGTAAAAACTCACCGGATGACGTTCTGAAACGCATCAGCTTGCTCCGCACCGATTCAGTGCACGGTTACTTCCATGGTGTTTGTTATCCGCTCTTGGAGGAAAACGCCATGATGATCAATGGTCAGAAAGTTGTCTTTATCGAAGCGAAGAATCCTGAAGAAGTCGATTACGAATCTTATGGAATTAAAGATGCGCTTGTCATTGACAATACGGGAGTGTTCCGCGATAGGGAAGCCCTTTCGCGTCACCTTCAAGCTAAGGGTGTCGCCAAGGTGTTGCTTACGGCCCCTGGAAAGGGTGACATCCCGAATGTGGTGTATGGTGTTAACCAGAATGATTTGGACTTGAAGAATGAAAAGATTTTCTCTGCGGCTTCGTGTACGACCAATGCCATTGTTCCCGGTCTTGAAGTGATGATGAATAACTTTGGCATCGTTAAAGGACATATCGAAACGATTCACTCTTACACCAACGACCAGAATTTGCTCGACAACTATCACAAGAAGGAACGTCGTGGCCGTTCGGCAGCCATGAATATGGTCATTACCGAGACAGGTGCAGGATCGGCGGCAGCCAAGGCCTTGCCTGAACTGAAAGGTAAACTCACCAGCAATGCGGTTCGTGTTCCCACTCCCGATGTGTCTCTTGCAGTTTTGGCTCTTGACGTGGAGCGTGAAACGACAGTGGAAGAAGTCAACCAGGCTTTCCGGTCTGCCAGCTTGAAGGGCAACCTGATCGAGCAGATTCGCTATAGCAAATCCACGGAATTTGTTTCATCGGATGGTATTGGCGATTCTTGTGCCTGTATCTTTGATGCCCCCGCAACAAAGGTTTCTGCCGATGGAAAGACGGTTATCTTGTATCTATGGTACGATAACGAGTTCGGCTACAGCAACCAGGTGATACGTCTTGCCCGTCATATTGGCGAAGTAAAGAGCTATCGCTATTATTAAACGCTTATTGCGCTCGTTCAGGGCGCTTCTTATGAAAAAAAGAGAAATCCACTGGATTTCTCTTTTTTTATAGCCATTCAATGTTAATGTTTTGAAAATGAGGTTGTAATGTCAAATGGATGTATTTCGCATACTTGAAAAGACATAGTGAGCGGTACGACCTTGTTGCTGTGAAAAATCACTTGATATGGGTTTTGTATCCTTTATATATTATAATAGGTGCGCGTATATTTTCCAATATTTCGGCTTTTGCTTTCCGTGTTTTTTGTTATTTTCTTCATTTTTTTGCAAGATGTTGTAAATTCACATCATTGTTTTTCAGCAATTTGCATTATTTTTTGTAATTTTCATGAAAAAAAATAGCGTTTAGGGTGTACAACGTACGGAAAAAGGTTGTATTTTTGCAGTCCCAAACGCGAGGGGAGTCGGAGGCGTCGAGGATGTTTGGGGCGGTTCTTTGAAAGTCTGAGGCCAGCAACAATGAGCAAGAGGGCCGCCGGGTCCTGTGCGGCGTGAGCCGCGCTTCCGGCGGCTGCGAGGTTTTTTTGAACACAACAGCCCTGAAAACAGGAAAAGCAAGTCAACAATACAGTGGAGAGTTTGATCCTGGCTCAGGATGAACGCTAGCGGCAGGCCTAATACA
>JBGYXG010000047.1:0-4761 GCA_041842465.1 Candidatus Limimorpha sp.
AAGGCTTATTTAAGGTGCAGGATAAGGCAAAGTTTGTAAAGCAAAACATTCCATATCTTGCATTTTTCTATTTAGGAAACATCTTTGCCCATCATGTGAGAAGCTATACCGGTGGTGATGTCATAGATAAAATCTTTCAGGGAATATTAGAACTTAATACCATGAGTTTTCTTCCAAGTATTCATCCGGTGGATGTAATCATAGGAGTCGGAGTGGCTGTACTGATTAAATTTATTGTCTATAACAAAGGTAAAAATGCTAAAAAGTTTAGACAGGGAAAAGAGTATGGCTCAGCAAGATGGAGTGCATAATTTTAAGTGTAAATGACACATACATGGACGCACAGGAGGTTATGCACATGACTGATTATAGCAAAATTACAGCCCTTTACTCCCGCCTTTCCGTGGGCGACGAGGACAGGGACGGCGACGAGAGCAACAGCATACAGAACCAAAAAATCTTTTTGGAGAACTACGCCAAAGGGCAGCACCTAACCAATATCCGGCACTACATTGACGACGACGAAAGCGGCAGGTTCTTTGACCGTTCTGCCTACTCCCGCATGATTGAAGATGTGGAAAGCGGCAAAATCGGTGTCTGCATTATGAAAGACCTTACCCGCTGGGGGCGCGACTATCTCCAAGTTGGCAACGCTATGGAGATTTTTAGACGGAACAATGTACGCTTTATCGCAGTCAACAACGGCATAGACAGCGAAAACTCCGACACATTAGAGTTTGCCCCCTTTATCAATATCATGTCGGAGTGGTACGCAAAGGACATCAGCAAGAAAGTGAAAACGGGCATTAAGACCAAAGGCATGAGTGGGAAGCCGATTGCCACCGAAGCCCCTTACGGCTATATCAAAGCCCCGGATAACAAGGATTTTTGGATAATCGACGAGGAAGCCGCCGAGGTTGTACGTCTTATTTTCCGTCTGTTTTTGGACGGGAAAAACCGAAACCAAATCGCCGTATATCTGACACAGGAGCAAATCCCAACCCCCATTTTCTACATGAAAGACCGAGGACGGGGAACTTGTAAAAATAAGACGCTCAACGAGGATAACCGTTACAAGTGGAACAAAGCCACCTTGACCCATATCCTCACGCGGCAGGAGTATTGCGGCGATGTAGTCAATTTCAAGACTACAAAGCATTTCCGGGATAAGCGCAACCACTATGTAGACAGAGGTCAGTGGCACATCACAGAAAATGTGCATGAACCGATTATTGACCGCACCGACTTTGAAAATGTGCAGCGGATTTTGGAAAACGCACCTGTCAAACGCCCCAACGGGGACGAAGAAATCCACCCTCTGTCCGGTTTGCTTTTCTGTAAAGACTGCGGCGCAAAAATGCACATTCGCATAGATTACCGAAACGGCGGCAAGCGCCATGTTGCCTATTGCAGCGAGTACCACAAGGGAAAAGCCAAAAATCCCAAGTGCAGCTCTCCGCACATCATGGACGCGGATCTGCTTATGCAGACCGTCGCAGATGTACTGAAAAAAATCGCGGAATACTCTATCAGCAACTGGGCAGAGTTTGAAGCCTTAGTGAAAAAGAGCCTTGCCATGCAGCAGACTGACAAAGTAGAGAAACAACAGAAGCGTATCTCTCAAATCACGATGTGCCTTGAACAGATTGACAAGGTGCTGAATAAACTTTATGAGGACAACGCGCTGGGTACTATCCCACAAGACCGCTATGAGCAGATGTCGCAGAAGTATTCCGAAGAATACTACTCACTGAAAGCGGAGCTTGAACAGCTTAGGGAGCAGCTATCCGCTTTTGAAAACGCGGGAGGAGGGGTGCAGAAGTTTGTAAAGCTGATAGACCGTTACGCTGATTTTACCGACCTTACCCCGACTATCCTCAACGAGTTTATCAGTCGGATTGAAGTGCATGAGCGCGACAAGAAAAGGGCAAAACAGGCTATTCAGCATGTCGGGATATATTTTAACTATATCGGCAGATTTGAAAATGAACTGACACCGCTTGCAAAGCCGACAGAGCAGGAAATCCGGTAAATGCGTGAGGAAATCGAAGAAGCAAGAAAGGAAAAGAGCCGAGCCTACCACCACAACTATTCAAGAGAATACCGGGCGAGAAATCTTGAAAAGCAACGGGAGTACGACCGTATCAAAGCGTGGGAATATCGGGCGAAGAAAAAGGTGCAGGCTACCGCCGCACTGTCCGCACCATAAAACAGAATAGCCAACATCAGAGAGGGATTTTCCGAACTACGGGAAGTCCCTTTTTTACGCCCGGAGAAAGGAGAAACCTATTGACAGAAAAGAAAGGGATACCCACTCCGCTGATTAAGCCGGACGGAATTATCACGACACAGAGGAACGGGCAGACCATTGTTGCGGAGCTGTTTTTCAATCCCAACGGCACAGAAACATTCTCCGACAAGCTGCTGAAAGTGATACTTGCCGACAGTTTGCGTTTTTCTGCGTCTGACGGTCAAGAGCCGGAAAAAACACCCGAAAAATGCCCCTACTGCGTAACAAAGGGAAAAATAAAGGAGAAAATCAGAGCGAATGAAAACAGGACTTACCAAGCAGGAAAAGACCACTGATATTGGGTTTGACGAGAAAGACCCCCTTATCCATATCCGCACCCACAACACCGCCTTGAAGAAGCGTCTGATTGCATACATCCGCCGTTATCCGGCGATCTGCCAGCAGACCGACGCAGACCCCGAAACGGGCTGCATGGAGTTTGATATTGCAAAGGGTCGTTTCTCTTTCCGTCTGACCGCCCCATACAGCGAGGAACGCCGGGAAGCAGCGCGACGGTATGCCAAAGAGAACAACGCCGCCGACAGGCTGAAATAATGTTGATTTGTTCATAGTTGTGTGATATACTTTTCTCAAATAAACAGGATGACAAATCGAAAATAGAGGAGAACAAGATATGGAAAAACTAATTACAATATATAATACAGAATACGCTATCCCAGCAGTGTTTTCTTATTCCCAAAAACACGAAAAAATGCCAGCGGTAATTCTATGCCATGGGACAGGATCACAAAAAAATGAAGTCGGTAATTTGTTTGCAGAAATGTCCAAAAGATTATTGAACATCGGCATTGCTTCAATTCGTCTTGATTATGCAGGATGCGGTGATAGTAAGGCTTGCCAAACGAAATTAAGCTTTTGTGGAGAAGTGAATGATACAAAAAAAGTTTATCAGTATCTTTACACGCAGGACTTTATTGACTGTAACAATATTGGTATTTTAGGATTTAGTCAAGGAGCCCGTGTAATGGCAGAGCTATTAAAAGAAGTCCATTCGATAAAATTTGCGATAAGTTGGTCTGGTGCATGTCATGATGGTATAGGAGTGTTCAAAGGATGGTTCGATGAGTATTATCAAGAAGCATTGGAAAACGGTTATGCAAAGATACCGATGTTTTGGCGAGAGAACTTGCTGCTTTCAAAAAAATGGTTTGATGACATTCGTGATACAACTCCAATGATGGGATTGAGAATGTACAAAGGTCCTATATTGGCTATAGCTGGCGACAAAGATGAACTGGTTCCCTATTATCATGCAAAAGAAATTGTGGAAAATAGCAAAAATGAAAACAGCAAGACTGTAATCGTAAAAAACTCCAATCATACTTTTAATGTTCTAATGCCTAACGAATCTAAAGCAAATGATGTTATTGAGCAAACCATACAATGGATAAATAAGGTTTTAATGATGAACAGGTAAAAATGATTTGGCAAATTCCGCTTATTGAACAGTACACAATAAAACTTAATACCCACCCAAGAGGGCAGCTGAGAAAATCGACTGTCCTTTTTCTATGCCTATGAGCAGAAAGGAGCGACCAACCATGGCAAAACCAAAAGAGAAAACCCGTGAGGAACTGCAAGCAGAGATTGAGGACGGAAAGAAGAAAATCCGGCAGTTTGGGAACCGAGAAAAGATGTTGCGTCAGAAGCTATCCAAAGAGGAACGCAGAACGCGCAGCCACCGCCTTATCGTCCGGGGCGCAGTCTTTGAAAGCATTGTGCCGGAGGCAAAGAACATGAGTGACGAGGAAGCCGCAGCACTTCTTAGGCTTGCTTTGACGAGTGAGCCGGTACGGGAGTATCTGAAAAAACGAACCGAAAGCGGGAACGCTGAATAAAGCCCTTAGACACTAAGGGCGCACTTATACACCCTAACGGGCGTGTGCACTCTACCGAGGGCTTTATCTTAAGCACAGGGATTTTACCCTGCACTACGATTGGCGGCTTTGCCGCAGACAGGGGACGCTACACTTCCCCTGCGACAGCTTGCGCTGTCTACCCTTTTGTGTGCTTGCGGAAACCGAACACCTTGTTACGCAAGCTATTCATTTTCCACAAGTTTTATATCCGCTATACTGGAGGTGATACCCATAGCCATTTACCATTGTAACATCAGCATAGCCAGCCGGGGCAAAGGCAAATCATCCGTTGCCGCAGCCGCCTACCGAAGCGGCGAAAAGCTGACAAACGAATGGGACGGAATAACCCATGACTACACCCGCAAAGGCGGCGTTGTCCATACAGAAATCATGCTGCCGTCCCATGCGCCACCCTCATTCTCTGACCGTTCAACCTTGTGGAACAGTGTAGAGAAAATCGAAAAAAGTAAAAACTCACAGCTTGCAAGAGAAATAGAAATCGCCTTACCCAAAGAATTAAACCGAGAAAAACAGATAGAACTTGTACGAGAATATGTAAAAGAAAATTTTGTGAAAGTCGGTATGTGTGCC
>JBGYXG010000048.1:0-3516 GCA_041842465.1 Candidatus Limimorpha sp.
CTCGTTTTGCAGCCTTACCCGCGTATAAGCGCCCCGTATGCGGTTACTGTCCGTCAGACCGGACGTTTGCCGCAGGCTTCTTTCAGATTTCACCTCACGGCGGACACCCCTGCCCTTGACTGTGTGATTCCCGCTATTTGGGCCCACTCGGGACTTGCTACCGTTAGACAATGCTCATGCCGAGCTTACAAAAAGAGCCTCGCTTCGGGGAGAAGCAGAGGCTACTTAAAATTGAAAACGAGCAGAAATTTTATTTGATCATGACGACCAAATAATTGGATACTTTCCAGAAGGCCTCGGTGTTGGTGATTTCAAGCGTAAGCATTTCGTCTTCACCTTGAACGAGATTATAGGAACCTTCCGGATGACTTGTCATAATAGTTGCTTTTTTAGTGTTCAGAGGAATGTTGGTCAGCGTTCTCCTGTCGGCTTGCGCAAACACGTTGCTGTCGGAGAAGTTCTGAGGTTGCAATTTCTTCGATTTGAAGAGACCGCCTTTTGTCAGAATGCCCATATCCACCAAATTCTTTGAAGTGGCTGCCATGTACCACACCGTGTTCATGCTGGCATCCTGTGTCTTGATCACAGCTTGCTGGGCGGCATTCTGCACGCCGAGTGTCTGAATGGTGTCGTTCAAAGTGGTCACTTGTTCGTTCAGCGCGGTAATTTGTTCCTTACCTGCCTGAACCTCGGCCATAAGATTGTTGATAAATGTGTCTTTTTCCGTGATTTCATTTTTCAGTCGGGCAATAGTGGCACCCAAAGCCTTCGACTTAGATCCCTGTTCGTTGAGGCGTTTCTCCAAATCTTCAATCTTGGTGCGATTTTCCTGCAAGGTGTTCTGCAAGGCATTGATTTGCGACAAAGCGCGCTTTTTATTACCTTCCTGGTTGTCAACCATAATAATGCCTTCAGCTGCCCGAACCTGGTCCAAAGCCTGTTCGATTTCGTTGATGGCGCTCATGGTGGAATCGAATTCATTATTCACATTTTCGTATTGCATGGCAATGGAATCTCTTTCTGCAAGAAGAGCCTGATACTGACGTGACTTTTCTACACACGATGTGACTCCCAATAAAAACATTGCGCTTACTGCAACTATAAAAACATTCTTTTTCATATAAAATTACTTTTAATTATTTAATTATTCGCCCCTCTTGGAGGCATTTATTATGCCAAAATACTTTTAGAATATACAAATCTTTGATAATTATATAATTATAACACAACATCCACGAAGATGCAAGCGTGGAAATGTGTGGAAAACCGTGGCAAAACGACGTTGGAATGCGGAAAATGTGTGTACCAATAGAATGTACGAATCAAAAACAGCCCACCTCCCTCTTATTTTTTTATTACCGTAATAACGACACCCGTTTACAAATCGCGCCATCCGCTGTTTCGACCATGATCAGACAGACACCAGAATCCTGACCGCTGAAATCGTATTCAAACTCATTACCGGTAGCTTGGGAAAAGCAAACACACTGCCCCAATGTGTTGACGATCCTCACCCGCAGCAAATCCTTAGCTTCTATTTTTATCCTATCAAAAGTTGGGTTAGGGAATATGTTAATGACAGTACTCTGATTTTCACCTATCGACGTGTGTGAAAAATGAGGTTTTACAACAACGTTAAGGTTAGGCATAACGAACTTATTATCCATCACGGGGACGACCTGCATTTCATCGGCAACATTGCAAACCGTAAGAGAATACAGCAAGAAAACAGGCGCCAAATGGGACATCATGTTAATTTCAGTTCCCATCAAAGCAGAGGTCGCAGAGATTTCAATATAATTGCCATTGGAATCATCCATAACAGTGATATGATACGGGTTGCAATCCTCTTTAATTTCACTCTCCCAATACACCCATGCGCTCCGATAGGTGTCTTCCAATCCGCAAGGAACAACTAATACTCCCTGGTTGTCTGTTCTTGGAAGAGAAGTTTCCATACATGTAGGTGACACTTCCCCCAAACAAACAAAATCAACAACACTATCGCCAAAGATATCGAATGCGTTTTGATACACTATCGAAACAGAAGTCCCCAAAATTATGTTTTTCAATTTATTACAACCTTCAAAGGCATGACTTGGAACTTCTTCAAGTGAGTTGCCGATAACAACAGAACATAAATTTTCACAATAACAAAAAACTTCGCTTTCAATGGTGGTCACCGAGTTGGGGATCATTACAGACAATAAGTCGTGACACCCCGCAAAGGCTTTCCATCCAATAGATGTTACCGAATTGGGAATATCAATGGAAGTCAATCCTCTGCACCCACAAAAAGCATGATATCCAACCGCTGTTACATTTTCAGGAATGGCATAACGGCTTTGCTGCCGTCCTGCCGGATACTGACGCACTATGGTCAATGAATGGTCAAACACCCCCCATCCTTCGATTTGAAACATGGGTTATCCGAATCCAATTCTATTTCCTTTAAAATACGGCAATGGGCAAATGCGCCATATCCAATGGAATCAACCGAACGAGGAATAAAAACCCGATCAAGGCTATTGCATGAATAGAAAGCAAAAAAACCTATTTTCTCAACAGATTCCGGAATGCTCACATTCACAATGCTATGACATGAAGTAAAAGCATTGTTTCCGATTCTTTGCACCGAATTGGGAATAAACACCGTTACCAGCTTGAAACATTCAGTGAATACACGTTATCAATCTCAGTCACCCCATTAGGAATTCTGACTTCTGTCAAACTAGAACAGGAGCAAAATGCAGCACATCTGATTTCTGTCACAGACTCAGGGATTGCCAAATACGATAAACCGATACAGTTATTAAATGAGAATTCGCCAATGACAGACAGTCCATCGGGTAGGTCAACAGAAACAAGATTATTACAATTACCGAATGCAAATCTCCCAATTTCCGTCACTGCATCAGGAACATGAATCGATGTCAAATGAGTGCATCCATGAAACAGAAAATCCGGAATACATGGAATAGCTTCCGGGAGCGAAACCGAAACAAGTCCCGTACAACCGCTGAATGCAGCAATGCCTAATCTCTCAACCGATTGCGGTATGGAAATCGATTCAAGCATTGGGCAATATTTGAACGCTTCTTCTTCAATCGACACAAGCGACGACGGAAGAACGATCTCGGTCAGTCTTTCACAATAAAAAAAGCTTTGCTGCCAATTGCCGTAACTGTGTAATGCTGTCTCCTTCATAATTAATTAATCATTGACGGAATCATTACTGTTCCTTGGTAACCGCCCAACAATGGATGACTGGTTACTTTCACGGTGACGTCACTCGTAATGTTATAGAATATGCCATCTGATGCAATATCTTGTGCCAATGCAAAAGGAATCGTCACAGTGAAAAATGCAGTAACGAGTAATGTTTTTAATGTTTTCATAGCCGGATTTTTTTGTTACCTAAATTCAACACATAAATGCAACTTTTTCGGAGGCACGAGGTGAAACATATTTTACTCAAACGAAAGAGAGGAGAAAAGCCCCCCCTCCGTTTGAGCC
>JBGYXG010000049.1:0-3819 GCA_041842465.1 Candidatus Limimorpha sp.
CAGGATTGTACCCGCGCCAATATTGTCAATCGTTGAAAATTTTTGTCGATCATTCAATAATCAAGGTGTGTCAAGCGGTACTTTCGCTGAAAAGACTTTTTGAAATGAACATACGGTTGGAAAGTATGCGCAACGTTCCATCAAAACATCCTTGTCATTGGTTTTGAACGAAAACCAAAGAGATTTTTATTATAATTGTTATTAAAAAAAGATTATGAAACAGAAAACTTTAGCAATGAGCACATTTTTATTGTGCGTAACACTTATTTTCTCGGGTTGCGGAGCGAACAACACCGTGAAAGGGACAGGAATTGGTACGGGTGCGGGTGCCGCTTTGGGTGCCGGATTAGGCGCCCTGTTTGGCGGAGGAAAAGGGGCAGCCATCGGTGCCGGCATCGGTGCCGCCCTTGGGGGTACCTCCGGAGCTATTATCGGCAAGAAGATGGACAAGCAGCGTGAGGAGTTGCAAAAGATTGAAGGGGCTAAAGTAGAGGCAATGAACGACGGTCAGTCCACAAAGGTAACCTTTCTTTCGGGTATTTTCTTCGATACCGGAAAAAGCGATTTGAGTTATTCTTCCCGCGATGCGCTCGACCAGTTTGCCCAATCGTTGCTCAACCTTCCGGATACCGATGTGAAAATTTACGGCCATACCGACAGTACCGGCAGCGATGCCGTCAACGATCCACTGTCGCGCCGTCGTGCCGAAGCGGTGTATCAATACCTGAGGATGAGGGGGATACCTGCTTATCGCATGGAAACCAGAGGGTTCGGCTCCTATCGTCCGGTAGAAAGCAATGAGACCTCGTGGGGAAGGCAACAGAACCGCCGCGTGGAAATCGAGATCCATCCCAACCAGAAGATGATCCAGGAGGCCGAAAGGCAGGGACAACAACAGGCGCCACAGCAGGGACAACAGTACCGGGGATATTAATGGGAATATCGTTCCGACCAACATCAAGGAGATTTTGTATCATTCATCACACACTTTTTTTAAACATCATGAACCTGAAAAAATTACTTCTTTTTGCGTGCGCGCTCTTTACTTTTGCAATGGCAAACGCGCAAGGCGTCTCGTTCAGTATTAAAGCCGCCCCCGTCGTCTCCAACTACATCGGGAAACAAGCAGAGGACCAGGAAGCCAAAGCGCGCTTCGGCTTCCTGGCCGGGGTAGGTCTCGATTACGGTTTTTATAACGGAGCAGCCATCCAAACCGGACTGTACGGCGTATTGAAAGGTGCCCGGCTTACCCTGAACAAGCAGAACCCGTTTTATCTGCAAATGCCGTTGCACCTTGCCTATAAGGTCGATTTCACACCGGGTACCCGTATCGTATTCCATGGCGGTCCGTATGCCGCTTATGCCATAGCGGGAACGCTCACTTCCGAAGGGGAAAACACGGATCTCTTCGATACGGGTTCTTCATTCAAAAGATTTGATGCCGGTGCCGGTATAGGCGTGGGGGCGGAGATCGACCGTTTCCTGCTCGATCTCGGATGGGATATGGGATTCATCGACGTATCCAGTTCGAAGATGAAAAACATGTCAGCCTATCTGACCTTGGGTTACCGGTTCTAAGGATTCCCGCCTTTCCGCTTTCGGAAAGCACGGGCTGATCCGTCAAGCATGGTACCGCCGATGATGACTGCGAGAAACGGGTAAGCGTAGAGGCGCCATTCCAATCACGGTCGAATGCGACACTTCAAACGAAGAACGCAGCGGTACGGTATATGGAAGGGATTGGAAATAGAGACAAAAGAGAGAATTTCCTGCCGCGGAGGCTATAGGGCTTTGGGGCAGGTGTCGCGAAAGCTGCCAGAGAGACCGGATCATTCGGTTGAAATTTTTTTCGAAAGATTGTTGACGGGATGATTAAAAACGAACCCCGGTAGTCGCGAAAAACTACCGGGGTTCACTTTACCTGTGCCCGGCAGGTTAACATGATGTGGCGACAACGAAAGAGCATCTTTCAACGCGAATCCATTCCATCAACACCTTCCGTGTCCCTCCTCCGTGCAGGCAAACTCCACACACTCCCGTCTTTGCCGCGATGTTTCTAAACCGGGAGAAAGCGGTCTTTTATAATGCGCTTCCGTTGCTCCGCCCTATTTCTTTTTTTCACAGTTGACATTTACTGACAGACGCCAATCATGTGCTATTGCAGGGAGACTGCAGTTATGGACTTTAATTTCTGTTTTATAGCCCCGTGCCACTTTCATCTTGAAGTTCTTGATGTGATTTGTACAGTTTCCTTCTTTTGCAAAATATGAAAGAATGTCCTTGAATTTCAAGCCGGTGAAATCGAAAGAGATTTCATCTTTTTTATACCAATCGTCTCTATCAACAGTCTCCTCATCCCATTCAACGGATCCGCTTTCTATATACGAGTTTTTCACATCTGTTGCATTTCGTATAAGAAGTGTACATTTGTAGTTGGCAACTCTTGACTTTACATATTGCGGATTGTTTTCAGTGTTTTTGAAATTTTCTTTATATACGGTGGTTACAGTCGCATCTTTTCCGCTGTAATTGACAGTGGAGTTACTCTTTCCATCATATGGAGTAATCCTTATTACACTATGTGGATAAATCCCTGATGACCATTCGTTTACGTACGGCTCACCCTTCTCGTCAACCAGCACTCCCTCAATCTTGGTTATTGCCCCATCTACTTTAGTCGTCTTACCTTCAAAATCCAGATAAATTGAACCGGCATGCTTAACCTTTAGCTCCGGCTGCACTTCCTCCTCCACTCCGGCCTGTATGACGGTGACCGTGGTCTTCACGTCCACCTTTTTCTTGTCGTTGCTTCCGCTGACGGTCACGGTGCCGGTGCGCGGCTCCTTGCCCTTGTTCTCTTCCACCCAGATGTCCAGGTATCCGGTCACGCCGATGCCTACCTTTATCCATTTGTCGGACGTTTTGGCAGACACCCACTTGGCGTTGCAGCTCACGTGTCCCTGCTTGTTGCCCCCGGCCGCATCGAAAGTGTAGGTGGAGGGGTTTGCCACGATCCTCGGGGTCTGGCTCGCCGGATTGGCCACCCATGTTGCCAGCTTCTCGCTCAGGTCGGCCACGTAGGTGGTTGTGATCCTGCTTCCGTCCTTCGAGATGGAGGTGAGCTTGTACTTGCCCCGCTCCAGCGACACCATCACCGTGCCCTTGTTGTTGGGCAGGATGAAGATCATCTCGCCGGAGTTTTCGTTCAGGGCCACGCAGTGCCGCATGTCCTTGCCGAATTCGATCATAAACTGCTGCTTGCCCTGCCCGGCGGCCACCTCCCCGTCATCGTCGTCGGCCAGGATGATCGATTCAAGATAGTCCTTGGTCTCGTCGAGTACCGTCTGTGCCATATCGTTTTCCAGATCGTCCGGCAACTCGCGTTTCAGGGCTTTCACGGTGACGAACTCCAGCGCCTTCTTGATGTCGGCTCGGCTCAGCTTCCCCTCCGCATATTTCCGGCGGATCTTTTTGAGCAGTTCGTGCGTGTCTTCGATGTCCTGCATTGTGCCGATGGCGCCACCGGTGATCTCGTCAAGGGCACTCACCATCACCTTGATGCTGGCCGTGGTTCCCGCCGCACCCATTTTCTGCACGTTCCCCGCGACGTTTTCGGTCCCGGTCTTGTCCGACGCGTCATAATACATTTCCAGCCCGCCAGACGTGGATGTTTTATCGCTCACCCAGTTGAGGTGCAGCTGTGACGACATGTTCACCAGTTTCGGGTCGCGGTTGTTGAGCCTGATGAACCATTTTTTGTAGTCGGTCTCGCCCAGCTTCTGGTGTTCCTTGAGCGCGTCGAACATCTCTTTCATGGCG
>JBGYXG010000050.1:0-33438 GCA_041842465.1 Candidatus Limimorpha sp.
ATATCAGTAGTTTGTGATGAAAAACCATGGCAAATGGCTGTAAACCAAGTGATTACTCCAACAAATAGGACAACGCTTTTTCTGTCATTGAGAAGCCATCGATCTGATTTCCATACATCAGCTAATTTATGGAGCAGGAAACGGGAAAGCCGATGTCAAGCAAATTTATTTATTTTTGCCTGATACTTACATGAATGGTTAATAATACGAGGCGATGAATCGTTTATCCTATCATGACCAACCCGGCTTTACTGATGCTTTGCGTGTCAATCAACAGTAGGAGCATGGCACCGTAGAGAAGTAGCGGCTTTGAAAAAGAAGAGTTGGGCGTTTATTAAGAATGTGAAAGAACAACGGCGAGCAATAATATAAGATATGATCAGTATTTACTGCAAGAATACACAAACCGATAGAGCTTTCCCGGAAGGGGACAACCCTTCTCGAGGCATTGCCTTATTTCCATTTTGACCAGCCTTATCCCATTGTTTCTGCGAAGGTGAACAATGTGGCGGAAGGCTTGAAATACAGGGCTTTCAAAGATGTGACGGTGGAATTTGTCAACGTGTGTGATTCCAATGGAATGCGAGTTTATGGCCTTTCATTGTGTTTCCTTTTGGCAAAGGCAGTCCGCGACTTGTTTCCCGATGTACGGCTTTATTTCGAGCATCCTGTTTCAAACGGTTATTATTGATCTGCGTAAACCTGACATGAGATGGGTGACCAAGGATGAAATAAAACGATTGGTTTCAAGAATGAAAGAGTTGGTTGCTGACGACCACCCCTACCATCGTCATGAGGTGCATCAGGGCGAGGCTGCCGATCTTTTTGCATCGATCGGATTGTTAGACAAGTTGAAGCTTGTGGAAACATGTGGCGAGGAATACGCCTATTATTATACCTTGACGACATGCCCGATTACTATTACTCCCGCCTGTTGCCATCAACTCGATATTTGACGGTTTGGGGACTTGAAGCCTATCAAGAGGGAATGCTGTTGCGCCTGCCAGATCAGAAGGACCCCGACCGTTTGGCTTCATTTGTGGATCAGCCGAAGACCTTTGCGCAGTTTAGCGAAATCCTGCATTGGAATATCATCATGGGTTTGAACAATGCCGGCGATGTCAACCAAGCGGTAATTAGAGGTCGGGCTTCCGAATTGATTCAGGTTGGCGAAGCCTTACAGGAAAAAAAGATTGTCCGTATCGCCGAAGACATAGACGGGCGTTTCGGGTCGGAGCAGCCGTGTCGTGTAGTGCTTGTCACAGGACCCAGCAGCAGTGGCAAGACAACGTTCTGCCGCCGTCTCGGCATACAGTTGAAAGCCTGTGGCCTACAGCCGCTTTCGTTTTCAACCGATGATTACTTCGTCAACCGCGTTGACACGCCGAAATTGCCGGATGGCAGTTATGATTTTGATAATTTTGAAACAGTAGACATTGCGCATTGGAATGCGATGTGATTAGGCTGTTGGAAGGAGAGGAGGTGGAAATTCCCGAATACGACTTTGTCACCGGAAGGCGTGAATACAAAGGAAAGCGGCTGCAACTGAAAACCAACACCATACTTGTTATCGAAGGCATTCATGCCTTGAATCCGATGCTGTTGCCTAAATTGTCGGACAAGGACAAATACAAGGTTTTTGTCTCGAACTTAACCAGCATTTCGCTTGACGACCACAACTGGATACCAACAGGCGATGTGCGGCTATTGCGGCGTGTTGTCCGCGATGCGAGTAAAGGCGCTTTTTCGGCGCGTGAAACCATTACCCAATGGCCAAACGTGTGTTCTGCCGAGGAAAAAAGGATCACCCCCTTTCAGGAAGAAGCCGATGCCATGTTCAACTCCTCCTATCTGATAGAATTTGCCGTATTGCGCAATTATGCCACTCCGATACTTGAAAGCGTTCCAAAGGAAAGTGCAGAATATTGCGAAGCACATCGCCTGTTACAGTTTATGCGCTACTTTGTTGCAGTTCCCGATAATGAAATTCCCAATACGTCGCTACTGCGTGAATTTTTAGGAGGTAGCAGTTTCAAAGTTTGAACCCTTGTTAAGAGCTTCAAAAATGCTGGGGCAACAACACGCGGGCTGTAAGATGTAAAATCAGTTTTGAATCTTGTCCAGCGTCATAATGGTTTTTCCCACATTGATGAGGTGGTCGGCAATACGTTCAGCATTGGACGAAAGCGAGAGATATTCGGCGCCGATGTTGGCCGTGCAGATGCCGGCTTCGAGACGTTTGATGTGCATTTCTTCCATGAGTTTGGTGAAGTCGTCAACCTGTTGCTCAATAGCCTCTGCTTCGCAATAAGAATTGTAATTCTCATCACGGTAGGCAATGATGATCTTGTCGTATAAAAGATTGATAAGACAACGAAGCTGTTCAATTTCATTCAGTGCATCGGGTGAGAAACGATCGTTGCTATTTCGAAGGCTCTCCGCATACTCAACGATGTTTTCGGCATAGTCTCCTATACGTTCAATGTCTCTAATGGAACGGAACGTGGTGGTGATATAAATCCTGTCTTTTTCGCTCAATTGGCTGGTTTCCGATATTTTTACACAAAAATCCACCAAGGCGCGGTTCAGGAAATTCAGTTCGGCTTCATTTTTATCGAAAACTTCTTTTTGGCTGAAGTCCATGGTGCAAATGGTGTCGATGGAACGATTGAAGTTTGAAATGGCAATGTAAGCCATGTTGAGTATTTCCGATTTGGTTTGCTGCACGGCGACAGGAGGGTATTTTAGCATGTTGTCGTCAATATAAAAGGTGCGCGGCCCTTCCGAAACAACATCATTTTCACTGTCGGGAATGATACGGGAAACGATTTTCACAAGCAAGTTGGTCAAAGGCAAAATGAGAAATACGGTCGTGACATTGAAAAAGGTATGGAACATGGCCAACTGGGTCTGTGGCGCGTCAGGAATCAACCTTTGCAAGAGAGAGCCGTAGGTGACATGGTCGGAAGTGACAAGTGTCAGAATCAGTTCGCAAATCAGGAAAAACACAACGCCGCTGACATTGAAGATCAAGTGTATCATGGCGGTGCGTTTTGCGTTTTTTCCACTGGTCATTCCGGCAATAATAGCGACAACACATGATCCGATGTTGGAACCCATTGTGAGAAAGATACCTTGGTCAATCCAGATGAGCTTGGTCACCACCATGGCGATGGCGATGGAGGTCATAACCGAAGAGCTTTGGATGATGGCGGTAAGAACAGCGCCTATCAGCACAAGCAGTAAAGGATTGCGAATGGTAGCGAGGAAAAGCCTCACGTCTTCAAGCGCTGCAAAGTCGGACATGGAGCGGCTCATCATGTCGAGACCGACAAACAGCATTCCGAATCCGGTCAGGATACCGCCGACTTTTTTCCAGATGTCTTTCCGCGAAAACAAAGAAACAAAAGCACCTACACCGGCTAAAGAGGAGAAAATGATGGAGGTGGATAGCGTATCTTTTCCAAACATACCCAACGCAACAATCTGGGCGGTAATGGTCGTTCCGATATTGGCACCGTAAATCATCGTGGCGGCTTGCGACAATGTGATGATGCTGGCATTTACAAAACCAATGATCATGACGGTCGTAGCACCCGAACTTTGGATGACGGCAGTTCCCACCGTGCCAATGCCGACACCTAACCATCGGCTCCGTGATGCCTTGGAAAACAAGACCTTAAGCTTGTTGGAACTGGCCGACTCTAAATTAGAACTTAATATTTGGCAGGCAATCAAAAAAATACCAATGCCTGCAATTAGGGTTAAAATTGCGGAAATAATGGCAACAACGCTCATTTTGAATGAATTTTCGATGCAAAAATAGAAAATAGAATCATTCAAACAAGCAAAAACAATAAAAGCGTCTGATATTGGCTATTTTGCAATGGCAAAAACATAGATATATTAAACGCAATTGCACTTCGGTGGTGAAACTCATTTATCAAGGTATGGAATGACTGCAAATGTAATGGTAGTGCGATCCGAAGCGATTGAAAGCCGCTTCTTCAAGCATTTCCTGAAATTTCGGATGCGCCACCGACGTGATCAGCTTTGCGCGTTCCTGCAACGACCTGCCATAAAGGTTGACCGCTCCGTATTCGGTGATGAGCCAGTGAATGTGGTTGCGGGTGGTCACAGCGCCTGAACCTAAATCAAGGGATGGAACTATTTTATTAATGCCCTTGCTGGTGGTGGATGCCATGGCAATGATGGCCTCGCCGCCTTTCGACCTTGAGGAACCATAAACGAAGTCGATTTGACCGCCTACACCCGAATAGATGCGGGGACCGAGCGAATCGGCGCACACTTGTCCCGACAGGTCGATTTGTATGCCCGAATTGATGGAGGTCATTTTCGGCTGCTGGGCAATGATGAAGGGATCGTTGGTGTATTCAACGTCCTTCAGCAGCACTTCGGGGTTGTTGTCAATGAACTTGTAGATTTTTTGCGATCCCATGATAAAGGTGGAAACGATTTTCCCTTTGTCTAACACCTTGTTTGACCCATTGATAACGCCACGTTTCACCAAGTCGAGGATCCCGTCGGAAAACATCTCGGTGTGAATGCCGATGTTTTTGTGGTTGCGCAGACACGACAAAATGGCGTTGGGAATAGAGCCGATGCCCATTTGCAGGCATGCACCGTCTTCAATCAGTTCGGCGCAATATCTGCCTATCGTCTTTTCAATCTGCGTAGGCTGGCTGAACTCTACAGTCTCCAATGGACAGTCGTCCTCCACAAAGATATCAATCTTGCTAATCGGAATCTGCGAATCGCCGTAAGTGCGCGGAACGTGTTTGTTGACTACGGCAATGGTAAATTCCGATGATTCGATGGCGGCAAGGGTAGCATCTACGGATGAACCCAGCGAAACATAGCCGAACTTATCGGGTGGACACACCTGAATCATGGCCACGTTGCATTTGATATAGCGTTCCCTATATAGGCGTGAAATTTCGCCCAAGAAGACGGGAATGTAGTCGGCGAGACCTTTCTGTACGCTCTCTCTGACATTGGCGCCTACAAAAAAGGCATTGTGCTGAAAGATGCCTTCAAACTCCGGATTGACATAAGGGGCCTCACCTTCGGTATGCAGGTGATGAATGTAAACATTTTGCAATTCGCCGCGACGACCTCTCTCACAAAGTGCCTGAATCAGGCATTGCGGGACGTTAGAGACGGAACTGATGTGGACATGGTCACCGGACTTGATGACTCTGACGGCTTCTTCTGCACTTACGGAGCGATAGGGCTTTTTCATATTGTGTTGTGTATAAATTGGTTATGTGTATAATGTGTGTCGCGATATCGTGTTTCTTGGGTTAAAGTTGTGTTTTCCAATAATAGGATGTGATGTCGATATAGGTGCCGTTACTGTTGCGGTACAGGCGTTGGTTGGTTTGTTGCGATTTCAGTCCGCCAAATTCCGGCATATAAGGCCCGAGTTTGATGTAATCAAAGCTCATGGTGTCTTCCGGAAGTTTATTCCGGCCTGAGTACCAGGCGGTTTTCAAACTGAAGTGATCCCGGATGTAACGGGCTAAACGTTCCACTTCCTGCTTGTCGGCGTCACCGCCCATAAAACAAAAGCAGGTGATGCACTTGTCGTATTGGGCGATCAGCTTTCCAATTTCCGTCTCGTCAAGAACGGTGCCGATGTCTTCGCGCAAATGGGGACTATGACAGCCTTGGCAGCGGTTGGGACAATTGGAGAGGTTCACGGCGAGTGTTACCTCGTCGGGAACCTCCTGAAAGACAATGTCATAATTGTAATATTTCAGCATTACTCTTATGGATGTTGCTTGGGTGGGTGAAAATCACTTTATTGCAATTACATCATGACTTCACCTTGGTGTAATACCTTCTGCCGGCTTCCTCCTGTCGTGCCGCTGAGAAATTGCTGATGCGTTTCATATATCCGATGACCCGTGTCAGATAGTCGAGGTGCTGGCTGTGGCATTCGGGGCATTCTTTCAAATAACGTTTGTCGATATGGCCGCAATCGTTACAAACCGTATTTGGAATATTGAAAGTGAAGTAGTTGCAGCCTTCTACGGAAGCCACGCGCAACAACTGTCGGTATTGTTTTTTCGACAAGTGCTCCTCTAAATTCATGTGCAGGGCAGAGCCGCCAGTGAGGTGCCTGATGTAGCGTTCGCCGTGCAGTTTGAATTTGTCGAGGACGGTTAGCGACTCGTCTTCAACGATAAAGAAATAGCTGTTGTAGCAGTCACGAGGCACAAAATAGCCGTCTTCCTTGTCCCACTTGGCGTGTTTGACACCGACATTCTCGGCGGGAATCATTTCGCAGTTGAAAAGAATGCCGTCGTGGCGGTATTTCTTATTATAGGTCTCGATAAGACTGAGTACGCTTTCCACAAAGTGGTTGTATTCTTCATTGTCGCTGATGGGAATGCCGAGAAATTCAGCGGCTTCCACCATGCCATTAACACCTATGGTGAGGTATTGCCGGTTCATGACGATGTAAGAAGCGTCGAACAACGGCAACATGCCTTTCGACTGGAGGTAACGCAGGTTTTCGTTGTAGGCGAGTTGTACCTTATGGACCAAGTCAACGACTTCTTCCAAAAAGCTGAGTTGCGGCAGTTTGTTTTTCTTTTCATACTGGATGCAGCGGTTCAAGTTGATGGTCAGCACGCTTTTCGAACCAGTGGAAACACCGCCGGCACCTAAAGTGTAGCTGAATCCGTTGTCCTGAATCTCGTTGCGCAAGCGACAGCAACTGCTTAACGAGTCGGCATTGTCGCTCACATAAGTAAAGAAGGAATGCCCCTGTGCATACATCTCAGCCGTGAAGTCGGCATACTCCTTGTCAACGATGTCGCCTTCTTTCGAAAGCAGAGCCATGGTTTCGACAGGGAAGGTGAGCACAGTCTTAGTGCGTTCTTCGTTGAACCATTTCATGAAGCGTTTTTGCAGCCAGTTCAAGGATGGCCAGTCAGGTTGCGATCCGTCAGGAAAGAAGAAGTTGCCAAACAGACTGTCGAAATAGTTTTTGTCGTAGTAGGAGATGTTCCAGAACACGCTCTGGAAGTTGCGAGCTCCCGTGGGCTGGTTGATGGAATAGACAATCTGCTGGAAGCTGTCGGTGATGACTTTGTCCAAGGTGCGCTGCTTGAGCGACAGATCGACCACCTCGTCGGCACGTTTGTAGTAGTCGTTGCCGTATTCTTTGCCGATGAAATAATTCATATACATCAGGAATTCAGGGGTGGCGCAAGCGCCGCTCAACATGCTGGAGACCATGAATACCATGTTGATGAACCCGCCGCAAAACGATTTCAGGTTGGTGGGGGCGCTGGCATTTCCGCCAATGCCCTTTGTGCCGTCAAGCAGCCAAGGATACATCGTGATGCTGGCGCAATAGTTCGCAATGCTGGTCTCATCGTTCTTGTAGATAAAGTGTTTGTTCAGCAGGTACAGGTATTGGTCGGCAAGTTCTTTGCCGTACATGTCCTTGATGCGGTCGCAGAGCATACGGCGGTTGAGGCGGATAAAATTCGATTTTGGCAACTCGCCAATCAGGGTGGCGATATTTTTCTTTTCAACGTTGGCGTTGGCGTCGAACTTGCTTCCTGTAGCCGCATTCTGTGCGTTGCAGTAGTTGATTAAGAAGTCAAGTTTCTCGCGCACTTCGCGATCTTCGTAATGCTGCTGGCGGTACAGAATATACGATTTGGCGACGGCATAATACTGTTCAGCCATCAGCGCAATTTCCACTTGGTTCTGGATTTCTTCCACGCTGATGCCTTCAAAGATGTTGATGCGGCTCAGAATGTTGTCGAGCACCTCCATGGGCGCAAAACTGCCAACGGAAAGGAAGGCTTTCTGAATGGCGTTCTTGATTTTGTCGATAGAGAAAATCTCGCGTTTGCCGTTTCTCTTGATGATGTGCGTTTCGTTGAGAATCATGACTTATGGTTTTTTTGGATGCGTATCGATTAAGTTGGTAATAATGTCTTTCTTGTTGTGGACAATGCCACCTGCGTTGCAATGGCCTCACTTTGCCATCTGTTTGTTTCGGTAAATGTGTTGTTTGTCGTCGCACATAACTCAGGGTAATTGATTCATTTCAAAGGAAAACCTTCGGTAGTGTCATGCGAAATACCTCGTTTCGTCATGGCTTTTGCTCCCGAAAGCCTTCTATCCGATGCCTTGGCAGGTCTTCTGACTTGCTCTGTACGTCAGTCGTCTTCCCGTCTTTTATGGGTAAAGGTAGTGACATGTTGACTGACGCTGCATAAGAGCTTACAGCAGCGGGCACTGTTGCCGATTTGCACAGCATTCCCTATTGAGTCCTGTTTTGGACACCAAAAGCAGTGCAAAATTACAAAAGGCAAATGCACGAAGAAGGGTTTCTGATGGAAAAAGTTATTAACAACACATGTTGAAAACCCAACGTAGAGCATAAACGACTGAGATACATCATGCTTTTGTCGTCCGATTTCAAAGATCCGGTGATTTTCGTGTCCAATACGGTTTGAATGGGAATTTTCAAGTGCTGTTTTTACATTTCTAATCTAATAGAACAGGGCCTTGTTTCGTGTGAAAAACAAAAAAAGGCAGTAAGCTTGATAACCTTCTGCCTTTTAATGACTTGCGATGTAGCGGGATCGAGAATTGAACTCGAGACCTCCGGGTTATGAATCCGACGCTCTAACCAACTGAGCTACCCCGCCTTTTTCGAGGTGCAAAAATAGGAAAACTTTTCATACCAAATTCCCATTGAGGGTGATTTTTTTGAAATAATTGCAATAAAAATCGATATTATACTGTCAAAGTATTTGTAGTCAATTTTTTATAAATTTTATCCAATCAAGATGACTTTTGCCGGATAATTTGTGTTTTGGTATGGTTTTTGAAACACCAAAAGAAGAAAAAAGAATGGAAAAACAGATACATCGGAAGGATAATTTGTATTTTTGCACAACTAAATAAATAGTATCAAATGAAAAAGCTCATCTTTTTGCTTGGCATCGTATTGATGATGTCGGGCATTGCAACGGCTCAGGAAGCCGTCGAAATTCAAAACGGACCCGAAATTCAATTTGTAAAAACCGTACACGACTACGGTAATGTCCCATACAATGGCAATGGCGAGTGTGAGTTTGCCTTCACCAATACTGGTAACGAGCCGCTAATTCTTCAAAAGCCCCAGTCCTCATGCGGATGCACCGTTCCCACTTGGCCCAAAGAACCTATTTTGCCTGGCGAATCCCAGGTGATAAAAGTGACATATAAAACCAATCGTCCCGGCGTTATCAACAAGACGGTTACCGTGACCTCGAATGCCAAGAAAAACCATAACGTTGTCCTTCGTATCAAAGGAACGGTGCTTGATCAGCCGACCGAAGCCATGCCCGAAAAGCAATCCAGCGTAGGCGCACCCGTCAACAATTAATTGCTTTTAAGCGACAGAAACGAAAAATGCAGAAATATTCCGATTTGACCGATCGGAACCTAATAATCTCAAACTCAAAAACATGCCAACGATTTCACACATGGGCAGTTCATTGCCCTATTCACCAATACGTAAATTGGCGCCATTTGCCGACGCTGCCAGGGCACGCGGAATCCATGTCTATCGGCTGAACATTGGACAGCCTGATGTAGAAACACCTAAGGGAGCACGGGATGCTGTGCGTAATGCCGACATTCCGGTCATCTCCTATACCCATTCTGCGGGTAATATCAGCTATCGTAATAAATTGGTGGAATATTACCACAGTGTAGGCATCGACATTACGGCGGATGACATGATTGTCACTACGGGTGGGAGCGAAGCCCTGATGTTCGCTTTCAACAGTTGCTTGGATTCGGGCGATGAAATCATCATTCCAGAACCGTTCTATGCCAATTACAACACTTTTGCGCTTATTTGCGGCGTGACTGTAAAACCGATCGTCTCAAATATTGAAGACGGTTTCGCCTTGCCTTCCATCGAAGCGTTTGAAAAGGTGATTACGCCAAAGACCAAGGCTATCATGATCTGCAACCCGAATAATCCGACAGGCTACCTTTATTCGAAGGAAGAAATTCAGAAATTGGGTGAGATTGCGAAAAAGTATGACTTGTTTTTGTTTGCCGATGAAGTGTATCGCGAATTTGTTTATGACAACGCTCAACATTTCAGCGTGATGCATCTCAAAGGGCTTGAGCAAAATGTAGTGCTGCTCGATTCAGTATCAAAGCGTTACAGCGCATGTGGCGTGCGTACCGGTGCTTTCGTCACCCGTAATAAAGAGGTTTATGCCACCGCCATGAAACTGGCACAGGCACGCTTGTCGCCTCCGCTGTTTGGTCAGATATTAGGTGAAGCAGCTGTTGACACGCCTCAATCTTATTTTGATGCTGTTGCTGCTGAATATGTGGCACGCCGCAATACCCTTATCAAAGGCATTAATGCCATGCCGGGATGTTTCGTTCCCATGCCCAAAGGCGCATTTTACAGCGTAGCCCGTTTGCCTATTGACAATTCCGACCGTTTCTGCAAATGGCTGTTGGAAGAGTTCAGCTATAAAGGTGAAACGGTGATGCTGGCTCCGGCAACGGGATTTTATCATACCAAAGGAAAAGGTACCGATGAGGTGAGGGTGAGCTATTGCCTGAACATTTCCGACTTGCGGAAAGCCTTGAAATGTCTTGAAGAAGCCCTGAAAGTCTATCCGGGAAGAAAAATCTGATTCCGACACATTAGGAATCATACCGATTCTTTCCAAAAAAGCGTTGCCCGGTCAGTCAGGCGACGCTTTTTTCTTCAGATGGATTGTAAAAACACAGTGTCAATACATAAGGTATTTCTGTCTGATTTTCTGGAATGCATCCAATTCTTTTTGCCAACTGGCTCGGATTTGATTTTCGTCAAGACCGGATTCAATCTGCTGCTGCAAGGTGTCGTTGCCCGAGAGCAGCCTGAAGTAATTCGTAAAGAATTTCTTATCTTTCAACTGCTGATAAGAATCGATAATCCATTGTAAATGAATCTGATTGGTATTGTTGGCGAAGTCGTGCGCAAAGTCGGTCTTGTTTTCACCGCGGCAACGCTGTCCTTCCAACAGAGGTTTCGAGACGCCATCTTTGCTTTGGGGAATGAAACAGGTTCCTCCTCTCATGCTTGGATGTCCGAATACCTGAAACGGCATGTCGGTACCGCGGCCAACGCTGACGATGGTGCCCTCAAAAAAGCATAAGGTCGGGTACAGGTAGATGGATTCCCAGGTAGGCAGGTTGGGGGAGGGTTTCACGGGAAGTTCGTAAATGGCATTCCGGTTGTAATTATTAATAGGTATGACCGTCAAATCGCAGAGCAGGGAATTATTGAGCCAGCCCTCGCCATTGACCATTTTGGCATATTCTCCAATGGTCATGCCGTAAACGACAGGCACTTGGTGCAGGCCTATAAACGACTTGTTTCCCGGCTGAAGTACGGGTCCGTCCACATAAAAGCCATTGGGGGTGGGACGGTCGAGGACGATTACCGGCAATTGGTTTTCGGCAGCGGCCTCCATAACGTAAGTCAAAGTGGAAATGTAGGTGTAAAACCTGACCCCGACATCTTGCAGGTCGAACAGAATCAAGTCGATGCCGCGCAACATCTCCGAACTTGGCTTTTTGTTTTTCCCATACAACGAAATTATAGGAAGACCTGTCGCCTCATCCTTGCCATGGTTAACCGTCGCACCGGCATCGACGGTACCTCTGAATCCATGCTCGGGGGTGAAGATTTTTACAATGTCGATGCCATGTGTCAACAAGCTGTCCACCAAATGTGTTCTTCCAATGACACTGGTTTGGTTGGCCACCACTCCGATTTTCTTTCCTTGAAGTAGAGGCAGATAAGCTTTGGTGTTTTGTGCTCCGGAAATATATAATTCATTTGAAATCAATTGAATGGATTCTTTTTCAACTGAAACTTGCTGGGCGGAGCATCTTACCCAGAATGGGGCAATGAGTACCCATACAAAAAAGAAAATTCTGTGCATCGCAGTTTATTTTTTACTTTTGCAAGTATAAACAAAATGAACGGATCAGAATTCATAGCGCGTAGATTTTTTTCCTTGTCAAGGAAAAGCCTGTCATCCACGTCATTGCGATTGGCAGTGACGAGTGTTGCCTTGGCCATAGCCGTCATGATCATTGCTTGGGGCATTGTCATCGGCTTCAAAAATCAAATCCGCGACAAGGTGTTAGGATTTGAAGCGCCTATCCATATCATCGCCCTTGACAAGAATGAGTCCATCGAGGAAAATCCGTTCGTTTTGGATTCGTCGTTAATGACCCGGATAGAAAGCATAGCCGGCATTCGTCATTACCAGATGGTGGCCGACAAGGCGGGCATTATCAAAACCGATGATGAAATACAAGGGATTGTTTTGAAAGGGGTGGACGAGCATTACGACTGGTCTTATTTTTCAAACTGCCTTGTTGCTGGGGTTGTGCCGAAATTTACTGAAAATGAGCGTTCTACGGATGTAATGATCTCAAAAAACATTGCCGATAAGATGTTGCTGGGCTTAGGTGACGCGGTGCGTGTGTGGTTTATCGACAAAGACATGAAGGCGCGGGGTAGGAAATTTACGGTTGTCGGCATCTACGAAACGGGGCTATCTGAGTTTGACGAGCGGTATGTTTTCGGAGACTTGAATCAGATCAGGAGGTTGAATGAATGGCCTGACAATGCGACGGGAAAGGTGGAGGTGTGGATTGACAATCCCGATATGACCGAAACTGTCAACGAGGCCTTGTATTTCGGTTTGCCGGTGGAGTTGACCTCCTTTACGGCACGCGAGACCAATACGCAGATTTTCGACTGGCTCGCACTGCTGGATACCAACGTATGGCTTATCATGGCATTGATGCTGTTGGTGGCGGGCATTACGGTTGTCAGTATGCTGCTCATTTTTATCATTGAGAGAACCTCGACCATAGGCGTATTGAAAGCAATGGGAGCGACCAATCGCTTTGTTCGTAATGTACTTTTATACAGGTCGTTACGCATACTGTTTGCAGGCTCAGTCATTGGGAATATTGTCGGAATCGGCTTTTGTTTGTTGCAATATTATACGGCTTTCATCAAGCTATCCGCCGAAACCTATTACCTTTCCGCCGTGCCGGTGGAACTTCATGCAGGTGTTGTCATGGCCATTAACTTAGGCACTTTTTTGCTTTGGACACTTATGTTGTTGATTCCTACGGCGGTCATCAACCGGATTACACCGATCAAAGCTTTGCGTTTCGAATGATGAAATGCGTGACCCGTCCATAAAAGCGATGGAAAAGGGGGATATGCGGATATTGTTTCGTTATTTTTTATGTAAAAAAGCCTCTCGGTAAGGTGAAATTGTTTAATTTCACGGCTTCAAATCAATTCAACACACCATGAAAGAATTCAAAATCGAACCGCTTAAGGGGTATGGAGAGATACCTTTTGGAATGCCCCTTGATGAAGCGGTAAAAGTGCTTGGCATGCCCGTGTTTTATGAGGAACTGAGCGACATGGAAGAAACCGAGAACCGCTCTATCTATTATGAATACGAGGATCTGAAGACCAGCATTTATTTTGAAGGCATTACCAAGTCGGTGGTCGCCTGTTTCGAAACGGATAATACCGAGGCCACCCTCTATGGGGAAAAGGTGTTCCAGCTCGGCAAAGCAGCTATCATGGAACTATTGAAACAGCATGGCCATGTTGACTTTGAGCAGGAAGACGAGGACGGGGAGACCCGCATCTCCTGTGAGGATATTCTCGTTGATTTCTTCTTTGACGGAGAGACGCTCTCTGCCGTTAGCTGGGGTGTGCTCGTAGATGATCAGGGTAATATCATCTGATTTTTGCAACCTATTGAAAATCAATACAACTACTGTTTTTTGAATCTTGGATGAAAGCTGGTCAGCGTGTCGCGAAGCAAGGCATCCGAAATATGCGTATAGATTTCCGTCGTGCTGACACTGGCGTGACCGAGCATTTGTTGCACGGCCAACAGGTTGGCCCCCCCTTCGATGAGATGAGTGGCAAAGGAGTGTCGGAAAGTGTGCGGACTGATGTTCCGTTCAATGCCGTTTGACCAGGCAAGTTCTTTTACGATGAGAAACACCATCTGACGGCTCAGCCCCATGCCGCGCCTGTTCAAAAAGACGGTATCGACAAACTTGGGCTTCACATTGACATGTCGCCGCGTCCCTTCGATATATTGAAAAAGAATCGATAGACTGCTGTTTCCAATAGGCACCAACCTTTCCTTGTTGCCTTTGCCTATCAAACGTAAAAAGCCGTCTTCGCTGTATATATTGCTGATTTGCAATGTAATGAGTTCCGATACGCGAAGACCGCATCCATACATCACTTCAATCATGGCCTTGTTGCGATGTCCGTTGGGCGTGCTGAGGTCGATGCTCTCAATCATTTGCTGTATTTCCTCATAGCTCAATACTTCCGGCAAATGGCGGCCTAACGATGGCGAGCTAATGAGGTCGGTGGGGTCGCTGTCCACTATTTTTTCCTGCATCAGGTAGCGGTAAAATGATTTCAAACCGGATAGGATGCGGGCTTGAGAACTAGCTCCAATGTGCAGGTCATAAAGAAACGACAGAAAATGCTCTATCGTTTCCATGCGGATGTCTTTCAATTCGATTCCGTTGTGTTCCGCATCAAGGTATTGCTGAAACAACGAAACGTCATGCAAGTAGGCGCTGATGCTGTTGTCGGAAAGCGAGAGTTCCAGCTTGAGGTAGTCGGAGTAGTGCTTGATGAGGTTTTTGCTTAGGTTCATAGTATGCAAAGTTAAGAAAAACATCTTTACTTGGAGTGCTGTCTCGAAAATTGTATTTTCACGAGGTGAATAATTGTTCAACGAGTATGGGAATTGCGCCTGAAACAAATGCAAGAAAAATGATTAGATTTGTAATGTGTTTCAAGCATGGCAAATTAAAATGACGGAAACAAATGAATTACATATCAATAACTCCAAAGAGATAGAGCAACTGTATGCCAACATAAAATCCATTTTGGCGATGGCGAGGTAGTGTGCTTATTATGCCATGATGTAGAAAGAACAGACTTTTGTGGAATATGAGCGACATGGAGAGGCCAGAGCTGACTACGGAAATAGAAGTTGTGTCCGGCACAAACAAAAAACACGGAACAAGAAAATCTCGCTCCGTGTTTTTCATGAATGCATAATTTACATTAATCCAGTGTGTGAATCACAAGACCTGAGCGCAGTTTAGGCTCAAACCAAGTGGTCTTGGGAGGCATGATATTGCCGCTGTCGGCAATATCGATGATTTGTTGCATCGAAACGGGATACAGGGCAAAGGCAACTTTCATTTCTCCGTTGTCAACACGGCGTTTCAGTTCGCCGAGACCACGGATGCCGCCGACGAAGTCAATGCGCTTGTCGGTGCGCAAGTCCTTGATGCCGAGAATCTTGTCCAACACGTGGTCGCTCAAGATTTTCACGTCTAACACGCCGATGGGGTCGTTGTCGTTGTATTTGCCGGCTTTGGCGTTCATCTTGTACCAGTGGCCGTCAAGATACATGCTGTGTTCGTGCAGCTTGCAAGGTTTGTAGATTTCCGTACCCATGTCTTCAACCACGTATGCCTCTTCCAAAGCCTTGAGGAACTGTTCCTTGCTAAGGCCGTTGAGGTCTTTCACAACGCGGTTGTAGTCGATGACTTTCAACTGGTTGTCGGGGAAGATCACGGTCATGAAGTAGTTGTATTCTTCTTTTCCGTTGTGGGCTGGGTTGTGTTCTTTCTTTTCTTGACCTACGAGAGCTGCGGCAGCGCTGCGGTGGTGACCGTCGGCGATGTACATGGCAGGAACCTTGGTGGCGAAGAGTTCAACGAGGCGGGCGATGGTGGCCTTGTCGTCGATCACCCAGAAACGGTGGCCGAAGCCGTCTTCCTTGGCGATGAAGTCATAGATGGGCTTCTCGGCAATGATCTTATTGACGATGGCATCGATTTCATAAACGGCGGGATAAGCAAAGAAAACAGGTTCCACGTTGGCGTTGGTGAGACGGACGTGCTTCATGCGGTCCTCTTCCTTGTCCTTGCGGGTCAGCTCGTGCTTCTTGATGATTTTGTTGACATAGTCTTCGCTATAAGCACAAGCCACGATGCCATATTGCCACTGGGCGTTGGCTTCGGTGGGGTTCATGCTCTGGGCGTAGATATAGAGCTTTTCTTCTTCGTCTTGCTTAATCCATCCGAAATCTTTGAACGAATTGAAGTTTTCAACTACTTTCAAATAGGTTTCCAAGTCGCTGTCCTTGTGGCCTTCAGGCAGGTCGATTTCGGCCTTGGTCACGTGGAGGAGGCTATAGGGATTGCCTTCGCATTCCTTGCGGGCTTCTTCGGTGTTCAAGACGTCATAAGGACGTGATGCCAGTTTCAGGACGATATCGGTTGGCGGACGCCATCCCTTAAACGGTTTGATAATTGACATTACTATTTCGTTTTATTACGTTGATTGATACGGTTTTACAACGGACTGTCAATGGGGTCGTGTTTCTGTAGCGAAACGATCAAAGCGACGATCATCTTGGTCATTTCCATGAGCGCGTTACGGAAGAAAACTTCTTTTTCGGCATTGATGAGGTTGTGTCGGGCAGCGAGGCTGCAGAAAAGCACACAATTGTCGATGGCGCTTTTAGCCTGTTGAAGGCTGACGGAAAACAAGTTCTTGGTGCCTGTTGATCCTTCGGAAATGTTGGTCACAATCTTCAGGGCTTCGTCAAAAAAGCGGTTGACAACTAACCGCTGCGCATCGTTGGAACAATCGTTCGACAAGATGGAAACGGCATGACAGAAGTCAAGCGCCTTGTGATAAATTTCGAGGCTCTCGAACTTGAAGAAAGAAGGTGTCTCGTTTTGGTCTAAACCCATTGACAGTCAGTATGTAATATTCCGATGAATTATTTGTTCACTTGGAATTTCTTGTTGCCTGTCTTGAAGAAATCAGCAATTTGGCTGGCAGCGGCCAGACCGGCGTTGATGTTGGCTTCTTCAGTCTGAGCCCCCATCTTTTTAGGTGTGGCAAAGTAACGGCCTTCCATCTTCTGGAAATCGGCATCGGCGTCCGGCATGATGTCGGTGATGTATTTAATGTCCGTGCGTTCTTCCATCAGCTTAAGCAGTTCGGCTTCGTTGATGACTTCCTTGCGGGCGGTGTTCAGCAGGATGCCGCCTTTGTGCATCTTGTTGACAACGGCATAGTTGATGCTCTGCTTGGTCTCAGCAGTGGCAGGGATGTGCAGCGAGACGATGTCGCAGGTCTCAAACAAAGCGTCGCGGTTGGCGGCGGCGTGTACACCGGCTTCTTCAATCTTAGCGGCGGGAACAAATTCGTCGTAGGCGTAAACTTCCATGCCAAAGCCTTTGGCGATGCGAGCCACATTGCGACCCACGTTACCGAAGGCGAGGAGGCCGAGTTTCTTGCCCATCAGTTCGGAACCCGATTTGCCGTTGTAGAAATTACGCACACCGTACACCAGCATACCCATGACCAATTCTGCCACGGCGTTGGAGTTTTGGCCGGGAGTGTTCATGGCAACGACGTTTTTAGCTGTGCAGGCTTCGAGGTCTAAGTTGTCATAACCGGCACCGGCACGAACAACAATCTTCAGGTTCTTGGCATGATCAAGAACTTCTTTGGTGACCTTGTCGGAGCGAACGATGAGGGCATCAGCGTCGGCAACGGCTTTGTAAAGATCATTAACGTCAGTATATTTTTCTAAGAGAGCGAGTTGGTAACCGTTCTTTTCCACTACTTCGCGGATGCCGTCAACGGCAACTTTTGCGAAAGGCTTTTCTGTTGCTACTAATACTTTCATTGTTTATGTGTTGATTGTTTAATTGTTTGATTGTTAGATGAGGATTGTTGTTTGTTGAATTGTGCAATCCAACAAACAACAATTCAACATTAATTACTTGTTGGCTTTTTCAAAGTCTTGCATGCATTGTACGAGAGCTTCAACGGCTTCGACGGGGCAGGCGTTGTAGAGAGAGGCACGGAAGCCGCCGACAGAGCGGTGACCCTTGATGCCCACCATGCCGCGTTCCTTGGCATAGGCCATGAAAGCGTCTTGGAGGTTTTCGCGACCTTCGGCCATGACCCAGCAATGGTTCATGATGGAACGGTCTTCCTTATTTTCAACGGTGCCGCGGAACAGGCTGTTGCGGTCGATTTCTTGATACAGCATGGCTGATTTCTTCACGTTAATCTTGTTCATGGCTTCTAAGCCGCCAAGGTCTTTCACCCATTTCAGTGTTTCGTGCATGACGAAGATGGGGAGTACGGGAGGCGTGTTGAACATGGAGATGTTCTTGGCTTCTTCGGCGGCATGGGTGCGGTAATCCACCATGGTCGGCAGCGGGTTCATGTAAGTGCGGTCACCGATTTGGCCGAGGATGTCCTTGCGGACGATGACGAAGGTGACACCGGCAGGACCGACGTTCTTCTGGGCACCGCCGTAGATGAGACCGTACTTCTTCACATCGACGGGACGGCTCATGATGTCGGACGACATGTCGGCGACGAGCATGATGGGGCAGTCCATATCGTGTTTGATTTCAGTACCGTAGATGGTGTTGTTGGTTGTGATGTGGAAGTAGTCGGCATCCGTGGGGATGGTGTAGCCTTTAGGAATGTATGTGTAGGTCTTGTCTTCGGAAGAAGCGACGATTTCGGTCTTTCCGAAAAGCTTGGCTTCTTTGGCAGCTTTCTTTGCCCATACACCGGTCTGCAAATAAGCAGCCTTGGTCTTCATCAGGTTGGCAGGAACCATGTAGAACTGGGTGCTGGCACCACCGCCGAGGAACAACACTTCGTACTCGTTCGGGATGTTCAGAAGGTCACGCCACAACTGGCGGGTTTCTTCCATGGTGCGTTCCCAACCGGGTGTGCGGTGAGAGATTTCCATCAAACCGATACCGGTGTTGTCAAAATTGCGAATAGCGTTGATTGTCGATTCAACTGCCTCTTTGGGCAGCACGCAGGGACCTGCGTTGAAATTATAAGCTTGTTTCATTGCTTTGTAATTGTGATTATGATTATTTAATGATTAAAAATTCGATTTGAACATCTTCTTTTTCGCTCTGAAAAAGTGCTGCAAAGATAATAATAAAAACAATGTGAAACAGCCCTTCTTGCAAAATAATAATTCAGATAGAAAGCGGAATGAGTTGATGAATTTTTTTGTGGATTTTTGATTACGGATTTGCAGATGATAGGATGAACCGATTGGTAGGTTTACACCAAATTGGCAAACGGAACACTTCTGAATTCAAGGTGGATGATGGTCGTATTAAAAAGGGGAGCAGGAAAGAATGGTTCAAGAAGTCTTTGCCGGAAATGGTGTTATGTCTCAAAACACACATAAGACATTCGAAATAAGTTGTTGTTACTTATTGACAATCAACGAAATAGAAAATGGCAAAAGAGGCAAAAACCGACAGTGTGAAAAAAAACACAGTAAAGGTGTTGCTATTTGATGAAAAAGTAGTACTTTTGCAGCCTCAAATTATAAGGAGAAGAAAGCGATGAAAAAAGACATTCACCCTAAGAACTATCGTTTGGTGGTATTCAAAGACATTTCGAACGACTATACGTTCATTTCACGTTCCACCATCAATTCCAAGGAAACCATTGTGTGGGAAGACGGCAAAGAGTATCCGCTCGTAAAGCTCGAAATCTCAAGCGCTTCGCACCCGTTCTATACTGGTAAGATGAAACTCGTTGACTCGGCCGGCCGTGTTGATAAGTTCAACAACAAATACAAGAAATTCCTCGAAAAGAACAACGCAGGCAAATAAAGCGATGCGTGTCACATACACGAAGCCCTCGTCGTCGTTGACAAGGGCTTTTTTTGTTGGCATACGGCAGCAACTCTAAAAGTAGGATAGGGGCAATTGGCATACTAATTGACAGGATTAATAGGCTTTTTGCCATGCTCGGTAGCCGTGTTTTATAATATGCTGAAAATCTTATATTTACATTAATTCATCATGATAAGGCAGACGGCATGCTGACAAAATGGCGTTTTAAGTACGGAAATGACAGACTAAACCCGCAACCATGAAAAGATCAGACGAAGAATTTTTATTTCCCGATATTATCGACCCCGAAACAGAGTTCATCCCCATTCTTAGCAAGGAAGACGAACAATTTCTGAGCAATGAGAATGTACCTGAAGAATTGCCTATACTTCCTTTGCGCAATTCGGTGCTGTTTCCGGGCATCGTCATACCCATTACGGTAGGGCGCGACAAATCGCTTCGTTTGGTGCGGGAATATTACAAGAAGAGAAAGCCTATCGGTGTCGTGGCACAGATTGATCCGACTATCAATGAGCCGGAAGGCAATGATTTATATACGGTGGGAACGGTCGCCCAAATTGTGAAGACCTTGCAGATGCCCGACGGCAACATCACGGTCATTATTCAAGGCAAGCGTCGTTTCGAGCGACAGGAAATGACCCAAAGCGACCCCTACCTGATGTCGAAGGTGAAGCCTTACGGTACCGTCATCGACATCCCGAAGGACAAGCAGTTCAAGGCCTTGATACAATCGGTCAAAGAGCTGTCTCTTCAGGTCATCACCAACTCGCACCACCTTACCGAAGAAGCCGGCTTTGCCATCAACAACATCGAAAGCCCTACTTTCCTGCTGAACTTTGTTTCGAGCAACCTTGATATCGCCCTGCACCCCAAGCAACACCTTTTGGAATTGACCGATGTCACCGAAATGGCGACTAACCTGCTTAACCATCTGACCAACGAACAACAGATGATTGAACTGAAGCAGCAGATCCAGAGCAAGGTGAAAAGCGACATGGACAAGCAACAACGCGAGTATCTGCTGAACCAACAGTTGCGCACCATTCAGGAGGAATTAGGAGGAACTCCTAACGAGCAGGATGTTAAAGAGTTGCGCGAAAAGTCGAAAAAGAAAAAGTGGACGAAGGAAGTGTCCGATGTGTTTGAGCGCGAACTGAAAAAGTTGGAACGTACCAACCCGCAGGCGGCTGAATACGGCATACAGTTGAACTATTTGCAATACTTGGTCGATTTGCCATGGGGTACATATACCAAGGACAATTTTGATTTGAAGCGTGCTCAGAAAGTGTTGGACACCGACCATTTCGGTCTCGACAAGGTGAAAGACCGTATCATCGAGCATCTTGCCGTACTGAAGTTGAAGAACGACATGAAGTCGCCCATCCTGTGTCTTGTTGGCCCTCCTGGAGTAGGTAAGACTTCGTTGGGCAAGTCGATCGCCCGCGCTTTGAACCGCAAATACATACGCATGTCATTGGGTGGTTTGCGCGATGAGTCGGAACTGCGCGGTCATCGCAAGACCTATATCGGCGCCATGCCCGGTCGTATCATTCAGAACCTTCGTAAGGTGAAGTCGGGCAATCCGGTGTTTGTCCTCGACGAAATTGACAAAGTGAGTGGCAACAATATCAACGGCGACCCGCAGGCGGCACTGTTGGAAATTCTTGACCCTGAGCAGAATGTGACGTTTTACGACAATTTCCTTGAACTGGATTACGATCTGTCGAAAATCCTGTTTATTGCCACGGCCAATACGCTTAGCACCATCCATCCCGCATTGCGCGACCGCATGGAAATCATAGAGTTGAGTGGCTATTTGCGCGAAGAGAAATTTGAAATTGCAAAACGCCATCTTGTCCCCAAACAGCTTGTTGAACACGGCATGAAAACGTCGGATATTGTTTTTCCGAAAGACATCATCATGCGTGTCATCGACGACTATACGCGTGAGGCTGGAGTCCGTAGCCTTGAACGCAGACTTTCCGATGTCATGCGTCACCGTGCCAAACAGATTGTCAGCGGAGAAACTTTCGGCAAGAAAGTCTCTGTCGATGAATTGGAGAAGACCCTTGGCGTGCCCATGCACCACGATGACGACGAGGTGCAGCACACCATTCCGGGTGTAGCCACCGGATTGGCATGGACGGCGGTAGGAGGAGAGTTGCTTTCCATCGAGGTAAGCATGAGTCGTGGCAGCGGTCACCTCGGCTTGACAGGCAATCTCGGTGAGGTCATGAAGGAGTCGGCAACCATAGCCTACGAGTTTATCAAGGCACATGCTACCTTGCTCGACATCAGTCCCGAAGTGTTCGACGAATGGAACATCCACGTTCATGTTCCCGAAGGTGCTACGCCCAAAGATGGTCCGTCGGCGGGCATCACCATGCTCACCGCTTTGACCTCCGCATTGACACAGCGCAAGGTGAAAGGGAATTTGGCCATGACAGGAGAAATCACACTCAGAGGCCGGGTGTTGCCTGTTGGAGGCATTCAGGAAAAGATACTGGCAGCCAAACGCAACGGCGTGAAAGACATTATTGTTTCCATTGACAACAAGCGCGACTTGTTGGATATCAAAGCCGAATATGTTGAAGGGCTGAAATTCCATTATGTAGAGAATATGCTGGAAGTCATTCAATTAGCTCTGGAAAAAGACATCGATAAAAACGATTTGGACTACAACAAGCATCTCACCTATCTTCATGCGGAAGTGATTGGTTTCAAGCCTAAAAAGCTGTTTGAATAACCACTATTCTTATGGTTTTTCATGGAAAATCGCTATGACGGTTTTCTGCCTTTTGAGAATCCTTCCGACCTGATGCTTTATTGATTGGGTTGTTGGTTAATAGCTTTTTTTGTTGCAACTATTTCATTTTCATAGCATAAAAGACCGAAGCAATTGAAATAGCTCAAAAAAACAAAACAATATCGTAACAAATTTATCGAATTGTTTTGGTTTTTTGTATTTTTGCCGCCAAATTAAATTGCAGCAATGCTTGTAATACGGTGAGGTTATGCTGCATTTTTTACAGAATACGAACTAAATGTATTTACTATGAGACGAAACAGCCTTATTTTTCTTTTGTCGTTTGCGGTCTTGTCGTCATGCGGAACCATCGATGAAGGCAACATCAACGACTTTGACCATCACAACACCGCTGAAATGGACGAAATGATTGTCGTTCAAGGCGGTGTAACTTCCGAATTGCGCCGTCACAAGGTAGTGCTGGCCATGCCGGCCGTGTGGAACAGCGATTCCCTGGCGATGCCGAAGATCAATGCAGTGTATGTGACCTGCGAAACCGACACTTTCCCGTACCGTTTCCTCGAGATGAACTTCAAAAAGGAAGCCGTCTATCAATCCGATTCGGCTTTCAAGGGAATAGTAGGGAAAACCTACAAATTGGTTGTGGAGACGGAGAAGAAAGTCGTTACGGCGGAAGACAAGCTGGTGCCGCTGAACGACACTTCGTCGTTTGACATCGTGAAACGCGTGGCGGAGTATGAGGATGAGACCTTTTCCATGCCGCGCCATATCTTCTGCCTATCGAAACAGCCGCTTGCCATCGGTATCAACACGCAGTACAACCTGTCGCCAGAAAACGGATTGAGCGACATGACCGTGGAGACTTTGTTTAACCGGTCGTTCGTGCATTCCGACTTGTCGTTGCAAGCCATGTTTTCGTCCAGCGAGTTTTCGTATTCCTATTATTACGACGGCAACAAACCGCTTGAAATCATCACGCATTCGGTGTCGCCTGCCTATTACGAATATCTCGTCTCCGTCTTCAACGAATCGGACTGGAGCATGGGCGTGTTTTCCATGATTTCGGGCAATGTGAGCACCAATGTGAAGAATGGATTCGGCTATTTCTACGCTGCCGACATTCGCAGGGAGTTATTTGATTCGGAGTTGTTCGTCCAATAAAAGTTGCATCATGAAAAGAGTATCAATATTGGCAGCCATATTATGCTGCACCCTATCGACATTTGCACAATCCTTTGTCATCAGCGGACATATCACTGACGAAAAGACGGGCGAAAACCTGATTGGCGCCACCTTGTTCGATCCTGTCACGATGACTGGAACGACCTCCAACGCCTATGGCTTTTACTCGCTGAAACTTTCAAAAGGAGAACATGATCTACAATGTTCGTTGTTAGGCTTCACGGTAAAGAACATCCACGTCAACTTGGAAAAAGACCTTGTCAAGGACATTGCCTTGTCGGAGTCGTCGGTGGAACTGGGTGAAGTCGTGGTGACAGCGGCTTCAAAGGACAAGGCGCACCAACAGAACGAATTCAACGCCGAGGTGTTTACCATTGCTTCCATCCGCCAGTTGCCCGCTATTTTCGGCGAGAACGACGTCATCAAAGCCATGCAGAGGCAGTCGGGGGTCAAATCCATCGGCGACGGTTCTTCGGGCATGTTGGTGCGAGGCGGCACCAACGACCAGAACCTGATTCTGATTGACGAAGCACCTATTTATAATGCCTCGCATCTTTTCGGCTTGATTTCGATTTTCAATCCGGATGCCATCAACAACGTGACTTTCTACAAAAGCAATATGCCTGCGCAGTATGGCGGTCGTGTTTCATCGGTGTTGGACTGCATGATGAAGGAAGGCAATCTCAACCGTCATGATTTCTCATTTTCGGTCAGTCCTTTTGCCGCCACGCTATCGGCAAACGGTCCCATCGTGAAGCAGCAAGCCGCTTATTTCCTTTCGGTGCGCCATAGCCTTTTGGACTTGGTGATGAAGCCGAGTTCCTTGATGCAGGTGGTGCCCGGATTTTACGACGTGAACATGAAAGTCAATGCCAAATTGGGAGCGAACGACCGGCTGTTTGCATCGTACTATATGGGAAACGACGCCATCAATTCCTTGTACGGCTTGTACAATACTTGGGGCAACAAGTTAGGCACTTTGCGATGGAACCATAATTTCGGCAGCCGTTGGTTTATGAATACTTCGTTGATTGTCAGCGATTACCAGAATGATTTGAGCTACAAGGAGAAAAAACGTCAATACCATTGGCACACGGGCTTGTCCGACATCAATCTGAAAGTCGCCTTGAGTTATTATCTGGCACCCGATTGTGAGTTACAATGCGGAGCCGGAAGCATCTATCACAGATTTATCCCCGGTGAATCCGACACGGTGGCGCAGAGCATAGCGAGGGTGAACGCTTTTGAGCATTCCGCCTATCTGCTGAATGATTGGAAGCCTTATCGTTGGTTGGGACTGAATTACGGTCTTCGCGTTTCCGCCTTCCAGCCGATGAAAGGCGACAACAAGACCTTCTTTTATTTGGAACCCCGTGCCAGCGTGAGTATCAAACCCACGGAAGCCACGTCTTTCAAATTGGCTTACGCCCGCAACGCGCAGTACATGCAGGTGCTACAAAACAATGCAGTGTCGTACTCGTCGTTGGAAACATGGTTCCCAGCCATTGACGGCATGAAGCCCGTGGTGACGGATGTGTTTTCCACAGGATGGTTCCAGCAAATCGGGAAGCAGTTCAGCACCTCGGTGGAGTTGTATTACAAAGCCGGACAAAATCAGATTGACTATATCGACCACGCCCGCCTGATCAACAATCCCAACGTGGTCAGTCAGGTGAGAAGCGGCATCTCGAAGGCTTACGGCGTGGAGTTCAATTTTTCGAAAGATGTCGGGAAATTCACCGGAAGCGCCAGTTATGCGTTTTCACGTGTGAAATATCAGATTGCCGGCATCAACAATGGAGCAGAGTACCCCGCTATTTCCGATATGCCACATGATGTGCGTGTCATGGGACACTATCAGTTCAATCCGAGATGGGATGTCAGTTTGGCTTGGCAATATTCCAGCGGTCGTCCTATCACCATACCGTTGGGATTCTACGAGTTCGGGGAGATTGTCGTTCCTATTTATTCCGACAGGAATGCAAGTCGCACGCCGGCCTATCATCGCATGGACTTCTCGTGCGGCTACACCTCGCGCGTATATAGGAAAGGTTTCAGTTGGAGCACCCATTTTGGCGTTTACAACCTGTATGATCGCAAAAACCCCATCGGATACCAATTTGAATACGACTATTCCGATAAAAAAGTGCGCATCAACCAGTATTCTTTGTTTGGAATCCTGCCCAATGTGTCGGTGAAACTCAATTGGTGATGCCGGAAAAACAGGCTTACGGTCAGCGTTCGGTGTCGGTAAAACGACACTGTTCGCTGGCTGATTTTTTTCCAAAGGGAGACGCGAGGTGGGTTATAACAATGTATTTTGTGGGAATTGAAAAGATAATGGTTGTCAATTCTTCAAACATCCTATTGGAACGATATAAATTCCGTCTTCGCGGCGGTAGGCATACTTGCCAATAGCGGTCAAGACCATTCTGAACGAGGGGGCTTTCATTCTTGTGGTGTCAATCTTTTCGGTTAACTTTTGCAAGGCATTCGTTGCCTCTTGAATCAGCGTTTCACCTCCGAGTTTGATTTCAATCAGGCCGTATGAGCCGTTTCTTAAATGAATCACGGCGTCGCATTCCAATCCATATTTGTCGCGGAAATGATACACCTGTCCATCAAGCGCATCGGCAAAAACGCGAAGATCACGCACACAGCAGGTTTCAAACAACAGTCCGAAAGTGCTTAAGTCGTTCACCAAGTCTTTGGGACCCAATCCCAAGGCGGCAGTTGCAATGGACGGGTCAACGAAATACCGGGTGTCGGAGGTCCGTATGGCGGTCTTTGAGCGCAGGTTGGGACTCCATGCTTTCATGTCTTCGATGACGAAAATTTTCTTCAAGGCTTCGATGTAGGAATGTATGGTGCCGGTATCGAGAGTATCCTCATCATTGGCTATCACGTCCTGTCGAATGACGGACAGGTTGGCTTGTGTCCCCTGATGCCTTGCATAGGAGCGCATGAGGCGCATGGTGCGTTCCGGATTGCGATCCGTTTCATCTACACGGTTGATGTCTTGTTTTACCACGGCATCGTAATAGTCAAAAGCCTGGTCAAGGGCAATGTTGTCTTTCAATAGGCTCGCCATAGGCCAACCGCCTCGGCAGGTCAGAAAGGCAACGTCTTCTAACCCCAAGTCATTGATGCCTTCAATTTGATCAGGTGCTTGAAACAAATGCTCCAAACTGACCATTCCATTCGATTCACCTGATTCCCAAAGGCTCATTGGTCGCATTGTTAGCCATGAAAAACGCCCGGTTCCAGTGTGAAAGATTTCTTCTGTCGATGCAGGAACCGCAGATCCGGTAAGAATGAACTGTCCCATTTTCCCTCTACGATCAACTTCATGCCTTATGGCATCCCATAGCGAGGGTGCAGTCTGCCATTCGTCAATCAGCCGTGGCGTTTTGCCTTGTAGCAACAATTTAGGATTGAGATTGGCCATCCTCATGGCTTGTTTACCGTCTTCCGTGTCGGTCAAGTAAACAACACTTTTAGCGCATTGTTCGGCTGTTGTTGTCTTTCCGCACCATTTGGGACCTTCGATAAGGACAGCGCCTTTCCCTGCCAATTTTCTCTCCAGTTTGAAGTCCGCTATTCTTTTTTTGTAATTCGCCATAATTCTTTGTTTTACGCTTGCAAATATACAAAAAAATAATAGAATTCCCGAGTTTGGCTAAAAATCATTCCTGAGTTTGGCTAAAAACCATTCCTGAGTTTGGCGTTTTTTTTGACCAAGCTACTCCAACGAAAAAACGATGTTGATTTCAGAACTCACGCCTTGTTCGCCGGTTGGGACAAAGGAATCGTATGAGGGAAGAAGCGTGTTTTCTCCCAAGGCGGTATTTGTCATTAAGGCAGGGGTTAGGGACTGCATGAAGTTTTGGCTCGATCCTTCGGAAACCGTTAGCACTTTGCCGATTTTACGGTTGGCAAGTTCGGCGTATTGCCGGGCTTTTTCCAATGCCTTTTGGTAGGCCAGCTCACGGCTTTGTTTGAACAATTCGGCTTTCTTTTCAATGTCGAATTGAATGCCTTGGACTTCCGTCCTGTCGATGGCCGCAATCTTGTCCATTATCGAAGCAAAGCGTTCCGGGTTTTCTGCCATATTGTTTACGGTAACCAAGATCGTCTGTTGCACTTTTTGTCCGAGTTTGACACGTCCGCTGTTCCGATATTCATATTCCGTGTCGTAGTTCAGCGCTATGGTCTTGATGGATTTGTCTTCGATGTTTTCATCTTTCAGCAGGTTCAGCACTTGCTGCATGGTTTGTTCGACGGCCTTTTTAGCTTCTGTGGTTGTGGGCTTGGTGTGCGAAACACATATAGTTACTAATACCATGTCAGGGAGCGAACACGGTTCCTTTCCCGGAAACTGAAACTGAATCTTGACTTTTCTGAACCTGGGGGTGGCAGGAATAGAGAGAAAACAACATGGGCAGCAACGCCGCGAATGCAATGAAAGACTTGTTCATCTTCATGTAATTTTGGGGTTATGTATTCGGGGTAACGGTGTCCTTTGTCGTTTTATTGTTTATCCAAAGTCATACAGCACCCCGTTGAAAATCCATCCGCTGAGGATGATGAACAGGGTCACGGTGCCGAAAAACACGCCGATCAGCTTCCATGTCATCACTTTTTTGAGCAGGGTGGCTTCCGGAAGGGAAAGCCCGACGGCGCCCATCATAAAGGCTATGGCTGTGCCTAAGGCCACTCCCTTTGCCACAAATACCTCGATCACAGGGACGATGCCGGCGGCGTTACTGTACATCGGGACGGCCAAAATGACCGCCAAGGGCACTTCCCACCAGTTTCCGCCTGAAAGATGCTGCTCAAAGAAACCTTCGGGAACATAGCCGTGAATGGCAGCGCCGATGCCAATACCAATGAAAACGTAGAGCAGGACACCCTTCACAATGCGCCAGGAATCCTTGAGAATGTGGGGTAAACGTTTCCAGAAACTTACTTTTTCGGCTTCCCACAAAGCGGTCTCTTCCATGCTTTGCCGCTGCAACTGAATGACCCAGGGACTGAGCCAGCGTTCCAAACGAAACCGTCCCAACACCCAACCGCCGATGGTGCCGAGCAAAATGCCGGAAACAACGTAAATCACAGTAACCTTCACCCCGAAAGCACCTAAGAAAAGCGCTACGGCGACTTCGTTGACCAAGGGAGAGGTGATGAGAAAAGCCAGGGTTACCCCCAACGGAATACCCCCTTTCACAAAGCCGATGAACAGCGGAATGCTACTGCATGAACAGAAGGGGGTGATGGCACCGAAGACTGCGGCGAAAAAGTATTGCAATCCGTATAATTTGTTGTTGCTCAAATAGTTGCGCAACCGGTCAATCGGAAAATAAGCGTTGATAATGCCCATCACCGCGCTGATAAGAAAGAGCAAAAGCAGAATCTTGATGCTGTCGTAAACAAAAAATTGCAGGGCACTTCCCAAATGAGAAGCATTGTCGAGACCTATAAGGCTGTAAATGAGCCAATCGGCAAACTGTCGTATCATGCGAATTGAGGTATTAAATCCAAATAATAATGCAATAAAAAATGCCGATCAGGATAAAGAGCGTTCCAACGATAAGGTTGCTCCATTTTTGCAATCGGCTCATCTTTCCATAAAAACGCCCAATGCTATTGGCACTGAATGCCAGTATCCATGCGACAATCAGGACAGGGAATGCCGTAGCGAAAGCAAATGCCACGGGTAAAAAAACACCTCCCGGAGTGCCGGCTGACAAAGGGATCAGCATTCCGAAATAAAAGATGGCGCTGCTGGGACAAAAAGCCAGGGCAAAGAGAACGCCAAGCAGAAAAACGCCCCATCCGCCTTTGTTTGCCAAAGATTCTCCTTTGCCTTGAAATCCGAAAGACGGCAAGTTCAATTTGCTCCCGAAAAGCATGTACAATCCGATGATGAGCAATAAAGGACCGATGATGATTTCTCCGTATTTGCTGATGAACTTTTGGGTTCCAAACAAGCTGCTGCCGCCTTTGAGAATCCATAATAAGATGATTCCCAAAGCGGTATAGGCGACAATCCGTCCCAAGGCATAGAGCAAACCCTTGCGGAATATGAGTTTGCGGTTTTCCATGTCCTTGCCGATGAAACCGACGGCGGCGATGTTGGTTGCCAAAGGGCAGGGGCTGATGGCGGTCATCAGTCCCAACAACAAGGCGGTGAACAGCGGAATAGAGCTGTTGTCTAACAGTTGGTGCAGGGTCTCCATTATTGAAGCAGCTTGTCGATTTCCTGTTTCAGTTGGACTTTGAAGGTCGCCGGCTCCGATTTGGCATACCTGAAAGCCATGTCGGTGAGGTTCACCACCTGACTGTCTTTGTCGAGAATCAAGGATGACCAAGTGACTTCGTACCGGTTGGCGGTGGATTCGTTTTCACGATCCGAAAAATTGATGCTTCTGAAGCTGAGAAGACCGTTTTTTTGCGCCTCGGCATATTCCGTATCGAGCAATTCCAAGCATTGCTTTTCGATAGCGCGACAGGTGACACAACGCTGATTACCATGAAAATAAAGCACTTGCACAACGCCTTCGTTGTGTTGTTGCGGATTGTCTTTCGGTGGGCGCGGTCCGCAGGCCGACTGCGTAAAAGCCAAAACGAACAGGGCTATCATGCCCAATAGGTGTTTTTTCATGTTGCGGATGGATTAAGGATGGTATTTTTTCAGGATTTCGCTCACTTGTTCAGGGCTGAGTTGCCCTTTGGCGACCACCTTTTCATCAATGACGAGTGCGGGCAAGGTCATGACGTTGTATTTCAGGATTTCCGCCATGTCTTCCTGCTTGGTGATTTCAGCTTGGAGGCCCATTTCTTCGGCAACCTTTACGACGGTGGCGTAAAGTGTTTTGCATTTGGAACAACCTGTTCCGAGGACGGTGATTTTCATCGTTGTAGGTGTTAAGTTGATATTTTAATGTTTGTAATTCGCAAAACAACGAACAATAGGAATAAAAAACTCATGAGCAGCAGGATTTCTTATGGCATTCGCATTGTGAGAAGAAAGTCCCGAAAAGCTGTTTCGCCTCGTTCCAGTTTTCCCGATTGATGCAGTATTTCACTTTAGGCGGCATGATTTCGCCTTGAATAAGACCGGCGTTTTTCAATGCGGTAAGATGTTGCGAGGCAGTTGCTTTGGCAATGGGCAGTTGCTCGTGGATTTCACCGAAAAAGCAGGTGTCCCGCTGGGCAAGAAATTCCATGATGGCCACCCGAATCGGATTGCCCAAGGCTTTGGCGTAGCCGGCCAAACGCATCTGCCTATCGGTGTATTTCTGTTTGTTCATTGCAAGGGTTTTAGTTCGCAAAAATACGAACAATTTTGAATATGGCAATATGATTTGAGAAAAAAATGACGGATTCTTTGAAAAAAATGTATTTTTGTTGCGGTAACAGCCCTTAGCACAGCTTCCAAAGAAGTGGTGTAGGTGGTTTATTATGTAAACGATCAATGGCACGAGCAACGACAAAATCCGATTTAATCACTTCCGCCAACGGACAATTCGACAAGATGTGGAAACTCATTGACAAGATGAGCGATGAACAGCAAGGGGCGGCCTTTGCCGATACAATGGCAACGGCAGGCAAGGAAGCGCATTGGAGCCGCGACAAAAACCTGCGCGATGTATTGGTGCATTTGTATGAATGGCACCAGCTGCTGATCAGTTGGATTACAACCAACCGAAAAGGTGAGGCAAAGCCTTTCTTGCCGGATCCGTACAATTGGAAAACCTATCCGGCTATGAATGTCGAGTTTTGGAAGAAGCACCAGCAGACACCGCTGATTGATGCGAAAAAGATGCTTTGCGAAAGTCACAAACAAGTGATGGCGTTGATTGACACTTTCTCTAACGATGAACTCTTTTCCAAGGCCATGTTCGGATGGACGGGCACTTCAACATTAGGTGCCTACTGCGTTTCGGCAACCGCAAGCCACTACGACTGGGCGATGAAGAAGATCAAACTGCATATTAAAACAAGGTGTAATGCCATCGATAATAATAGTATTTTGTATTAAAAAATCGAATCAATGAAAAAAACGCTAATCATTTTACTGACAATTTTCTCAATGAGTTGTTACGCCCAAGACCCCGATAAATTCAACCTTGGTTTTGAGAATCAAAATGAAAGCACTTCGCTTTCTGATGGATGGATGAAGTGGGGTAATTATGAATTAACCATAGATTCTGTTTCTCATTCAGGGAAAAAATCAGGGAAAATCACATCTGACCCAATAGGAAATTCCTTTGGCTGTATTGCCTATAAAATTCCGGCAAACTATTCAGGTAAGACCATACAGCTTGAAGGCTATATGAAAATAGAAAATGTTGAAAATGGATTTGCAGGTTTGTTATTGAGAGTGGACGGCAATGGAAGTGCATTGGCTTTCGATAACATGCAAAACCAAAACATAACAGGAACAAGTGATTGGAAAAAATACTCAATAATTCTGAATTACCCGGAAGATGCCGAAAATATCATTGTTGCAGGCATACTCTCAGGAAAAGGGAAGGCTTGGTTTGACGATTTTGTCCTGTCCATTGATGGTAAAAATGTTCAAACCATAAAAGAGGTAGAGAAAAAGTTGCCCAAGGCACAACTCGACAAAGAATTTGATAATGGTTCTTCCATTCAATTTTCCAACTTGAAAACAAAGGATATAGAAAATCTTGAATTACTATGCAGAATATGGGGTTTCCTGAAGTACCATCACCCAGAAATAGCACAAGGCAATTATAATTGGGACTATGAGCTTTTTAGGTTTTTGCCCCAATACATGAAGTCACTTAATGATGATGAAAGAGATCAATGCATCATGAGTTGGATTGATTCCTTAGGCGAAATCAAGGAGGGTGAAAAAAGTAAAACCACAAATGAAAACTCTTTTCTCAAACCCGATTTGACTTGGTTAGATCAGCAAGGTGAAGATTTGAGAAACAAATTATTATACGTTTATCATCATCGTTCGCAGGGTAAACAGCATTACATTGCCATGAGCCCCTATGTTGGCAATCCTGAGTTTAAAAATGAAAACCCATATTCAAATATGACTTATCCGGATGATGGTTTTAGATTGCTATCCCTTTACAGGTATTGGAACATGATCAACTACTTTTTTCCTTATAAATACTTAATGGATGAGGACTGGAACAACAAGCTGAGTGGATACATTCCTCTGTTTATCAATGCAAAAAATGAATTGGAATATGAAATGGCTGCTATCCGAATGATTGGAGGTGTTCAAGATACCCATGCCAATCTTTGGGGCGGTGCGGATAAAGTTGAAGAATGGAAGGGGAAAAATTACCCACCCGTACATGTCCGTTTTATTGAAGATCGCTTAGCTGTAACAGGTTATTACAATGCGGAATTACAAAATGAAGTCGGGCTAAAGGTTGGAGATATCATCACTAAAATCAACGGCGACCCTGTTGACAAAATAGTAAAAGAAAAATCCGACTATTATCCGGCTTCAAATTGGCCGACAAAACTAAGAGATATTGCGGCGGATCTTTTACGTTCAAATTCAGATGCTATTGAAATTGAGTTTGTTACGGAAGAATCTAATCCTCAAATAATGACACTTAGACTTTATC